>JAQVJV010000005.1 GCA_028695025.1 Candidatus Moraniibacteriota bacterium
GTTTCTCTTGGCTCGAAAAATGCCGAAGGCTTTGGAAGAACTGTGAACGAAAACTCAATTCAAGTTTGCAAATGATAGTTTTGTGTTTCGTGAGAGTATTGTTAAAAAGATATTGAACAGTTACTAAATGGTATAAATTTGGATCAATTGATGTTCAGCTTAGTTCTGGCGTTTCGCAGACTATCGCTGGAGCCAATTTTAATTTTCAGGCAGAAATAAAAAACGAAAATGATTTGCCGATTGTTGATGGAAATTTGTATTTGAAATTATTCAAACGGCAGGAGCAATTAGCTGATGGAAGTGTGAATTATTTTGAACAAATCCCTCCTGAAGAGTTGAGAAATAATGCTGACTATTTGATGGATCAATGGGATGCTGCTGAAAATATCAATCTTGATGGGAAAGCGGTTGAGAAGAAGGATTTATCTTATCATCTGTCAAATTATCTTCCTGACGGCGAATATTATATTGTTCCATTTTTCCAATCGGCTCATAAATTCAATTATCTGGGCCTTCCTTTTACCAATGATGTGACTGGAAGCGCATTGAGGTTTACGCTGAAAAACAGTCAGGCGGAGGGAAGCGTTCTTTTTGATATTAATTCGGTAAAGGTAAATGGCGACCTTTATAATTTTGTGGGATTTATCAAGAGTTATTCGGAAGATGAGGATGTTGTCTTGAATGCCCCGTTAAAAAATACCACTGGCAAAGCGCAAGATGTAAAGATAACCTGGAATACCTATTATTGGGACAATATGAGAAAAGAAAACCGGATTGATAATCGTAGCGAAAGCGTACAACTCGCGCCGGGTGAAACGAAAAATCTTGAGTACAAAGTGAAAAAGAACAGTTACCCGGTGAATTATGTGGTGGTGACTGCTGATCAAAATGGAGCAAAGTCTGTTTTGGATATACGTTTTGCGAGGAATACCAAGGAGTTGGTCAGGATAAATTCCCAAGGACTCGACAAATTCCCGTTGCAGAAAGGCGAGGATAGCACGATTTATTTGACAGCTCATGCGGTCAAGCAAAATGAAAGTCCTTATGTTCAGTTGCCGGATAAAGATGGCAATTTCTCTGAACAAGATTCTGAACAACTTCAGAAGGAGTGGGAAAGCAAGCAGGAAAGGTATGCCATACATACAGCTTTGTCGGACGAAGCCGGAAATGTTATTCAAGAGAGTGATTACAGCGGAATTATCACCGGTGATGTTATGGGATTTGAACAAAATTTCAAGCCAGATCAGGCTTATAATTATGTTGTGCTGACAACCGAAATAAAAAATAATGAGGGAGAAATTATTGATCAAAATGCCACAATCTTTGACTGTTCAAAAATAAACTCCATAAAATGTTCCGCCAATACTGCTCAAAATATCTGGATCGATAAAATAGTCAAAAGTGTTTTCTTTCTTGCGCTGATCATGTTGCTTGGGGGCTTAGGGCATTACGCCTACAAGAAAAAGAAAAATAATCCCAGTGCTTTTATGCTGGCACTTCTAATAATATCAGCGGGATTGCTTTTTTGCGGCAGTGCTGATGTCGCGCAAGCGAAAAGCGTGGCGGTTTCTCAGCCGTATGTTCCTTCGCTGGCTTATCTTTGGGGCGTAACAGGGGGCAAGGCCTGGGCGCCGGTGGGAAATATTTCAGGCACGGTGAAATACTCCTCCACTTCGACTGCAGGTGATGCATATCGCAATGTCAGTCCAGGAGACGTGTTCTGGATCGAGGATTCCACGCATACGGATTCAAATTCAATAAGCTGGTATATGACCGGGTTGAGTGGTGATACCCCTCCTGGTTTCTGGAGGGCTGGAGCAAGCGGAGATAGTTTGCCATATTATCGCTTGCCCTATACTCCAAACCCGTCAAATACGTCCGATGTCGACGTGACCCAATCCTTGAATCCTCCGGATATCACAATTTCAACCTCTGGCCCCGTGAGTTGCGTCCAAGACGGATATCTTAAATGGCGCTGTACTGTATTGGAAGGTGGCGGTGAAATCAGTATCAATGTGCGTTATGGATCAACGTATGGTTATTACTATTATAAAAGTAGTGTCACTTGGGATCCGTGTTCATTAGGCGGGCCAGACTGCAGTGGATCTGGTGATGGTTATGCATGTGTATATCAGTATTGCGAGACTACAGAGACTAATTCCGGTAAACTTCAGTCGAAAATAAGACCAAGTAGAAACTTCGTGTTTTATTATTCTGGAGGCTGTGATTATTTGTGTACCGCGACTGGCTGTTCCATTCCGGCTACTCGATCATTAGGAGGGCCTAACAGAGGAAGAGGGGTTTCGTGTGCGGGTGATTATACCATCAATATCCCCGGTCAAGTTATAAATTATCGATATAATGCTGGTCCGGCCAATACCCCGCCAACTTCTCCCCATTGCATCAATTGCCCGGGCACCCTTAATGTGAATACGGATGGAACGTTTACTATCGGAGGTTCGACTGATGCCGAAGGAGATCAAATAATATATCAAATCGAATGGGATCCGGCAGGTGCCCCGGGTTTATACGAGGATAGCAATTCCGGACCGGCAAGCGGCTTTCAATATGCCACTCTCCATCAGTGGATAACTTCGGGCTTGAAGAGTTTCCGCTTTAGGGCGATTGAAGCCTTGAATCCTTCGAATGCTTCGGCTTGGGTGGATGGAAGTGTAGCTATCTTGGAAATACCTGTCGATGGTGCCTGTAAAACTCCCCCAAATAATAGTGATTCGTTTTGTCCCGGCGATATTCCAAATCCAGGAACTATGGATGCCGGCGAATTATGTAATTCCTATGATCCGGCTAATCCCCCTTCGGTTTCGGGGACTTGGAATTGGACTTGTTCCGGCCAATACGGAGGTTCTTCTGCGAATTGCCGGGCAATCCAGGCTGCATCCGTTGTGGCAGCTTGCGGATCGGACGTCAATTTCTGCACAGACAACACTTCGAATCCTTGTGTTGCCGGAAATATCTTCAGCGGGTTTTCCAATGAGAATGCTTATAGTGTCACTTGGACCTGTACGGGAAGGTGCCCCACAACTTCTGTTTCCTGCACTGCTCCCGGCAAAAAAAGTTGCGGTTGGATTGAGACGAATCCGAGCAACTAAAAAAACAGCCTGTGGATAACCCAAAATATTACGATAAAAAAGCCCCTTTGACGGGGCTTTTTGCTTGTGGTAAAATTCTTTATAGATACACAATATATAGTATGAAAAGGGATCCATAGGGATATCCTTTATTAATTCTCGAAATTATGCTTTGTCCATATTGCAACTATCCGGACACCAAAGTGATCGACTCGCGTGAAACGAGCGACGGGAAGGTGATCCGCCGCCGCCGGGAATGTCTCGCGTGCCAGAAAAGATTCAGTACCTATGAACAGCTGGAACTGCTGAACTTCGTGGTAGTGAAAAAAGACGGGCGCAAGGAAGACTACAAGCGGGAAAAATTGGAAAACGGATTGCGAAAAGCGCTCGAAAAGAGGCCGGTGGAAGAAAGAAAAATTGAAGAAGCGGTGGACGAAATTGAATACAAATTGCAGATCAACCGCAACTGCGAAATTCCCAGCCGGTTGATTGGGAAGCTGGTTCTCGAAAAACTGAAAGAGCTGGACGATGTGGCTTATCTTCGGTTCGCATCGGTATACAAAGGTTTTGGCAGTGCGGAGACGTTTGCAAAAGAAGCGGAAAAAATACAGAACGAAAAAATAAGAAGCTAAGAAGAAAATTAAATAATTTTATATATTTTTAAAAAATAATTAACTTAGGGGAGGTAAAAACAAAAATATGATTGCAGTCAAGAAAGGCCAGAAAATGGTCAAAAAAAACAAAGGTTTTAAAAACCAGGTCACGCGGGTCGTAAAGCGCGACGGCCGGGTGGTGAAATTCGAGCAAGATAAAATCACAAAAGCAGTGATGAAATCTTTTGCGGAAACCGGCGAAGGAAAGGAAAAAGAGGCGCAAAAAGTTGCCGACAAAGTGGTGCGGCTGCTCAACAAAAATTACAAAAAAGGCAACGTGCCGGAAATTGAAGAAATTCAGGACTTGGTCGAGCGCGTTCTCATGATTCTCGACTTTGAAGAAACGGCCAAAGCCTATATTCTCTATCGCGAACAGCACCGAAAAATCCGCGAGTCGGAGGAATCGCTCAAGGAAGCGGTTGATCTGGTTGACAAATACATAAAAGAAATCGACTGGCAAGTGAAGGAAAACGCCAATATGAGCTATTCTCTCCAAGGGCTCAATAATTATATTTCATCCATCGTGAGTTCGAAATATTGGCTCAACCGCGTCTATTCAAAAGCCATCCGTGACGCGCACGATGAAGGAGATTTTCATATCCACGACCTTGACAAAATTGCAGCCTATTGTTGCGGTTGGGACCTTCAAGATCTCCTTCGGCGCGGTTTTACCGGTGTTCCGGGAAAAATTGCTTGCAAGCCGCCAAAACACTTGAGGACCGCTCTTGGGCAAATCATAAACTTTTTCTATACCCTCCAGGGGGAGGTGGCGGGAGCTGAAGCCTTTTCCAACTTTGACACGCTTCTCGCGCCTTTCGTGCGCTATGACGGCCTGTCATACAACGACGTGAAGCAATCGATGCAGGAATTTGTTTTCAATGTGAATGTGCCGACCCGGGTGGGTTTTCAGACGCCGTTCACGAACATCACCATGGATATGGTGTCGCCGAAAACTTTGGCCGAAGAAGCAGTGGTCATCGGCGGCGTGCCGCAGCCGGAAAAATACGGAGAATTCCAGGAAGAGATGAATATGATCAACAAAGCTTTTGCCGAGGTGATGTCGGAAGGGGATGCCAATGGCCGGGTCTTCACTTTCCCGATCCCGACCTATAATATCACCCCGGATTTCGACTGGAACAATGATAATTTCAAGGCGATTTGGGAAATGACCGCCAAATACGGGATTCCCTATTTTGCCAATTTCGTGAATTCCGACATGAGCGTCGAAGACGCGCGTTCCATGTGCTGCCGTTTGAGGCTCGATAACCGGGAACTTCACAAGCGCGGCGGCGGGCTTTTCGGAGCGAACCCTCTCACGGGTTCCATCGGGGTGGTGACAATCAATCTGCCCCGCATCGGATATCTTGCGAAGAACAAAAAAGATTTTTACGCGCGCATCGACAGATTGATGGATATCGCGAAAGAAAGCCTTGAGACTAAGAGAAAACTGATCGAAAATTTCATGAAAAAAGGCCTTTATCCTTATGCTCGGTTCTACTTGGACGCGATATACAAGCGGCGCGGACAGTATTGGTCAAACCATTTTTCCACGATCGGCATTGTTGGCATGAATGAAGCACTGGTGAATTTTATGGATGAAACGACAGCCAGCCCAAAGGGAATCAAATTTGCCGAAGAAGTTCTCACCCACATGCGGGACAAAATGGTGAAATATCAGGAAGAAACCGGAAACTTGTACAATCTTGAAGCAACGCCGGCCGAGGGAACCGGATATCGCCTGGCCAGGAAAGACTTGGCTAAGTTCCCCGATATGATTTTCGCAAACGGACAAGTCACCGAAAAAAACAAGATAGATCCGTATTATACCAATTCTACCCAATTGCCGGTGGGCCATACGGATGATCTGTTCGAAGCGCTCGAGCTTCAAGAACCGCTCCAGACAAAATATACCGGTGGAACAGTCCTTCACGGGTTTCTCGGCGAGCGCGTCCAAGATGTGGAAACGACCAAAAAATTGGTGAAAACGGTTTCGGAAAAGTTTTCTTTGCCCTATTTCACTTTGACGCCGACGTTCAGTGTTTGCCCGACGCACGGGTATATATCCGGTGAACACCATGTTTGCCCGAAATGCGTTGTTGAGCAAAAATGCGAAGTCTACTCGCGTATCGTCGGCTACATCCGCCCGGTCCAGCAATGGAATACCGGAAAAGCGACTGAATTCGAGGATCGAAAAGAGTTTGTTGTATCTTGAACTTAGCTTGGAAATATCGCCGAAGATTTGAATTTTCTGCAAAAATTCCAAATCTTCGGCGATTTATGATATATCTTTATGACACTCGGTGGTCTTCAAAAACTGACGCTTATTGACTATCCCGGCCATATCGCGGCGACGGTTTTTACGGCCGGTTGCAATTTCCGCTGTCCCTTTTGCCACAATCCGGAACTGGTATCGGGCATAAAGTATGACGTATCAAGCGTCCTGGTTGATGATTTTTTTAAGTTTCTAAACGGACGCGAGGGGAAACTTGAAGGCGTATGCATCACGGGCGGCGAGCCGACGATCCAGCCGGATATTGCGGATTTCATCCGGAAGATAAAAAATCTGGGATTCAAGGTCAAGCTGGACACGAACGGGACGCGTCCTGACGTTTTACGGACGCTATTTTCCGAAAAATTGGTCGATTTTGCGGCGATGGACATCAAAAATACGCCGGAAAAATACGAAAAAACGACGAATGCCAGTTTGGACATCGAGCGTATTAAATTGAGCGTGAACCTTATCCAAAACAGCGGGGCGGATTATGAATTTCGGACGACGGTCGTTCCGGGGCTGCACGAGGAGACGGATTTCAAGGAAATCGGCCGGTGGCTCAAAGGCGCGAAAAAATATGTCCTGCAGGAATTTGAAGATAAGGGGAAGGTGCTTAATCCCGGAATGATGAGGAAACTGAAGGGTGAAAAGCCGGATCTGGAAAAAATTGCCAAAAAATTGGAGAAGTATTTTGAAAAAGTGGAGATACGGTAAATTTGAAAAACCAAATTTGAAATTTAAAATCAATGACAAATTAAAATTGAATCACTGAAAATTCATTTCAAATTTCAAATTCTCAAATATATGCTCAAAAAATTGCTTCTACTGTTTATATTGCTGGTCATAACCGTCTCTTGGCTCGGAGGGATTTGGTCGGTTTCTTTTTCGCCTTTCACGCTGTCCATCCGAAAACCGGAAAAAGATTTTTTGAAAACAGCGGCCAAAAAGGCAAAAAATTTGATATACCGCGAAGCGACGATCCACAATCCGCCGGGCGATATGGTTCCAGATCAAATCGATGATAAAATTTTGAATGAAGTGAAAGAGAGGATAAACTAATTTTTCATGCTCGCGTCTGTGAAAAAAGAGATCATAAAATCTGCCTTTCGCGCGCTCGGGACGGAAATTCTGATTCAAATTGCCGTTAATGCTTCCGAAAAAGAAAAAGCCGGGAAGGATATTGAAAAGGCCAAGGAAATATATCGGCAAAAAGAAAAAATATTTTCCCGTTTTGATCCGGAAAGCGAAATGAGCCGACTCAACCAAAATCTCGGCGTGTGGCAAAATGCCTCGCCGGATATCTTGTACCTATCTCAGCGGATTTTGGAATATGGAAAAATCAGCGGGGGATTATACGATCCTCGCATTGTTGAAATCCTTGAGAAAATCGGATATGACAAAGATTTTCGAAGTTTGGATTTTGCGAACAAAAAATCCGGCGCGGATTTTGATCCGATAAATTCTGACCTGGCCGAAGATTTGAAAATCGACGGCGGGAAAATATTTTTCGGACGAAGGATGGATTTTTCCGGCGTGGCGAAAGGTTATATCACCGATTGCGCCACGAAATTTTTGAAGGAATCGGGTTGGGAGAATTTTTTGGCCGATTCGGGCGGGGATATGTATGCCGCCGGAAAAAATGCCGAAGGCGAGGATTGGAAAATCGAAGTGGAGGGGGCCGATCCGGAAAAATTGATGCTCGAAATTTCCGAAAGAGGAGTTGCAACTTCAGGAATCAGCCGCAAAAAATGGGAAATTGCCGGAAAAAAATACCACCATCTCGTGAACCCGAAAAATCCGAATGAATATTCCTACGAGCTCCGCACGGTTTCCGTGATTTCTGAAAATGTGGAAAACGCCGACGGTCGGGCGAAAACACTTGTGCTCATGGGGAAAGAAAAGGGATTCGATTTTGCGGAGCAGAACAAAATCGCCGCGGTGTTTTTGGATTACCGGGGAGATATAAATATCACTTCCGAAGCAAAGAAATTCGTCTCACCCGAACATTCAATGTTCGGGTAAATCGTATGCGAATATATATAAAAGCAATTCCGCGGGCGGGGCGGAACGAACTGAAAAAAATATCAGAGGAGGAATATCGGGCTTATGTGGTTGCCGCTCCCGAGAAGGGGAAAGCCAACGAAGCGGTTGTGAAATTGTTGGCCGAGTATTTGGGCATTTCTAAGGCAAAAATAGCCATTGTCGCCGGCCGATCCATCAGGACCAAAATCGTGGATATTGACAAATAGCTTTTGAAGGTGTATAATAGGTAGGTTGTGAAAAACCCCCGCAACGACGGGTTAAAAATATAAAATTTATATTTGGAGGCGCTATAAATGCCATTTGCATCACTTAATCTTTTTCCTCATGTTGTTCAGTTTGCCGGAGCTCAAATAGCACTCGCTTTAGCAAAAAAAAGTGAAAGCTTGCCGGTCATCTATGATACAAGAATTCGGGAATTTACCGAAAGGTTAAGAGGAATCTATAAATCAGTTGAATATTATCAGCAAGATCATATTCAACCTTTTATAAATTTTGAAAAAATTAAGTTGATATCCAAAACAGCGGACAGTATCCAGGGATTAATTGAGCAACATAGATGGAGTCTCAGTCCGACTGTTGCTGAAGAAATAAAAGGACTGTTAATTGGTTGTGAGCGAGAGATTAGCAGTCTAATATAATCAATCTTTTTCGAAAGGCGGTTGCCGGGAAAATTTCCAGCGGCCGCCTTTTGCTTTATATCCGCGCGGGATATAATTGAGACATGACCAAATCGCGCGTGTTTTTCATTCTTGCCTCAAGCTTTCTTTTTGGAGTTTTTACGGCATCGTTTTTCCTGTCGGTTGTTGGCGGCAGTTTGCTTCTGATTTTAACAGCCGTTGCTGTTGCTATTTTCATCCTCAATCCCAAAAATCAAACAGCGATAGTCATTTCTGCCGCTGTTTTGTTTTTTACGCTCGGTTTGTGGCGTACGGAAAATTCCATAAACAACGCAAAATACAATCTGGCAAACGATCGAATCGGCCCCGCCGAATTTCAAGCTGTGGTCATCCGCGAACCGGAAACGGGCGAAAAAGTCCAAAAAGTGGTCGTGGAAGACGGAAAGAAAGGCAAAATTCTTCTCAACGCCGACATTTTCCCGAAATACGAATACGGCGACCGGCTCCAAGTAAGTTGCATCCTCGCAGAGCCCAAAAATTTCGATGAAAAGTTTGACTACCGGATGTATCTCGCCAAAGACAAAATATATCGCCTTTGCAGTCGGCCGCAAATCACGGGTCTTGGCAAAAGCAAGGGAGGAAAAATATATTCGGCGATCCTTGCCGTGAAAAACAAATTCGAGGCAAGCCTCTCGGCCGTTTTTCCCGATCCGGAAGGGGCTTATCTCAAGGGGCTTCTTCTCGGCGGCAGCAACCGGATGACCGGCGAATTTTCGGACGCTTTTTCGCGGACGGGAACGACGCACACGGTGGCGGTATCCGGATACAACGTGACGATCGTTGCCGCTTTTCTTATGGAAGCGGGGATACTGATGGGCCTGTGGCGCCAGCAGGTTTTTTCTTTCGCACTGTTGGGCATAATATTTTTCGTCCTCGCGACCGGTTCGCCCGCTTCCGCCGTGCGGGCGGGAATCATGGGAAGCCTTGTCATTTGGGCAATGAAAGAAGGGCGGCTCGCCAATTCCCAAAACGCCATCTTGGCGGCCGCCGGCGTAATGCTCGCTTTCAATCCTCTGCTTTTGCGCTACGACGCCGGATTTCAATTATCGTTCCTTGCGACGCTCGGGATCGTCTATCTTTCGCCGGCATTTGAAAAATATTTCGAAAAAGCGGGGAAAATCAGCCTCATTAAAGAATCTTTGTTCCTTTCGATCGCCGCGCAGATTTTCGTTTTGCCGGTCATCCTCAACAGTTTCGAAAACCTTTCCGTCATCTCGCCGCTTGCCAATTTGCTCATCCTTCCGGCAATTCCCTACATCATGCTCGGCGGATTCGCGGCGGGGATCGCGGGTTTCGTGTTTGCTCCGCTTGGGAAAATCATCGGCTTCTTGCCGTATATCTTGCTAAAATTCGAGCTATTTATTGTCCAATGGCTCGCAAATATCCCTTGGGCTTCGCTCGAGATCAAAAATTTCGGATGGAAACAGATCGCGGCTTACTACACAATTCTCTCGGGCTTTTTGTTCTGGTATTATGGAAAAAACAGGATAAAAATAAAACCAGCCGATGAAAAATAGGATTCATCTTTTTGCCATTTTGATCCTCATTGCAGTTTTTCTGTATCTATCTTACCAAGTTTTTGTAGGCGTTGGACGTCTACAAATCATTTTTCTCAATGTCGGGCAGGGGGATTCGATCCTCATCCAGAAAGGGACGAAACAGATCCTCATTGACGGCGGGCCGAACGGAAAAACGGAGCTCGCGGAATTGGGAAAACACATTCCTTATTTCGATCGCGAGATTGAGGCGGTGATTGTGACGCATCCGGATCGGGATCATATAGGCGGGCTTTCGGATGTTGCCCGGAATTATAAAATAGGCAAGGTGGTCGAAACCAAAGCCGAAAAAGATACGGCGGCTTTCGGGGAGTGGCGGGAAATCATCGCTTATGACGGGGTCGAAACGGTTGAAGCTGTCCGCGGCGACGAAATCAATTTCGGCGGCGTGAAAATCCGGATCCTTTTTCCTTTCGGGAGTGTTGGAGCGGCCGCCGGCGACGCGAACAATTCTTCGGTTGTCGCGCGGCTCGACTACGGCGGGAATTCCTTCCTTTTCACGGGTGATCTGGAAACGGCGGGGGAGGGGCAGATTCTCAAAAGCGGCGAAAATATCAACGTCGATGTTTTGAAAATCGGGCATCATGGCTCAAAATCATCTTCTTCGGAGGAATTTCTCGATGCGGCAAGTCCGGAAGAGGCGGTGATTTCTGTCGGAGTGAAAAATTCCTACGGCCACCCGCACGCGGAGACACTGTCCAAGCTGGAAACGAGAAATATAAAAGTGCATAGAACGGACGAAGACAGCGATATTATATACGAATGCAAAAATCCGGAATCGAAGTGCGCCCGCGCGCAGGACTTGACAAAAGTGAAATTTTGGGCCAAACTGTGGGGAAAATAAAAAAATCTTTGACAATAAAAGGAAAAAAGGAGAGAAAAAGTGAAAAATATTAAAAAAATATTTATCTTTTTTCTTTTTTGGGTAGGGGTGATGTTTATTTGTTTGTTATTAAAATCATCTCCGAGAATAACGGTTCGCTATATTCATGAACCGTTTAATAGAAGTTCTTATTTTTCCCAGAAAAATAATCCGGAGGTTGTCGCTAAGATATATGATTATTTCGTATTTGTTCCCGGTGATTTTTTTATCGGCAACGAGTACGAAGGCGATCCGGTTGTTTATTTTCCCTATGAAAAAGAGGGAAAAGGGAATTGCAAAAAAAACTATTGGGAGGCTTCTGGCGGTTTGGACTGGGAGCATATCCTCCCTTTTCTTTTCCAGCAAGATAACCGCGTTGGGATTTATACCAATAGTCCTTCCCGCGCCGTGGAAATATTAAAAAAGAAAAGAAGATTTTCATTTTTTTATTTTCCGGAAAAATATGAATACTAAAAGCTCTGGACTTGGAGGACCCGGGGCTTGTTTCTTTGGAAAAATAATCATTATTTTTGCTTTATATTAGCTAAATTTTAGCATATATACTTCTCACAATTGACATTGCGCTTTTTTTATGATAAAATAAATGGTTGCGTCGAAAGTGGCGTAAAAAAGTTGTAATTTTAACAAAAATATCATAGAGGAGACCGGGTGTGGAAAAAGAAACCGTTCAAGACATTAAGTTTTTTGGCATAATTATTGCTTTCCTTCTCTTGCTTATTGCCTGTGTGGCATTGCTCAGTTATGGCTGTTATTTATCCGGGGTGAGTCATGGCAAGAAGGAAAAAGTGGCTCTCTATGAAATGCTTATGGAAGAGCAAAGCAAAGCGGGAGCTTACGTTATCGCTCATTATGAAAAGGCGATAACAAGCCTCAAGTCCGCTTTCGACCAACGGAAAATAGCGATAGAGACCTACAAGGGCCTCTATTATGCCGAGCGGAGAGATCGCCAGCTCAAAGATCGCCAGATCGGCATGATCGAAAATTCGCTGGCCGAACTCTGTCGGCGTTCCAAAATCGAGCCGAATTTGAAGATCTACTTCAATCGGCAAAAGCTGGAACCGTGGACGCCGATTCGTCTTTTCAATGCCGGTGCGATGCCGGCGGGAAAATTCGTCGACAAAAATGGCTACATTTTACCGCATCATGTCAAGGCTGGTGAGCGAGCGATTTTCCTCGGTCAATACGACTGCGGTGCGGTGCTGGTTTATTGTTGCGACGGCCAATTTGCCGGGCGGATCTTGACTTTCGTGCCTTGGAAGACTTATGTCAAACAGGGCGTGTTGGTTTATCACTTCTAGATTTAGGGGGGAGAAGATGAAGACTAAAGAAGTTATTTTTTGGCTATTCCTGGTTTTGGCTGTCTCTTTCGGTATTGGGACAGTTCAATATCGGATGGACTTTGACAGTCCATTTCCGAAGAGTCAGGTAAGCCAATTTTTTGGAGGGTGCGGTTTAAAACGCTAGCACCCCTGAAGCCGGCCCGTTTGCTGAAATCTAGCGAACGCGGCCGGTTTTTTCTTGCCCAAAATAGATATGTTTGCTAATATCCAGTTGTTAGCTGGAATGGCTAATGCGTTTTTATAATCAAATAAATTTCTTGAAAACTGTATGAAGTACGAAAAAGAATTCCCACTGTTCAAAACAAAAGTGGAAGGACTCGACAAAAAGTTCGATTTAAACGATGTCGAGCAAAGAAAAGAATATTTTTTGGCGAAAGCCGGGTCTGAAATTGAAAAAATAAAAAAATACATTGATGAAGGGAAAACTTTTATAGTTTATCTTCTCGGGAAGAAAAATGCCGGAAAGGGAACCTATACAAAACTTTTGATGGAAATTTTCGGACGGGATAAAATAGCCCATCTCTCTGTCGGTGATATCGTTCGTGATATCCATGCTTCGATGGAAGACCCGGAGAAGAAAAAAGAACTTATCGAATATCTTGAAAATAATTACAGGGGATATATCACGCCTGATCAAGCTATTGACGCGCTTCTGGGGCGAGATCAGAAGAATCTTCTTCCAAATGAATTCATCATGGCGATGGTGAAGCGTGAGATTGATAAAATCGGCAAAAAAATCATTTTCATCGACGGCTTTCCAAGAAATCTTGATCAAGTCTCATACTCTCTGTTTTTCAAACAACTTGTCGACTATCGCGAAGATCCCGACATTTTCATCGCGATTGATATTCCGGAAGCGGTAATTGATGAACGGATGAGGTGGCGGCGGGTTTGTCCGATTTGCCATACGCCACGTAATTTGAAACTTTTCACAACCAAAGAAGTGGAATATGATGAGAAAGGCAAGCAATTCTATCTTATTTGCGACAACCCTGATCATGAGCGCTCCCGGATGTTTGGAAAAGAAGGCGATGAAATGGGAATTGAATCAATTCGAGACAGGCTGGAACTCGATGACAAGCTTATTGAAAAAATATTTTCTTTACATGGAATCAAGAAAGGCTTGATTAGGAATGCTGTTCCGGTGGAGGTGGCCAGGGATTTTGTTGAAGATTATGAAATTACGCCAGAATATTATTATGAATACGACGATGCGGAAAAGAAAGCGAAGACTCTTGAGCGGCCTTTTGCCGTTAAAGACGACGAAGGCGTTGAAGTATACAGTTTGCTGGCGCCGCCAGTGGCTGTTTCTTTAGTTAAGCAATTGGTAAATCTACTGGGTCTATAATGAAAATCATCCTCATGATGGCGGTGACGGCTGACGGGAAGATTGCCCGCTCGGCCGATCATTTTCCGGATTGGACTTCAAAGGAAGATAAAAAAATGTTCGCCGAAACGACGAAAAAAGTTGGTGTTGCCATTTTCGGTGAAAATACTTTCCGTACTTTCCTCAGAGCCTTGCCGGAGCGGTTGAATGTTGTTTTCACGCTCGAAAAAAATCCTCCCAAACAGGAGGGTGTGAAATGGGTGAGCGGAGAACCGGAAAAAATCTTGAAAGATCTGGAAGATTCGGGATATAAATCGGCCATCCTTGGCGGGGGAGCGGGACTCAACTCGCAGTTTTTGGAAAAGGGCTTGATCGATGAAATTTGGCTTACCATCGAGCCGAAAATTTTCGGGGAAGGGCTTGGAGTTTTTAGCAAAGAACTAAGCGCGGATTTGAAATTGCTTGATGTTGAAAAAATAAACGATGATTCGGTGGTGTTGAAGTATGAGGTGGTGAAATAGTTGGCAGTTGACAATAGTTTTCGATTTGAGTAATTTTAATAGGCCTTATCAGAGGCTTTTTCTTTTTACAATATTTCCAAGGGGGTGTCGTTATGTGTCTTTATCCAAAGGAAGATCATGGAGTAATTACTGGCGTGAATTTGTTAGTAGTAAATAAGTGCTGGGTTTGCGGATTTTGGTGTTTCTCTTCACAGCTTCATCTAAACACTTTTGGATTCAATCAACTGAAGACTGTTCAAATTTGCAAACATTGCGCTCAAGAAGCCATGCCAGGAGAAATTTTACTTGCCATTGCAATGAATATCGGCGGTTTTAGGATCGCTTGTGCTACGTGGAATTGTTATGAAAGGTTTCGCTTGGGGGTGGCGAGCGCCATAAAAAATTTATTCGAGTATAGACAGTGCGAACGTTCATATGATTCCCCTGCGCCGTCTTCCTGACAATTTTGGCCGGGGTTCCTATGGGATTCCCGGCCTTGTTTTTGACAAAAATAATATTTGGCAATATAATCAAGACAGTTATGAAAATCATTTTAACCAAAACCTATTTTTTCTTTTTCTGGTTTAGCCAATCGGCCGGTTTTGGTTTGAGCAGAATTTGACGGAAAAAGAAAATTATGGACAAACCAAACCCGGCCAGTGAGGTCGGGATTTTTTATTTTTTTAAGGAGGTTGGTTCTTTGAAAAAAACAGAAAAAGTCTATTTGCGATTAAATTGTTTTCGACAGCTATTTCTTGGGATTAATTCACCAGGGATAAATGAAAAAGTTGTTGATTTTATGAAAAATTTAACGGTATCCAATAATACCAAAAGGATGGAATTTAATCCCGAGAAGCTCTTGGAAGAGTTGGACTTATTAAAAAGAAATAAGGCTATTCCTCTTGATTCATCTTTCGGGTCGGCCGGATACTTTCTTTTTAGTATCGCCGCCCACTGCCTCTCCAAGGATCCTATTTACGCAAATCACTTGATCCAAATGCTTAAATGGCCGGAAGTGAAATTTGCATGGGATAATAACTCGAGAGCAATTATTATTGCGACTGCACTTGTTTCAATGCCCGGAGAATTATCCCAATGTATTCTTCAAGAAGTTGCGTCAATTCTTGAGGAGGATTATCCGGAAATAGACCAGATGATAATGCTGGCTATCAATAAGAGATTGCAAGCCAGTAATATCCCAAGAATTGTCCATTTTGGCGATGGCTTCTTGTATGTTTCGGCTGGTTAATAATATTTGCCAGCTAACTAGCAAAAGGGCGGAGTGAAAGTACTCTGCTCTTTTTACATTGTGGATAACCCGTCTTGACGAAAGGCCTCTTTCGGAGTAATTTAGAATACGGTTATGAAAAATATTGCCACCGCGAAAAGTTATTCCATTTTGCTGATTCTTGCCCTCGTGCTCATTATTATGAGCGCATCCTTTTCGCTGGCCAGAGTTTTCCATAAGATAGCCCACTAGGCAAAAAAGAAACTCGATAGAAAATTCCAACCCGGCGAAAAGGCCGGTGTTTTCTTTGACAATTTTTTTAAAAGGGATGAGGAGGAAGGGCATGGAAAGGCAATGGGAAAAATACTTTAAGCTAATAGTTTTGAATTCGTGGGTTCCTTCGGGCACTATTTGCCCATTTTGCGAATGGGAAATCTATTCTTCGGAAAAAGGATCCAATGTTTACATTTGTGGTTGTGGAATCCATAAATATGATTTCCTTCAAATTATTGAGTTAGCGATGAACTCCAAAAATGTTTATGGCAATGGTAAATGGATAATTCCCTACTAGAAAGGTAAATAAAATGGATCAAAATATGTCCGAAGTTGTAGTAAATAGGTTGGTATATCATATTCCAGTTGATTGTCCAAAGCTGGTAGACGGCCAGCCGGCGTGCTCATTGAAATATCTTCTCCAATTTAATTGGGAGTGGATTGAGAGAGGAGTAAGATGCCTTTGTTTTTTATGTAAAACGGAAAATTGTTTCCAGAAACAGAGGATGCAAAAAAATTTGGCAAGCTAATTTCCTTTAGGGAAGGCTGATTGCGCCGCGCCGCAAGTCACATCAGTCTTCCCTTTTTTCTTTTTCTGTGATAAATTTCAAGCGTAAATATTAAGGAAAATATATGGCGAGCCTTGAAGAACAAATAGAAAATATGGCAAAAGATATAGATCGGATGAGGGATACCTTGGATGATTATCGAAGGACTCTTGAAAAAATAGCTGGTCAGGTTAAGAAATTAGAAGAAGGGAAATAAACTAAAATGGCCATAGAAAAGGAAGCGCAAGTTTTGGAAAAAACAGATTGGGCTGATCCGAAATTGGAGGGCAAAGTCTTTACAAAAAATGGGTTCAGGGTTGCGGATTTAACTCCTTATGATCCAGATAATATAATGGAAAGGGCGGCCTATGAAGGCTTAAAGGTTTTTTGTGGAAATATAAGCGATGCTGCCTATCCTTATGGGATATGGGATCAGGATGGAAAAACACGATACGTCCACAATTTTCAAAAAAAAGAAAATTTGTCTGATTTTGATTTAGTTTTGAAGGGTTAGTTTTTCGCCGGGCTGTAGTATATCGGTAGTACCCCGGCACTGAATTGCTACGCAATTAGTGCGGGGCAGGTGCAAGATGAAGAAATATCAACGGGATATAGTATAACGGCAGTACGCGTGCATGGGGTGCATGTAGCCCCGGTTCAATTCCGGGTATCCCGACACATGGAAAATGTTATTGAAGTCAAAAATTTGGTGAAAAAGTTCGGTGAAGTGACGGCGGTGGACGGCGTTTCTTTCGAGGTGAAAAAAGGAGAAATATTCGGATTTTTGGGACCGAACGGTGCCGGAAAATCAACGACAATCAGCATGCTTTCAACACTTGCGGAGCCGACATCGGGGTCTGCGGCCATCAACGGTTTCGACGTGAGCGAGAACCGCGACGATGTGCGAAAATCTATCGGTCTTGTTTTTCAAGACCCAACGCTTGACGACCGTCTCACGGCTGAGGAAAATCTTCGTTTTCACGCCCGGCTCTATGGTGTTTCCAATGAAGATTATGAAAAAAGAGTGGAGGAAGTACTTGACTTGGTTGAACTCAAAGATCGGCGGCATGATTTGGTCCGGACATATTCAGGCGGGATGAAACGGCGGTTGGAAATAGGACGAGGGCTCATTCATTATCCAGCGGTACTCTTTCTTGATGAGCCGACAATAGGGCTTGATCCGCAGACGCGGGCGCATCTTTGGGAATATATCTTGCGGCTCAAAAAAGAAAAAGAAATGACGATTTTCATGACGACGCACTATATGAACGAGGCGGAGTATTGTGACCGGATTGCAATCATAGACCGGGGGAAAATCGTGGCACTTGAAACTCCAGAGAGGCTCAAGAAAAATATCGGTGGAGACATTATACAAATGAAGAGCGCAGAAAAAGAAAAGCTGGTTCGAGAAATCAAGGAAAAATACGATATCGGAGCAAAATCCGGCGAACATGATATTGTGCAGATTGAAGTGGCAAATGCTGAAACATTTCTTCCACGTCTTTTCAATGAACTTGATACGAAAATCAATTCGATCGAAATGCGCCGGCCGACGCTCGACGACGTTTTTTTGAGCCTTACCGGAAAGCGTATCCGCGAGGAACACGCGTCGGGAAAAGACGATATCCGGGCGCATATGAGAATGAGAGGGAGATAATTTTATATTTATATCCATGAATTTTTCAGCCATTTATATAATTTGGGAGCGGGAAATAATCCGATATTGGAGGGACAAAATCAGGATTGTGACAACGTTCATCCAGCCTTTGATGTTTTTGGCCATCTTTGGTACAGGTCTTCGCTCCACACTTGCTTCAAGCAGTCTCGGGATTGATTTTCTCAAATTCATGTTCCCTGGAATCATCGCGATGAATGTGATGGGGGTGGCTTTTTTCTCGACAATTTCCACGGTTTGGGATCGTGAATTCGGATTTTTGAAGGAGATCCTGGTGGCGCCTGTTTCGCGAATATCCATCGTCTTCGGAAAATCTTTGGGAGCGACCGCAATTGCCGCAACGCAGGCTCTTTTGCTCCTGATTCTTGCGCCCCTAATTGGCCTTTCTTTTCCTTTGAGCATTGTCCCGGAATTGTTTCTTTTCATGCTACTTCTCGCCTTTACGATTTCGGGACTGGGATTACTCATCGCTTCGCTTATGAAATCGCTCGAAAGCTTCGGGCTTTTGATGCAGCTTTTGGTTTTTCCGATGTTTTTTCTTTCCGGAGCTTTTTTCCCGCTCCAAAATGTGCCTGGCTGGATGAAGATTCTTTCGGCAGTCAATCCGCTTTCCTATGGAGTAGATGCATTGAGAGAGATAATTCTGAGAACCCAAATTGCGCCGGGAGAAATTGCCAAAATCATTCTTCGTTCTCCCGTGGAAAATGCCGGATACCTGGTTCTGTTTTCAATCATTCTCATTTTCGCAGCAGTTGTCGCTTTTAACCGGCAAAATTAATATTTTCCATATTTATTATAGATGAGGTTGGTCCGGAAAAGCTTTTTTGTTTTTCGTTACTCTGCTAAAATAAAAGAAAATAAATGCTAAAGAAAAAATATGTCCGAAAAAAGAGTTTTCGAGGCCGAACAAGCAAAGGAAATCGGCGAGAAATTGGGGATCAAATGGGATAAATTTGATGTTGATCAATTTCGTATGGGAATGGATGTGGAGCTCGAACACGGGACCGTTGATTCAAACACTGACGTGACAAATGATGATCCTATTCTTACTGGGAAAATCGCCCTAGCGCACCTCAATGAATTTCCGGATTATTATACCCGGCTTTATGCCATGGAAGAGGAAGCGGAAAAATTCTGGGAAGGAAAGTGAGTTTCAAAAAATAACTTCGAAAAAATGGAGGAAAATAAAAACAAAGAGGCTAATTTGAAGTATCTTTTGGTCATTTCAGCCGCGCTTGTTGTTTTTGCCGGGCTGTTTTTTGTATACCAAGACCAATGGAAGGGCGTGAGTTTTCCGTTGATTGAGGATAACTTGCCCAATTTGAACCAGCAAAAACCGGAGAAAGTGAAAAAGTTTTCTTCGGCGGAGGAATTTAGGGAATATATAGAAAAGGGGAGAAATATTTCCGAACTTTCCGTTGGGCAAGGCATATCCGGCAGTTTAGGGATGCTTGAAATGCAATCAAATGACGCTTCAAAAGTTCCGCAGGCCACGAGTCTTGCGGCTGTGCCAGAGCGGTTTTCTGTGACCAATATTCAGGTGGCCGGCATCGATGAGCCGGACATAGTGAAAACGGACGGAAAAGAAATATATTTTTCCTCTTCCCGGTCGGAATTGGTGCCGCTTCGGGACATGGATCAATCAAGCAATTCTTCGATACCTTCTCCGATCCGCGACACAGGGGGGACAAAAGCGATCAAGGCTTTTCCTTTGGAAAATTTAGCGCTGGATACAAAATTGGATAGAAATGGCGATCTTCTTCTTATTGGGAATACGCTCATTATCATTCCTCCTGAAAGATACTACTGGTCAAAGGATGCGAGCATGATATATGGCTACGATGTTACTGACCCGAAAAATCCCAAAGAGATCTGGAGTATTGAAATGAAAGAATCGGCTTCCATTGCCGCCGCCAGGCTCTATGACGGGAAGATTTATCTTGCCATAAAGACGGATATTTCCGATGAAAACAATTTTTGCGATATGGAGCCGCTAGTTTGGGATGGAAAGCCTTGGCGCATGGACTGTTCCGAGATATACCATCCAGCATCAGTTGTCCCGGTCGACGCGACATACACAGCTATGATTTTGGATCCGGCGACAGGGGAAATCAAGAAAAATGTGAGTTTCGTCGGATCAAGCGATTATTCTTCTTCGGTCGTTTATATGTCCGGAAACGCCCTTTATTTCACTTATTATACTCCCGGAGATCGGTTGAAAATTCTCCTAACTTTTTTCTCTGAAAACAAAAATCTGATTCCGGATTGGCTCTTGGAAAAACTGGAAAAACTGGAAACGTATGATATTTCCGCTTCAGCCAAATCAACCGAGATTGGAAATCTCATTGGGCGGTACCAGAAATCTCTTTCAAGCGATGACCGCCTCAAATTGAACAATGAAATCGGGAATCGGATGTCTGATTTCTCAATCAAGCACAGCCGCGATTTTGGGAGTACTAACATCATAAAGATGCGCAGTGATGATCTTTCAATCAGGGCAACCGGAGTTGTTCCGGGAAAATTGCTCAATCAATTTTCACTCGATGAATATAACAACAATTTACGCGTGGCGATCACAGCTGGTGAAAATTTTTTCAACTGGGGATTGGGAGCGGGGAATAGCGCGGGAACGGTTAGCGATGTCTATATTCTCGACGATGATTTGAAGATGAAGGGGTCAGTTGTTGGTCTTGGAAGGGGCGAGAAAATATATGCTGTTCGCTTCATTGGGAACAATGGCTACGTTGTCACTTTCAAACAAACTGATCCTTTCTATGTTCTTGATCTCTCGGATTCGGAAAATCCCAAAGAGGCGGGAGAGCTCAAAATTCCGGGATATTCTTCATATCTTCATCCAATTGCGGAAAACAGGATTCTCGGGGTGGGAGAGGAAGGCGGAAAAGTGAAAGTTTCCCTTTTTGACGTGGCCGACCCGTCCAGTCCGGAAGAAATCGCGAAATATAACCTTGATGAATATTGGTCGGGAATTTCCGAAACCCATCATGCCTTTCTCCAGGATGCGGAACATGAAATTTTCTTTTTGCCGGGATCAAAAGGCGGCTATATCTTTTCCTATACGGAGGACGGCTTCAATCTTGAAAAAACAATTTCCCAGGCAGGCGTGGAGCGGGCGCTGTATATAAACGACTATTTGTATGTGATCGGCGAAAATGGCCTGGTTGTCCTGGATGAGAAAAATTGGAATAAAGTGAAAGAATTTGATATATAAAAGGGATGAAATTATAATAAGCAAGGGCGGTTTACAAGTTCCGCCATCTTTGGTTTTGATCCGAAAATGATCAAGAAAGACGAATGTCTCAACAAAACCGACGAAGAATTGGTTGCCCTGACGATTGAAAACCAGGATTTTTTTGCGTGCCTGGTGGATCGCTACACCGACAAGCTCACCCGCTATATCATGCGGATTTCCGCTTCTAACCGCGAAGATGCTGAAGATCTTCTCCAGGAAATTTTCGTGAAGGCCTATCGCAACCTCAATGATTTCGATCTGGATCTCAAGTTTTCCTCGTGGATATACCGGATTGCCCACAACCAGGTGATCAGTAGCTGGCGAAAGACGAAATCGCGCCCGCAAGTAGTAAAATTTGAAGCTGATGGGGATTTTTTGAAGTTTATTGCCGCTGACGAGGATTTGGCCCTTGATACGGAGCGGAAATTT
Organism: Candidatus Moraniibacteriota bacterium; assembly: GCA_028695025.1. Classification (GTDB taxonomy): domain Bacteria; phylum Patescibacteriota; class Minisyncoccia; order Moranbacterales; family UBA11712; genus STE-71. The sequence goes on from JAQVJV010000005.1 coordinate 21,744, forward strand.
CGGGCCGAAGAGGTGCGGGCAGTGCTTGAAAAACTGGATGATAAATATGAAGAGGTACTGGTGCTCAAATTTTTGGAAGGGAAAGATTACAAAGAAATATCTGACATTTTGCAAAAACCGCTGGGAACGGTAGCGACTCTCATCAACCGGGCGAAAAAACAGCTGAAAACAATCATCGAGGAGGAGAATATTAATTTTTAGGCGGCGAAAAAAATGGAGAAGCTAGGCGACAAAATTCTCGACAAAATCAAGAAAGAAAAAATCGAACCGCGTCCCAAGTGGCAGTTTCTTCTCCGCGACTGCTCCGTCTGGCTTTTTTTCCTGGTGTCGCTGGTTGTCGGCGCAGTGGCTTTTTGCGTTTCGCTTTATATTTTCCTGAACAACGATTGGGACCTGTACCAATATTTGCACACGACCCTGGTCGGCCATGTCCTCATTTCCATCCCTTACGTCTGGATAGCTATCCTGGTCGCCTTTGTCCTGATCGCCAACTATAATTTCAAATACACCCGCAACGGATACCGCCATGAAACTTTCTTGGTTGTCGGGTTGAGCGTTGCTGGAAGCCTTCTTTTTGGGGCATTTTTGCACTCGATGGGAATGGGGGAGCGGATTGAGAACGCCGTGTCTGACGGTTTGCCTTTCTATGAAAAAATGGTTTGCTGCGGCAATCGGAAAGATATTTGGGATCATCCGGAAAACGGCCTTTTGGGCGGGGAAATCACCGATGTGTTTGATCCTGAAAATTTCGAAGTGAAGGATTTTCAGGGCGCATTTTGGTCGGTCCGGGAAACGGATGATACCATCGAATATGCGCCGCTTCAGATGATTGTCGGCGAAGAAGTGAAGATCATCGGGGAAAAAGAAGGCCCGGACATTTTTTGGGCGCGGGAAATCCGTCCTTGGAAAGATCGGGGTGAAAAAAGAAAAACGATTGACAGGATAGTTCCGTTCATGCCGCCCATGCTGAATAATTGACCTGAAGCAAAAAACCCGGCAAACACCGGGTCTTTTATATTGAAAAATTTCTATTCCAAACAACAATCAATGGCTTTTCGCACCAAATCGCCTAACTTTCCCAAAAATCCGGCGTTTTTGCTTGCGTTGGTGGATGCCGGTTGGCTATTTTCGGCTAAAGAGACTTTCTTCTCCGAAACGGAATCGGCTTTGTCGGCATTGTCGATGCTGTCTGGCTGTTTGTCGTGGACATTCAAAGCGTTGTCGCCGATTTTCTTGATATCATCGGTGTTGATAAGTTTCATGTTGAGCCCCCAGAAGAGAGAATAAAGGTCATAAGCTTTTTCAAAAAGCTCGCGGGCTTCTTCCTTGTTGCCCATGCCTTGTTGCTTGGTTCCCACTTCCATGACCCGCATCGAAGCGGCAAGAAGGTGTTTCGAAATGCACCAAACTTCCCCTTCGTATTCTTTGATGATTTTTCGCAAAAGCTCCCCGCGCATTTTGCGGACTTCCTGGAGAAGGCCATAATATTCCGGTTTTCCTGTTTTGGCTCCGGTGAAGAAAAAATGTTCTTCGATCGAGACCAGGTTCATAATGGCGATAGTAAGGTCCTGGTCCGACGAGAGATCCATTTTGTCGGATTTTTTCATCTCGTCGACGCGCTCGATTAGTTCGTTTATTTTTTGGAGTTTATCTTCGGACATTGTGGTTATGATACAAATATGCGGATCCTATGCAAATCTACAAATTTGAATATTCCCTATATTTGCATTTATTCGTGTATTTGTACTGTTATTTAACAAGTATAATACAAAAGCAAGCTGGCGATGATGATAGGGAGGATGGCAAAAACGATTTTTTGTCCCTGGAAAAAAGATTTTCCGTCGTTTTTCTTCCTGGTGAAGACGTGAATGAATGTGCCAAGAGCAAGCAATAGGCTTCCGAGCGTAATCCCAAAAAGCAATTTGTCGATGCCGCAAATCTGGTGGAAGGGATGTCCGATTTTTCCTTTGAGCCAAAGGGGAATAAGGATAATGGCATAATAGGCGGCAAAGACGGCGATTTTTCGGCCTTTGAAGCGGATATTTTTCTTGTCGAGCCAAGTGATGGTCCAAACCGACATGGAAACGATGAGGGCCCCGATCCAAAGTCCGGAAATGGAATCGTCAATTCCCAGCCATTCGGCAAGCCCGAGCCCCGCACCGACTGCCACAGTGCAAACAGGACAAACAGCGAAAACTTGCTTGGCGGAAAAAACGAAAGATGCTATAATTATAAATAATATCTTTGTCATTGTTTTTTTGTCTGAATTGATCTTCATGCTTAGTTCAGGATAATACTAAAATCAATGCTTGGCAAATAAAAACTATTCTGGTAAAATAAAAAACAAGAACGAAAAATGAAAAAAACAAAACTCAAAAAATTTTCTCAAAAGAGTACGAAGATATTTTTTTCTGTCGCGCTTTTTATTTTGGTTTTTGGAATGGCAAGCGTGGTGAAGATCCAGGCGGGCAGTTCTGACAGTGTGACTGGTTGGCTATGGGGAGGAACTGATGATGGTGTCGGCAATACGACCAACGTCGGCTGGATCAGCGCGAATAGCACGAACACTGGCGCGCCTGTTTCCTATGGGATCAATGTCCCATCAAGCGATGGAAATGTCAGCGGTTATGCCTGGAGCGAAAACATTGGCTGGATAAGCTTTAATTCCAGTGATTTGACAGGGTGCCCTTTAGGAACATGCAACGCTAGAAGGGAGGGGGATTATCTTAAAGGCTGGGCAAGGATAATTGGTATCAAAACCGAGCTGGTTGCGGGAAATTCTGGTGGCTGGGAAGGTTGGATAAGCTTGGATGACAAAAACGGCACCAATAAATACGGGATCCAAATAAGCAAAATGTTGGGAGTGGGAAGCGGAAGCCACACCTATGCGTGGTCTGATGAGCTCGGCTGGATCGATTTTGGCCAAGCGAAAGTGAAAAATTGTCCGGCGATTTCCTGCGCGACAAGGCAAGTATGTTCAGGAAGCAGTTTTTCAAGCTGTGACTCCACGTTTTGTAGCCGTCCGTCCGGGGATACGGATGTTTCTTGTTCGCCAAGCGGGACTTCCTGGACCTGCGACAACGGATGCGGGACTACTATCAATTGTTCTGCAAGTCTCCTGTCAGATGTGGACGGAGCTTGCGGAGATTGGAACGGATGCAGTAATCCAACCGGTGATTATTGCTCTTCCGGAACGAGAAGTAATTTGGCTGAAAATAACTACGAATCCAGCTGGGATTGCGAAGGGCAGTGTGGTGGCACGGATGTTCATTGCTCGGCCAACGGTCTCAAATCCTGCGGCTGGATCGAAACAAATCCATAGTTTTCGCATAACAATAATTTGTAATACATAACAAAAATAATATGAAGAAAATCATTTACTGGTTCTCTGTAGTTGTAGTGGGAATCGCTCTCGGTCTCGCGCTCCAATTCGCGCGGGCTTGGACTGAACCGGTTGCCACGCCTCCCGGCGGAAATCTGGGAGCGCCGATAAACACGGGAGGCACAACGCAAACCAAATCGGGGGACATTTGCACGACTTATGGGGGAACGACAAAGTGTTTGAGCAGTTCCGGCGGAGGTTCTCCAAGTGTAAGTATGTGTGTGTGTAGATTAGTTTATTCATATGTATCATGCGGTAATGGGTGGTATACGGAAGTTCAGAAAAATTGCGGGGAAGGATGGGAAAGTGCCATGACCTTTGGTTTTGCTTCAAACGAATTTCCAAATTGCGCCTGGCAGAATAGCAATATATATTTCCCTTGCGATGATGATATTTCGCATATTAGTTCAGATTTTCTCTATGAAGGGGATCATAATGCGAGCGCTTGCACGGATGAAGGCGGAGTGGTTGAAGTTTTAGACGGCGAGAGGGTTTGTCATTTCACGTATAGTTCTCCGAAGTCGGGTTGCCCCAGCGGATGGACAAGATATGGGGATTGGTCGGCAACCAGTAGCGATTCGGTTTCATGTTCAAGTTGCACGTCCTGCACTGTCACCGGATCACATTCCTGGGGGGATACGCCGGTGGAAAGTTGTGAATATAGTGTACCAACGATTAGTGGTAGTGGCATTTCATGTTCATGGGGTTCATGGGCGACAACGACTACTCTTTGCTTGAAGAAGTTAACGGAAGCAGCTTGCTATTAGGCTTAATTTTTAATCGAATATTTCTTTATGCAGGAACAAAACATGAAAAAAATATTATGGGGCGTTTCGGCGGTTCTAATGATTCTTGTCGCGGTGATAATTTTCCAGCAAATGACGCTGTTGAAACTGAAAAAAAACTTCCAGCAAGTCTTTCCCGACATGGACGACGCGGAAAACGTATCTTCTCCGGAGGACGGGACATCTGGTCAGATAGGGCCGGATGGCTATGATATTGCTGAACCAAGCGAAGTGAAAACTGTGAGAAATAATATTATAAACCAGACCAATATTATAAAAGGAGTGATAACAAAAAAGGAAGGAGATGCCCTTTGGGTTGAGGCTGATGTGGTTGATTTGCGAAATCTGGCGAAAGGCGATCTTTCCCCGGAAGGCATGAAGAATCTGCCGACTGTGAAAAAGACTTTTGAAGTGGCAATCAACGGCAAGACGGAATTTGAATCAATAACCAAAGATGAATTGGCAAAAGATATGAAAGTTGGGGTGTTTGCGGAAGAACTTGTTTATAAAGTTGAAAAGTTAACAGCCTTGAAAATCGGCAAATCCGACGAAGAATGATTTCCTCCTCTTATGAAAATATTTATTGTTTAGCGAAGCGAGAGAAATTAAAGCAAGATTCGATTTCCGAGCGAGTGACAACATCAAAATGGTAAATACCCTGTGTCTTGCCGCGGAACCCGCAGGATCCAAGGCTTGCCCTGGGGTTAATACCGATTTATTTAAGCGATTAAGTTTCCCTCCAGATGCTTGACAGGGTCAACAGATTTTTCCTGAAATTGGAAAATAGTGACATTCCAATATTTTTTTATGTGGTCTCGTTTTTTTTCTTGACGCAATTGAGGAATTTTTTCGAGCAATTTTCGACGGGTGTTCCCATCAGATTTGACATATTTCTTCATTATACCCTTTTTTATGTCGCGCTTGCTCCGGCTTTGATCCTTTTTTTCCATCATTTTTCGCGAATTTCAATTGCCAAAACCGCCAAAGTCGTCTTGGTTTTTTTCGTGATTATAGTTTTGCCTCCAGTCATCGACCTTATTCTGACGAGAGGAGAGGGCGTGTGGATAGGATATCTCAATGATAAAATTTCATTGCGGAATTTTTTCTTCGGAGGGCTGTTTTTTTCAAATGATGTCAGTCCGGGCATAAAAATAGAAATTGCCGTAATGCTGGCAGCTTCATTTCTGTATTTCCGGTCAAAAAAAAGTTCTCTCTCAAAAGGTGCGTTGCTGTCATTCGGTGTTTATTCCATCATTTTTGTTTTTTCAAGAATACCTTTTCTCCTAAATCTTTTTTTGTCGCTGGCAGGTTGTGATTATGTTTTTCTTCTTTATGACAAACTTCTTTCCAATTTTTTCAGCATAATTGCTCTTGTTTTGTTCCTGTTCGTTTTTCGATGCGCGAATCCCGCTTATTTCAAAGCAATTGTAAAAGATTTTCGATATAAGCGGTATCTTTTTTACGCCCTAATGGTTATTCTTGGCGTGGCGATTGCCGGATCACAGCGATTCGTTCTGTCTTTTGGGATTGTCCTGGATATCATTCTGTATCTCATTTCGCTTATCTTTGCCTCTCTCTTCTCGATTGTTACCAATGATATTACAGATATTGATATCGACCGAATTTCCAACAAAAACCGGCCTTTGGTTACGGGGGCAATCGACCAATATAACTACGAAATCATTGCTTGGATTTCACTGGCGCTTTCATTGTCCCTCTCGATGTTGGCGGGCGGGTTTTCCGGTTTCTTTTTTATTGTATTGTTTATCGGCGTTTATTTCCTTTATTCCATGCCCCCGTTTCGCTTCAAGAGAGCGACCTTTTTTTCAAAAATTGCGATTTCCCTGAATTCATTCGTATTGGTTTTGTCCGGTTATCATCTTTTGACGGGGACGCTGAAAAATTTTCCTTCCGGGATATGGCCTTTTTTCCTGATTGGCATAACGGCTGCTGCCAATTTTATCGACCTCAAAGATTATGCCGGGGACAAAAAAGCCGGAATAAAAACTCTGCCCGTTGTTTTTGGCGAAAGAAAAGCGAAATTACTAATCAGCATCTTTTTCATTTTTGCGTATCTGATGCCTTTATGGCTTCTTAATGACCAAATAAAAGGAAAATTGGTTTCGTCGGCCCTTTTGCTTTTAGCCGCTGTTCAATTTTTTCTGATCAACAGGAAAAAGTACAGCGAAAGGCCGGTTATGATTGTCATCCTGATCAGTGTCTTGATTATTTTATTTTCCTTTAGGGGGTGAGGGGTTGTATTTTACGACAAAAAACCGGAGATGATCCGGTTTTTCTATTAAGAATAAAGAATAATTTACTTACTTTCTGTTTTCAGGCACTTTGTGCAGACTTTCAAGCGGCGGTTGCCGATCTTTTTTGACTGCAGATTGACGGCGACGGTCCTTTTTGAGGCGATATTGGAATGGGAGCGGGACTGGGATGATTTGGGCCCGCGTCCGCATATTTGGCAAGTTCGGCTCATAACGCGTAACACGTAACACGTAACGCACAGCGAAACATTCGTATCGTTTCGAGTTATGCGTTTCGAGTTATGCGATTAGGTTGCTTATTTACAAAACTCACGATATCATAAGAAAAGATTTTTAGCAAGAGCGGTGTAATAACAAAAGATATGCCCGATCTAATTCTTCTCATTATAATCCTCATTATGTCGGCGGTGGTCCACGAGGTTTCGCACGGCTTTGCGGCTTTTTGGCTGGGGGATCCGACAGCCAAATATATGGGCCGGCTCACGCTCAATCCTCTGAATCATTTGGATCCTTGGGGGTCGTTTCTCATGCCGGCGCTTCTTTTGCTCCTGTCCGGCGGGCGTTTTTTCTTTGCTTCGGCCAAACCAGTGCCGTATAATCCGTATAATCTCCGCAACCAGAAATACGGGCCGGCGATTGTGGGGGCGGCCGGGCCGATGTCGAACATAATAATCGCACTGGTTTTTGGAATATTTCTCCGAATTTTCATGATGGCGGGTCTTGTTCCGGCAAGTGATGCGATAACTCTCGTCGGCAATATTTTCACCGGTGCTAATCTTGTTGGCTCGGGCATGAGTGTCATTGCGATAATCTTCACCATGATTATCTATGTGAATATCCTCCTGGCTATTTTCAATCTCATTCCCATTCCGCCGCTTGATGGCTCAAAACTCTTGTTTGCAATTCTTCCGATGCGGGAGGAAACGAAAATCCGCCTTGAGCAATACGGCTTGATTTTTGTCATTCCCCTTGTCATCCTTCTTTCCGAGCCGATTTTCACGGTTATTTCCTGGATCGAATTGATATTTTTCCGAGTTGTTTTAGGAGTTTGACGATTAAATTCATTTTTTGTAAAATTATATTTACCATGAAGAAAAAAAATGAAAAAAAGAAAGAAGAAATGACTCTGCAAAAACTTGCTGGAATGGTTCAAAGAGGATTTATTGAATTGGAAAGTAAAATGAGTACAAAGTTTGATGAAGTTGAGTCTAGATTAGAAAAGGTTGAATCGAAACTTGACGGAATCGAATCACGATTGGATAAAATTGAATCAAGGCTTATAAACATTGAAAATAGGTTGGATAACGTAATTCTTGAGATGGCAGATATGCGAAAGGATATTACGAATAAACTGGAAGACAATGTTAGAAAAATTGAACTAAAAAAACTGGAAAAAAGGGTCGCTATCTTGGAAAAAGTTATCATTGGACAGAAAAAAGTTGACATATAATGAATATTTTTATATTATCTATTTTGCTAGTTAGGTAGCACTTGTTTTTCTTATGCCTACAATCAATCAACTCAAAAAAAGACCGCGGAAGACTGCGTCGAAAAAATCGAAATCCCCAGCCATGGGGCGGATTTTCAATACCAAGAAAAACCGGCCTTTTGAAACAAACAGCCCGTTCAAGCGGGGAGTTTGCGTGAAAGTTTCTACCACAACTCCCAAAAAACCGAACTCGGCGCTTCGAAAGATCGCCCGTGTGCGGCTTTCCAATGGGATGGAAGTGACGGCATATATTCCCGGAATCGGCCACAACTTGCAGGAACACTCAATCGTGATGATCCGCGGCGGAAGAGTGCCGGATTTGCCGGGAGTCCGTTATCATGTCGTGCGGGGAGTGCTTGATTCGGCGGGAGTAAATGAACGGAAGCGGGGCCGGTCGAAGTACGGAGCGAAAAAACCTAAAGAATAAACGCACTGATTTTGCGCAAATTTAAAACAAGTTCCATACAGAAAGCGCAGATTGTATTGTTATGAATAATATATCTGTGTCATCAGCGTCAAATCTGCTTAAAATCTGTGTTTAATTTGTGAGCCATTATGCCAAGAAGAAAAAGAGTATTTAAGAAAACTTGGAAGATAGATCCGAACTACGGCAGTTTGCTTGTGGGCCGTTTTGTCGGCCATCTGATGCAAGAAGGGAAAAGAAGCATCGCTGAAAAAGTGGTGAGGGATTCTTTTGACATTATTCATGAGCGTACCAAAAAAGGGGGCTTGAATGTTTTTGAGCAAGCTATCAAAAACGTGTCTCCCCTCGTCGAGCTCAAATCCCGCCGGGTGGGCGGCGCCAACTATCAGGTTCCGGTCCAGGTGGCGGGCGACCGTCGGGCGACGCTTGCCATGCGCTGGATAATTTCTGCTGTGAGATCGAAAAAAGGCAAAAAAACCGCGGAAAAATTGGCAGACGAGCTTCTCGATGCCGCTCAAAAGCAGGGCGCGGCGATGAAGAAACGGGAAGATACCCACCGGATGGCGGAAGCGAACAAAGCATTCGCCCATTTCGCGTAAAAATAAAACTCTATGGCCAGACAATACTCAATAGAAAAATACAGAAATATAGGGATTATTGCCCATATTGACGCCGGGAAGACGACAACCACCGAGCGTGTTTTGTTTTATACCGGAATTTCCCACAAAATCGGGGAAGTGCACGAAGGGGAGGCGACGATGGACTGGATGGAGCAGGAGAAGGAGCGCGGAATAACAATCACTTCCGCCGCGACCACTTGTTTTTGGAAAGATTGCCAAATCAATATCATTGACACGCCGGGACATGTGGATTTCACGGTTGAGGTGGAACGGAGCCTTCGCGTTCTTGACGGAGGCGTGGTGGTTTTTGACGGAAAAGAGGGAGTGGAGCCGCAATCGGAAACAGTATGGAGGCAAGCGGACAAGTATAACGTCCCCCGAATGTGCTTCATCAACAAGATTGACAAAGAAGGGGCGGATTTTGAATATTCTTTCAATTCCATCATCAACCGGCTCAATCCGAACGCGGTGGCGGTTCAAATTCCCATCGGTGAAAGAGGCGACTTTTCCGGAATAGTCGATCTCATGAGGATGAAAGCGGTGTATTTTGAAGGCCAAATGGGAGAAATTGTGAAAGAGGACGAAGTTCCGGCGGAACTCTTGGAAAAAGCAAAAGAATATCGCGAAAAAATGGTGGAAAAAATTGCGGAAACGGATGACGCGCTCACGGAAAAATTTTTGGGCGGGGAGGAAATTCCGATGGAAGATCTGAAGAAAGCTCTTCGCCAAGCGGTGATTGACGTGAAATTATTCCCGGTTTTTTGCGGAACGGCTCTTCGCAACAAAGGCATCCAGCCGATCCTTGACGCGGTGGTGGATTATCTTCCGTCCCCGCTTGATATTCCGCCGGCGAAGGGAACTGATCCGAAAACCGAGGAAGAAATCGAAGTGAAAGCCGACGACAACGAGAAATTTTCCGCCCTTGCTTTCAAAGTGGCAACAGATCCGTTTGTGGGACAGCTCACTTTTTTCCGGGTTTATTCCGGAACAGTGAAAGCGGGTTCGTATGTCCTCAATTCCACCAAGGGTGAAAAAGAGCGTATCGGGCGGATTCTCCAGATGCATTCCAACCATCGTGAAGAAAAAGAAGAAATTTATGCCGGCGGCATAGGGGCGCTTGTCGGAATGAAATATACAACCACCGGCGACACGCTTTGCGATCCGGAAAAACCGGTGATTCTTGAATCAATCACTTTCCCGGAGCCGGTCATTTCCATTGCGATTGAGCCGAAAACAAAGGCTGATCAGGAAAAAATGGGCATGGCGCTCAAGAAACTGGCCGAAGAGGACCCGACTTTCCGGGTGCGGACCGACGAAGAGACGGGACAGACCATCATTTCCGGAATGGGCGAACTCCATTTGGATATCATCGTTGATCGGATGAAGCGTGAGTTCAAGGTGGAGGCCAATATCGGCCGGCCGCAGGTGGCCTATCGCGAAACGATCCGGAAAACGGCCGAAGCGGAAGGGAAATATATCCGGCAGTCGGGCGGTCGCGGACAATATGGCCACTGCTGGCTTCGGGTGGAACCGATGGAGCCGGGCAGCGGTTTTGAATTTGCAAATGAAATCAAAGGCGGTGTCATTCCGCAAGAATATATTCCGCCGATTGAAAAGGGCGTGAAAGAAGCGCTTGACAATGGTGTTGTGGCCGGATACCCGATGGTGGATTTGAAAGTCGCGGTCTATGACGGGTCATTCCACGAAGTCGATTCTTCGGAAGCGGCTTTCAAAATCGCGGGATCCCTTGCGGTCCAGGAGGCGGTGAAGCGGGCGAATCCTATCATCCTTGAGCCGATCATGAAGGTGGAAGTGACTACGCCGGAGAGCTTCATGGGAGACGTGGTGGGCGATCTCAACTCGAAGCGCGGCCAGATCCAGGAAATGGAAGATCGGGGAGAGGGGAATGCGCGGGTGAAAGTCATCAAATCGACGGTGCCGCTCGCTTCCATGTTCGGTTATGCCACCCAGCTCCGCTCCATGTCCCAGGGACGGGCGAATTATTCCATGGAATTCGACCACTACGAGGAAGTTCCGCGAAACGTGGCGGAAGAAATAAAAGGAACTCACAAATAGAGAACGAATATTAAACGAATGTTAGCGAAGAGTTTGTTCTAATTCGTGTTTAATTAGTTTATAATTAGCAAGTTTATGCTTTCAAAGGACCTCAAAGAAATTATAGACTTGTCCGGCGGGCGGTATATCATTGTCGAAAACGGGAGTCCGAAATATATCGTCATGAATTTCGACGAATATAAGTCGGCTATTTTCGACCGCAAGTCTTCCGTCCAATCGCTCACTGAAGAGGAGCTGATTGAAAGAATAAACACCGACATTTCCCTCTGGCGGGAAAAACAGGCCGAAGTGGAAAGCGACGCGCTGATTGATGAGATCGAGGAGCTGGAAGATATTGAGTATGTGTAATCATGTAACTTGTAACACGCAACATTTTGTTACATGTTTTGCGTTTCACGAAAAAATCCTTGACATCTCAAAAACCTTGTGATAAATTTTTATAAGTAAGAAATCCCCTCTTGATCCCCTTTAAAAAAAGGGGGAAAACGGGCGGACTGGACAAAAAATAAAAAGTATCCTACAATACTTTCACCAACTCAAAACGTATAATTTAATAAACTTCTAATAAAAAACGAATTTGCACAAATTCGAAGTTATGATTTGGGCGGATTCGCAAGATAAAAAGAATATGGCAGCAGCAGTTTTTGAACGAACCAAACCGCACGTAAACGTCGGAACCATTGGACACGTCGACCACGGAAAAACTACTCTTACCGCGGCTATTTTGCATGTCTTGAGCTTTTTGGGACAAGCCAAAGAAAAGCCGGTGGATGAAATCGACAAAGCGCCGGAAGAGCGCGAGCGCGGAATCACCATCGCGACCGCCCATTGCGAATACGAATCCGAAAAGCGGCATTACGCCCACGTGGACTGTCCGGGACATGCTGACTACATCAAAAACATGATCACTGGCGCCGCCCAGATGGACGGAGCTATTTTGGTCGTTTCCGCGACTGACGGCCCGATGCCGCAGACCCGCGAGCATATTCTTCTCGCCCGCCAAGTGGGTGTGCCGGCAATCGTCGTTTTCCTCAACAAGGTTGATATGGTGGATGATCCGGAACTCGTTGATCTTGTGGAAGCGGAAGTGCGCGAGCTTCTCACCCAATATGAATTCGACGGCGACAATGCCTCTGTCATCCGCGGTTCAGCCTTGAAGGCTCTTGAATCCGGAAGCAAAGATGATGAAGCGGCCAAGCCGATCATCGATCTCATTGCCGCGCTTGACGAAAAAATTCCGGAGCCGGTGCGCGACGTCGACAAGCCTTATCTCATGCCGATCGAAGATATTTTCTCCATTGAAGGACGCGGAACCGTGGTTACGGGAAGGATCGAAAGAGGCATCGTGAATGTGAACGACGAAGTGGAAATCGTGGGTCTTCGCCCGACAACGAAAACGATTGTTACCGGAATTGAAATGTTCAACAAGACTCTTGACAAGGGTCAAGCGGGCGACAACGCGGGAGTTCTCCTTCGCGGAACCAAAAAAGATGATGTTGAGCGCGGACAAGTTCTTGCAAAGCCGGGGTCAATCACTCCGCACACTGAATTTGAAACCGAAGTCTATATTCTCACCAAAGATGAAGGCGGACGCCATACCCCGTTTTTCAAAGGGTACAAGCCGCAGTTCTATATCCGCACCACGGATGTGACTGGGGATGTGACCCTTCCGGAAGGAACAGAAATGGTGATGCCTGGCGACACGGTGAACCTTGGCGTGAAGCTGATGGCGCCGGTCGCGATGGAAGAAGGGATGAGATTCGCTATCCGCGAAGGTGGAAAGACGGTGGGTGCCGGAGTAGTGACAAAGATTACGAAATAAGCCTTTTCCATATTCTCCCCTCCTGAAAAAGGAGGGGAGTTAGAGATGAAATATTGTTTCTTGAAAGACAGTATTTCGCCTCTAACTCTCTCGATTTATATTTAGAGAAGGGTAGAAAAATTACAGTAATGCGAATTTAAAAAATGGCAACCAAGAAACAGCCGGAAGAAAAATCCGAAGAGGTAAAACCAAGAATAAGGATCAAGATCAAGGCCTACGATCACAAAGTGATTGATCGGAGTGCCCGCCAGATCGTTGAAACTGCCGAAAGGACAGGAGCGGATATTGCCGGTCCGGTGCCCTTGCCGACCCAGATCAAGAAATACACGGTCAACAAGTCCAGCTTTGTTCACAAAGATGCGCGGGACCAGTATGAAATGAGAATTCACAAGAGACTCATTGATATTTTCAGCCCGACACCGAAAACGATTGACAGTCTCACAAATCTTGATTTGCCGGCGGGTGTGGATGTTGAGATAAAGATGTAATGTTCGGTGATCAAGGATCAGCGAACAGTGATCAGTAAAAATTGTTTAGTTAAAACTAATTTAAGTCCCATTCGGGGATACTGAACTAGTCGAAAAAACTTTTTAGGAAGTTTTGGCTGGATTTGGTCCAGTTTTTTATTTAGAATAATCGCGATGAAATTTATACTCGGAAAAAAACTTGGAATGACGACGATATACGACGGGCAGAAAGGTGCGCAAAATGTGACGCTGGTTGAATGTTTGCCGAATGCGGTGACACAAATGAGAAGCGCCGAAAAAGACAAATATGAAGCTGTTCAAATTGGTTTGAAAAAAGAGAATATCAAGGATAAAAAGACGAAATCCGCAAAGAAAAATTTCCATAAGATAAAAGAATTCAAAGCCGAAGCGAAAGAATTGAAGGCTGGCGATGAAATCAAGATTGACCAATTCGAAGTGGGCGACAAAGTGAAAGTTTCCGGAACCACAAAGGCCAAAGGGTTTCAAGGTGTGGTGAAAAGGCACGGTTTTGCGGGGTCTCCCAAGACGCACGGACACAAGCATGACCTCCGGGCTCCCGGTTCAATCGGTTCATCTTTTCCGGAACATGTGATGAAAGGAAAGAGAATGGCCGGACGGATGGGCGGCGGACGTTCCACTGTCCGAAATTTGAAAATCGTGGAAATTGATAAGGAAAATAATATTTTGTTTCTCAAAGGCGCGGTTCCGGGGGTGAAGGGGAGGATTGTTGAGGTGGTTGGTTAGAAATTTGAAATTTTTAATTTGAAATTTGAAATGAATTTGAAAATTTAAAATTATAAAATTGATTTTAAATTTAAAATTTCAAATTTAGAATTTATAAAATGAAGTATTCCGTCCACAATTTGAAAGGAGAGAAAGTGAAAGACATCGAATTGTCCGAGGGCATTTTCGGCTTGAAGGAAAACGACGCGCTTCTCCATCAGGTTTATGTTTCCCAATACTCCAACCAGCGCCAGGTTTTGGCCCATACCAAGGATCGCGCCGAACGGGCCGGATCCGGAAAAAAACCGTGGCGGCAAAAAGGAACCGGAAGAGCGCGGGTCGGATCGGTCCGGACTCCGGTTTGGAGAAAAGGCGGTATTGTTTTCGGGCCGACCAAAGATCGCAATTTCAAGCGCGATGTGCCGAAAAAAATGGGACAGAGGGCTCTTGCGGTGGCTCTTAGCGGAAAAGTAAAAGACAAAGAATTGATTTTGGTGGATAGTCTTGTGATGGCTGACGCGAAAACGAAAGCCATGGACGAAGCGATGAAAAATCTCAAGATCAGCGGAAAAGTTTTGATCGGTTTTTCGGAGAAAGAGGGTGATGTGAAGCGGGCGAGCCGAAATTTGCCAAAGGCGATGAATATCGACTCCAAAAATCTCAATGTGTTCGATGTTTTGAACCACAAGTTTCTCGTTTTGAGCGAAGAGGGAGTGAAGTTTTTGGAAGATAAATATAAATCGGCTAAAAAGCAATGAACAAAGAGCAACGATCAAAGATCAACGGACTCCTAAAATTATTTGTTCACTGATCTTTGATCATTGACCACTGAAGAAATATGGGCATTTTTGATAAAATTCTAGGAAAAGAAGAAAAGGAAGAAAAAAAACCGGCAAAAACCGAGAAGAAAACCGAGGTTAAAAAAGAAAAACCTGCGGATATTGTGTCTGAAAAGAAAGAGGTAGCAAAAAAAGAAGAGCCGAAGAAATCTAAAAAGAAACCGGAAGTAAAGAAAGAAACCAAAGCGCGAAAAGTGTCCAAAAAAGATGAAAATATTGCGCATAAGGTGCTTTTTGAAAATATTCTTTCCGAGAAATCAACGATGATGGCCGCAGAGAACAAATATGCGTTCAAGGTGGATAAAAAATCAGGAAAGAACCAGATCAAAGAAGCAGTGGAAGGATATTATGGAGTGCAGGTAACTGGGGTGAATACGATAAAGATCCATCCGAAGAAAAGAATTCACGGACGGACAATTGGATGGAAGAAAGGTTACAAAAAGGCAATCGTGACGCTTCGGGAAGGAGATACGATTACAGCGGTGGAAGGCGTGTAAATTGCATTGAACAAGGATCAAGGAACAGTGATCAATAATTAATTTTAAAATATCGTTCTCTGTTTCATAAGCTATTGAATATATATGCCAGTTAAGATTTATAAAAAAACCAGTCCGGGAAGGCGGCAGATGTCGGTGAATAAGCTCGACAAGAATTTTGATGATCCGGAAAAAAGCCTCACCAAATTTTCAAAGCGCCGGAAAGGGCGGGCCAAAGGAACGATTTCCGTGCGTCACAAAGGAGGCGGACACAAGCGGCTCTACCGCCAGATTGATTTCAAGATGGATAAGATCGGAGTTCCGGCAATTGTTGACCGAATCGAGAAAGATCCGAACCGTAGCGCCTGCATCGCCCTTCTCAAATATAACGACGGGGAAAAAAGATACAATGTGGCTGTTGAAGGAATGAAAGAAGGAGTGAAAGTGACAACGGCCGAAAAAGCCAATGTCCGGGTCGGAAACCGGCTTATGATCAAAAATATTCCAGTGGGAACACAGGTGTGCCTCGTGGAAATGTTTCCGGGAAAAGGGGCGCAGCTTGCCCGTTCAGCGGGTTCTTCGGTTACCCCTATGTCGGTTGAAGGAAACATGGCCCAGATCAAACTGGCTTCAGGTGAAATCAGGAAGGTGAGCGGGAATTGTTATGCGACTGTCGGACAAGTAAGCAATTATCTGCACAATACGGTGATAATCGGAAAAGCGGGAAGATCGCGCTGGTTGGGAGTTCGTCCCACCGTCCGCGGAACAGTGATGAACCCGATTGACCATCCGCACGGAGGCGGTGAAGGCCGCCAGGGAATCGGACTCAAACATCCGAAGACCCCGTGGGGAAAGCCGGCGCTTGGAAAGAAAACCCGAAAGAAGCATAAGTATTCGAATAAGTTTATCGTTAAAGGAAGAAAGAAGAAGTAATAAACGCTAAATAATATGTCGAGATCACTCAAAAAGGGTCCCTATGTGGACGAAAAATTGCTCAAGAAGCTGGCTGATAAAAAGCCGGGGGACAAGACCGTCATCAAGACATGGTCGCGTTCTTCAACGGTTGTTCCGGAAATGGTCGGGTTCACTTTTGGAGTTCACAATGGAAGAGAGCATATTTCAGTTTTCATAACAGAAGAAATGGTCGGCCACAAATTGGGCGAATTTTCCCTGACCCGCAAGTTTGTCCGTCATGGTGGAAAGATGCAGAAGGAACAGGAAGCGGCGGCCAAAGCCAAGGCGGCCGAAGTGTCAAAGGCGGCAAAAGCCAGTAAGTAAAATAATACAAATCCGCGAATCTGCATAAGATCCGCATCATTAGTGTTATATTTATGATTGTTTCAGCCAAGCTCAAAAATTTACGCAAGTCTCCCCGGAAAGTCCGGCTGGTTTCGAGTTTCCTTAGGGGAATGGACACTGACAAAGCGCAAAGCCAGCTCAAGTTTTTGGTGAAAGGGTCAGCTCCCCACTTTGAAAAACTGCTTTCAAGCGCGGTTGCCAATGCGGAAAACAATTTTGGCCTTGACAAAAACAATTTATACATAAAAGATATAATAGTTGATGAAGGTCCGAAACTGAAGAGATGGCTTCCGCGGGCGCATGGACGGGCGACATTGCTTCTCAAAAGGACTTGCAGCGTGGAGATTGTCCTTGATGAAAAAGTGAAAGGCAAAGGGCGGAAAAAAGTGGCCAAACAGGAAATCAAAGATGTGAAAAAAACGGGAGTTGAGGAAAAAATCGGAAAAGAAGAAGCAAAAGAAGAGAAAAAAGAATTAGCCAAGGAGAAAGAATCAAAAGAATTCACGGATGAAAAGAAGAAGGGCGCGGGAGACAAGGGGATCCTCAAAAAAGTGTTTAGGAGAAAAAGCATGTAATTTCAAAGAATTATGGGCCAGAAAGTCAATCCAAAAGGAATAAGGATCGGAATCACGAGCGATTGGAAATCGCGCTGGTTTTCCAAGAAAAATTTTTCCAAACAGCTCAAAGAAGACGTGGAAATCAGGAAACTGGTTTTTGAAAAGCTCAAAAATGCGGCAGTGGGAAGCGTTGAAGTGGAACGTTCAGTCGGTTCAATCTTGATTTTGATCAAGTCGGCGCGGCCGGGAATCATCATCGGACGCGGCGGAACCGGAATGGAAGATATCAAAAAGGCTATCAAGGACGAATTTTTCCGGCAGAAGAAGGTGAATCTCAAGGTGGAAGTGGAAGAAATCAAGAATATGGAAGAAAATGCGATGGTGATCGCGCAGAATGTGGCCGAGCAACTGGAAAAAAGAATTCCTTTCCGGCGGGTGCTGAAAACCACTCTCGACCGGATGATGGAAAACAAGCGGATCAATGGAATCAAAGTTGAAATTTCCGGACGGTTGGGCGGAGCGGATATGTCCCGGCGTGAATGGCTTTCGAAAGGCAATTTGCCGCTTCACACTCTGCGGGCGGATATCGATTTTGCGAAAGCAGTTGCTCGAACTACTTATGGAGTGATCGGAGTGAAAGTTTGGGTGAATAGGGGGGAGAAATTTGAATGAACAAAGAACAATGATCAAAGATCAATAGACTGCTAGATAAATATTGTTCACTGATCTTTGGCCATTGATCGCTGAAATATTATGTTGATGCCGAAGAAAGTAAAACATAGGAAACACCAGCGCGGAGGAAAGATCCGGGGAAATGCCAAGCGGGGAACCGAAGTGAGTTTCGGAAGCGTCGGGCTCAAGTCTCTGGAAACCGGCCTTGTTTCTTCGCGGCAGATTGAGGCGGCCCGCCGGGCCATGACCAGATATGTCCAGCGCGGAGGAAAGATTTGGATCCGTATTTTTCCGGACAAGCCGATGACCAAGAAAGGGGCGGAAACTCCGATGGGAAAAGGAAAAGGGACGGTGGATCATTTCGTGGCGGTGGTGAAGCCGGGCCGGATCATATTTGAAATGGACGGAGTGGCGCATAATATAGCCAAGCAAGCCATGAAATTGGCAGGAGACAAATTGAATGTGAAGACGCGAGTGGAAGAAAGGTAATATAAAGTTAGTGTTATATTTATGAAAGCGAAAGAAATCAGGGAAAAAAATGAAAATGAGCTCAAGAAAGATTTGGTTGAAATGAGGAACAAACTGGCCAAAATGCGGTTTGATATTTCCGGAAAGCAAGTGAAGAACCACCGGGAGTTTCGCAAGCTCAAGAAAGACATCGCTCGGATACTCACAATTCTCAAGACGCAAAAAACCTAAGAAGAATTATATTTTTTATGGAAAAGAAGGCAAATAACAATTCAGCAAAGAAGTTTTTGGAAGGGGTTGTCGTGAGCGGCAAGATGGACAAAACGGCTGTGGTGGCAGTGAATATTTTCAAGGCGCACCCGAAATATTTGAAGCGATATCTCTCAACCAAGAAATACAAGGCTCATGATCCGGAGAATCGCGCGAAGGTCGGGGAGAAAGTGAAAATCAGGGAAACGCGCCCGATGAGCAAGAGAAAGAAATGGGAAATAATTTATGAATAGGGAATAGCATGATTCAAGCTGAGACAAAATTGAAAGTAGCTGACAACAGCGGCGCCAAAATGATCGAATGTTTCAAGGTGCTTGGCGGAACGCGCAGGCGTTATGCCCAAATCGGAGACGTTATTGTAGCTTCGGTTAAATCGGCGGAGCCGCGGTCGGCAGTCAAGAAAAAAGCGGTGGTGAAAGCAGTAATTGTGAGGCAGAAAAAATCTTTCCGGAGAAAAGACGGTTCATATATCCGCTTTGACGAAAATGCCGCAGTGATTGTGGACGGAAAAGACCCGAAAGGAACCCGCATTTTCGGACCGATTGCAAGAGAAATCCGGGATAGAGGTTTCATGAAGATTGTATCTCTCGCGCCGGAAGTCTGGTAGATAGAAATACAAATCCGCGAATATGCGAATCCTGAACTAACATTCGCGCCATTCGCAAATTCGTGTATTTGCATAAGATTCGCATCATTAGTGTTATATTTATGAAAGTTAGAAAAGGTGACAATGTGAAGATTCTCTCCGGAAAAGATCGGGGAAAGAAAGGAAAAATTTTCCGGGTTTTACCGCAATCTGAAAAAGCGATAGTGGAAGGTTTGAATTTAGTGAAGAAGCATGTGCGCCCGCGACGCCAAGGGGAGAAGGGACAGAGAGTTTCTGTTCCGGCGGCGATCAGCCTTTCCAGCCTGATGTTGGTTTGTCCGAAATGCGCGAAGGCGACTCGGGTCGGTTTCAAAGTCGGGGAAAAAAGCAAGTTCAGGATATGCAAAAAGTGCAAAAGCGAAATATAACAGCAAACGGTGAAATATATGACGAGTTTTCTCAAGGAAAAATATAATAAGGAAATTGTTCCGGCCCTCAAAGAGAAATTTGAGATAAAGAACGTGATGGCGGTTCCAAAAATTTTGAAGGTGTCAGTGAACAGCGGGATCGGGAAATATCAGAAAGAAAAGGAAGCGATGGATGAAATCGTGAAAGGGATCACCGATATAAGTTCGCAAAAACCGGTATTTTCCAAATCGAAGAAATCAATCTCCGGATTCAAGATCCGGGAAGGCCAGGAAGTGGGCGTTGCCGTCACGCTTCGCGGAGAAAGAATGTGGCATTTCTTGGAGAGATTAATTGGTTCAGCGCTTCCCCGGGTGAGAGACTTCCGCGGAATTGATCCGAAAAATGTTGATCGGGACGGAAATTTGAACATGGCGGTCCGGGAGCATCTCGTTTTCCCGGAAATTGTTCCGGAAAGCGTCCATAATATTTTCGGTTTTCAGGTAAATGTGACGACAAGCGCGAAAACAAGGGAAGAAGGATTGGAATTGTTCCGGTTGCTCGGTTTTCCATTCAAGAAAGAAGATAATCAATAATCAACCAATATGGCCAAAACTTCCGTTGAAGCAAGAGCGAAAAAAAAGCCCAAATATTCCAGCCGAATCGTCCGGCGCTGTTGGAGGTGCGGGCGGAAAAGGGGCTATATGCGCGATTTTGAAATTTGCCGCATTTGTTTCCGGGAGCTTGCGAGTGAAGGCCAGATTCCAGGCGTGAAGAAGTCAAGCTGGTAATAACGAAAGTATTTGTGTATTTGTAATTATTCGTAATTAGTAGAGAATATCATGTTGGATCCAATTAGCGATATGCTGACAAGAATAAGAAACGCAAGCCGTGCGGGACACGGTGAAGTTTTGATGCCTCTTTCGAAATTGAAATTCAAAATTGCCGAGATCCTCAAGGAGAAAAATTTTGTGGAAAAAGCGGAAGAAGCAGAAATTGACGGATACAAGCAAATTCGGATCTCTCTCAAGTATATCCGCAATGAAAAGGGCGAAAAGATGCCGTATATCCAAGGATTGCAGCGTGTGAGCCGGGAAGGACAAAGGATATATTCCGGAAAAGACAAATTGCCGATTGTGAGAAACGGTTATGGCTTTGCGATTGTGTCTACTTCAAGAGGCTTAATGACCGGGGATGAAGCGAAAAAAGCCGGAATCGGCGGAGAAATAATTTGTGAAATTTGGTAATAAATATCATGAGTAGAGTTGGAAAAAAACCGATAACAATTCCCGATGGGGTGGAAGTGAAAATCTCGGGACAAAATATTTCTGTGAAAGGGCCGAAAGGCACCCTCGGTTTTGATTTCCATTGGGATGTTGAAGTGGGTCAGGCGGAAAAGGAAGTCCGGGTATCAATCAAAAAAGTGACCAAAGAAACCAAGGCGCTTTGGGGTCTCACCCGGGTTTTGATTTCCAATATGATCGAGGGAGTGACCAAGGGGTTTGAAAAGCAATTGGAACTTCACGGAGTGGGATACCGCATGGCGGTCCAGGGAAAAAAGTTGAATATGGCGCTTGGTTTTTCCCATCCGGTTGATGTGGAAGTTCCGGAAGGATTAGAGGCAAAGATTGAGAAGAATGTCCTTGCAATCTCCGGAATCGACAAGCAGAAAGTCGGCCAATTCGCCGCGAGCATCCGGGCGCTCAAGAAGGTGGAGCCGTACAAAGGCAAAGGATTCCGCTATGTCGGTGAAATTGTCCGCAAGAAGGCTGGAAAGAAAGCTGCTGGAGCAGAGAAGTAGAGATAATAGTGGCAAAAATAACTATGAAAAAGAATTTATCCAGAAAAAATAGAGTAAGAAGAGTGAGGGCAAAAATTGTCGGGACCGCCGAGCGGCCTCGTTTGTGCGTTTTTCGAAGCCTGAACCATGTCTATGCCCAAGTCATTGATGACTCGGCCGGAAAAGTGCTGGTTTCTATGGATGGCCGCAAGCTGAAAAATTCTAAGAATAGCATAGAAACATCCGGAAAAATAGGAGAAGAAATCGCGAAAATGTCGATTGAAAAAGGAATCAAATCGGTTGTTTTTGACAAACGCGGATATAAATATCACGGCAAGGTGAAAGCGCTCGCGGACGGAGCAAGAAAAGGCGGACTGATTTTTTAGTAGCTAGTATTTGGTATTTTGTATTTAGTATTTTAGAGTCCATAAAAAAATACAAAATACAAAATACTAAATACAACATACCAAGATATGGCTAAGAAAAAATTTCAAACCAGAAGGGAAAAACCGGAGTTTGACCAGAAACTGCTTGATTTGGCGCGCGTCACCCGCGTGGTGAAAGGCGGGCGGCGTTTCCGTTTCCGGGCGACTTTGGTGATCGGCAACCGCAACGGAAAAGCGGGCGTGGGCGTGGCCAAGGGGACGGACGTGAGTGAAGCGGTGCGAAAAGCGTTCAATGACGCCAAGAAAAATATGGTCCAGGTGAAAAGATTCAATACGACCATTGCTTGTCCTGCGGAAGCCAAAGTGGCAAGCGCCCGCGTGATGCTGAAACCCGCCAAAGCAGGCCGCGGTATCGTAGCCGGGGGAGCGGTGCGGGCCGTAGTGGAACTTTCCGGAATTCGCGATGTTGTCTCCAAATCGATGGGATCTTCGAACAAATTGAGCGTGGCGCGGGCGACTCTCGCGGCGCTGGAAAATGTGAAAGTATTGAGCGGACGGTCCGACAAAGGGCAGAAAACGAAAAATAATGATCAATAACTCGAAATAATGCAGATTCATCAACTCAAAGTAAAATCAGCCAAAAAGAAGCAGCGTGTCGGGCGCGGCGGAAGGAAAGGTACCTATGCCGGTCGGGGAATGAAGGGCCAGAAATCCCGCAGCGGGTCGAGCGTCAATCCGATTTTCGAAGGCGGCCGTTCGACGCTGATCGAACATCTTCCCAAAATGCGCGGTTTCAAGTCACATCGTCCGAAAAACCAAGTAGTAGGCCTTGAACAGTTGGAAAAACATTTTGCAGATGGAGATATTATCAATCCGCAATCTTTGCTTCAAAAGAAACTTATTGATAAAATAAAAGTGCCGGTGAAAATCTTGAGCGACGGGAAACTCAGCAAGAAGCTGACAGTCGAGAAATGCTTGATGTCAAAAACCGCAAAAGAAAAGATTGAAAAAGCGGGGGGAAAATAGTATCTGGCAGTTAGTATCTAGTATCTGGTATATTTTTTAAAAATAAAAAATACCAGATACAAAATACTAGATACAAAAAATGATTGAAAAAATTCTCCAAGTCTGGAAAGTGAAAGAACTCCGGTCCAAAATCCTTTTTGTGCTCGGGATTCTGGTGGTTTTTCGCTTGGCGGCGAATATTCCCGTTCCGGGCGTGAACGTGAATGAACTTCGCCAGTTTTTTGAAAACAACCAATTTTTCGGGCTTCTCAACCTTTTTTCCGGCGGCGGTCTTCGCAATATTTCCATCGTGATGCTTGGGGTCGGGCCGTATATCACCGCTTCGATCATCATGCAACTTCTCACGATGATTGTCCCACAGCTCGAACAGATTTATAAAGAAGAAGGCGAAGCTGGCCGTCAAAAATTCAACATGTGGACGCGCTGGCTCACGGTGCCGCTTGCCGCGCTCCAGACTTTCGGAATGACAAAACTTTTCCAATCCCAAGGAATTTTCACGTCTCTTTCCGGTTTCCAGCTTCTTACTATCATCATCACAGCGACGGCGGGAACGATTTTTCTCATGTGGCTCGGGGAGCTCATCACGGAAAAAAACATCGGGAACGGCGTGTCGATCATCATCTTTGCCGGTATTGTGGCCGGGCTTCCGACTTCGCTCACCCAGCTTTTTGCCGTGTGGGATTCGTCGAAACTTTTCACTTATGTTTTTTATCTGGCCTTTGCCATCGCAGTCATTGCGGCGGTTGTATTCGTGACGGAAGGCCAGCGCAATATCCCGGTTTCCTATGCCAAGCGGGTGCGCGGTAATCGGGTTTATGGCGGAACCTCGACGCATTTGCCTCTTCGGGTGAACCAGGCAGGAGTGATTCCGATCATTTTCGCGATGTCGATCATGCTTTTTCCGGGAATGATTGCCAATTTTTTTGTGAACGCTTCCAATGAAACGGTGGCGAACATCGCGCTTTCTGTGAGTAACGTTTTCAAAAACCAGGTTTTCTACGGATCTCTTTATTTCATCCTTGTCGTCCTCTTCACCTATTTCTATACCGCGGTCACTTTTGACCCGCACCAGATTGCCGAAAACCTGCAGAAACAGGGCGGCTATGTTCCCGGCATCCGGCCCGGCCAAAACACGATGGAATATCTTTCCCGGGTGCTGAACCGCATCACGCTTGCGGGGG
The DNA here is from genome assembly GCA_028695025.1 of Candidatus Moraniibacteriota bacterium. GTDB lineage: Bacteria > Patescibacteriota > Minisyncoccia > Moranbacterales > UBA11712 > STE-71. The sequence continues at coordinate 45,771 of JAQVJV010000005.1, forward strand.
CGATCTTCCTTGGCGCGATTGCCGTTTTGCCGTTCGTTGTCCAAGGACTTACCAATATCCAATCGCTTACGATCGGCGGAACAGGACTTCTCATCGTTGTCGCGGTGGTGATTGAAATCATGAAACAGGTCGAATCCCAGATGATCATGCGGGATTACGAGGGATTTTGATGCGCGGATACCGTACAAATTTTTGACGGATTATCGCAGATTACACAGATTTTAATCCGTGTAATCCGTACTAATCCGTATGTAATCTGATCAAATTTGTGAACATAATAGTTCTCGGTCCTCAAGGTTCCGGCAAGGGAACCCAAGCCGAAATTTTGGCGAAAAAATACAACCTCGAGCATATCGAAATGGGGAAGTTTTTGCGCGAAGTGGCAAAACTGGACACAAAACTTGGCCACCATATCCACGAGACCATCAACCTCCAGGGAAAATTGGTCGATGATATCACGCTTAAAAAAGTCCTGCACGTGAAATTGGCCGATTTACCAAGAGAGCAAGGAATAATCTTTGATGGAGTGCCGCGACGTCAAGACCAACTATCCTATTTCGAAGATGCTATGCGGGAATTTGGGCGAAAAATAGGTGCAGTGATTGATATAAAAATTCCGGATGAAGAATCAGTCAATCGGATTTCCAAACGGCGCATTTGTCGGAAAAGCGAACATGTTTTGATCCTAGGAAAGGATGTCAAAAGCGAAGAAGAAAAATGTCCGATCTGCGGAAGTGAAATTTTTCAAAGGATCGATGACACTCCCGAAAGGATAAAAACCCGGCTGGAAATATATCATAAAGACACCAAAGAAGTTCTTGATTTTTATCGCGATAAGGGATTACTGATTGAAATTGACGGAGTTGGATCTGTTGAAGAGGTGAGCGATAGAATTATGAAAAAAATATCTGCTTTGGTAAAGAAAATTAGCTTAGAATGTCATCCCGGCCTCCGAGCCGGGATCTAGGGTAAGATTCTCAGACTGCTATTCTTCTACAATTGATTATTGCTCGGTTTTTATTTTTACCCTGGATCCCGCATCAAGTGCGGGATGACAAAATAAAACGATTATTAGTGATTATGATTTCTCTCAAGTCAAAAAAAGAAATAGAAGCAATGCGGGAAGGCGGGCGGATTTTGGCCGAAGTCTTGCGGCGCGTCAGCCATGAAGCAAAACCGGGAACCAAAACATCGGATTTGGATAGGCTCGCTCGCGAGCTTATTTTTTCATCCGGCGCGCGCCCAGCTTTTCTTGGCTACAAGCCCGGCGGAAGCGGCGAGGGTTATCCGGCGGCAGTTTGCATTTCAGTGAATGACGAAATAGTCCATGGTCTTCCGGGAGAAAAAAAGATTCTTTTTGAAGGAGACATTGTGAAACTTGATTGCGGGGTGGAATATAAAAATATTTTCACCGATGCGACAGTGATGGTCGGGGTGGGGAAAATTTCCAAAAAAGCGGAGAAAATCATGCGGGTCACCAAAGAGTGCCTTGAGTTGGGCATTGGGGAGATCCGGCCGGGCGCAACGCTCAATGAATATGCAAAAGCGGTGGAAAATCATGCGCGTGAGAAAGGATTTGAAGTAGTGCGGGATCTTGTCGGCCACGGAGTGGGGCACGCCGTCCACGAAGCGCCGCAGGTTTTCAACTACGCCGACCCGCGGATGAAAAAAATCATTTTGCGCGAGGGAATGGCGCTCGCGCTCGAGCCGATGGTGAATGAGGGAACTTTTGAAATTGTCCTTTCTGAAGACGGCTGGACCTATCTCACCCGTGACGGGAAGCTGAACGGCCATTGGGAACATACAATTGTTGTCACTAAAGGAGGATGTGAGATAATTACGGATTTGTGAATCTTTCTTGTTTGCTGTTATGGAACAGCAAAATTTTCAATGATCAATTTACAATTTTCAAACAATTTTAAAATTTTGAAATTCAAAATTTATTGAAAATTGAGAATTGTAAATTGAAAACTTCAAATTAAAAAGCCCCCGGACGTTGCGTGAACGCTCGGGGGCTTTTTTGTCGAGAGCGGGGTCGGGCTCTCGTCAGGGATTACCATTTTCCTTTTCCTCCTTTTATGTGAAGAAAATTTCTGAAAACTACTTTGGTTAAGCCACCCAAGACAACGGTGCATAAAAACAGAAAAAATATAGCACTGTTGCTTAGCGGCAATGTAGCCATGTCTATTATAGCCCTAACGGCCAAATAAATTATGGCTTAGTAACTGTTCAATATCTTTTCTTTGATATATACTTCTTTGCAGAGCTTTGTTTAAGCCAAAAACAAACAAAACTATGCAAAGAAAAATGTATCCAAGCGACATTACTCGCGAACAATTTGAAA
>JAQVJV010000025.1 GCA_028695025.1 Candidatus Moraniibacteriota bacterium
AAGGGGCTGAAGCATCTCAAGCGGTTGGTTAGGAAGTCGGTCAAGAGAATCAGAACGGACAAGCGGCTGTTAAAAGGATTTCTTAGAAAAGCATGCGTATTAAGTTAATTGTTAAGAGTCAATAGATCTCCTAATTAAGAACGGAAAGACAATCTTCATTTTAGAAGCAAAGCATTTAAATACGGATGGCGGAGAACAAAATAAGCAGGTCGATGAACTTATCAAAATACTAGAGCTCAAAGAAGCCGATAAGAACATTTTTTATATTTCCTTCCTAGACGGAACTTACTCGAATAATTTATTGGCAGATTTCGATTCTATGCCAAGAAGATCAAAGAAGAGGCGCAACCAAAGGCGACAGATTGAAAGATATTTAAAAAACAAAAATTCGAGAAATTTCTGGGTCAACACAGCTGGATTCGAAAAAATGGTTAAAGAGTTAGGCTAAAAATAAGATGAGAAATAAAAATATAGAAAGGAGGTGATAAAAATGCCGAAGAAAAATTATAGAGACGCGGGTAGCGGAAGATATGTTAAGAAGGGGTTTGCTGATAGCAACAAAAGAACGACTGTGTCAGAAACCGTGAAGAAACGAAAGAAGATATAGCGGCAGAAATAAACAAGGCGACTCATTTGTAGCTTTTTCGCCCAAATTGGCAGGCGGGGACGAGGATGAAAAACGGCAAAGTAGCGCAAAGTTTTCCAGCTCGAAAGGGCTGGTTTTTGTTTGCGGATGGGCTATAATCAATATATGCAATTGAATATTGCGTTATTGTGAAAAGATGCTCCATGAAAGAAACGCTTCTTAATTTGTCTCCTGATTGAGTGTTCGCTCCAGTATGGACGACTTTTCCATTTGAGAAGCCCTGAAATTTGGAATAAAATAAGCTTATAGGATCGCATAATCATTGATAATCACAAAACTATGCCAATTGAAGTTCGAAAGCCGACCGAGGAAGAAATGAAGATGGCCGAAAGCTGGCCGACATGGACGAAAGAAATTTCCGAATTCCCATGGAGCTATCCGGAAAAGGAAACTTGTTTCATCCTCAAAGGCGCGGCGGAAGCGGAGGGCGCGAATGGCGAGAAAACGAGTTTCGCGGCCGGTGACTGGGTGGTTTTCCCCCAGGGACTTGAGTGCGTCTGGCGGGTGAAAGAACCGATCGAGAAAAAATATAAATTCGGAGAGTAATTTTTTTCACTGGCTGTATGGAGAAACAATTCGAAGATTATTCAAGAAAAAAAGAGGCTATATATTCAGACCATCTTTCGGAAAATATCAAACCGATCATGGTCTGTGTTTCGGCGCCCGAACATAAAAATTTCAATGGATCCCATAACGAGATTTTTCTCACTCAAAAAGGCAATGCTAATTATTTTGGAAATCCGGAGGCATTGAGAGAAGCAGGTTTCAAAAATCCGGAAAAAGATTCGTATGTTATTTCGCCGGTTAGCAATTTGGATAAATTTTCGAACAGTTTTATAAACTGCCTCGGGCTCGTAGTCGCTGGTCAAGACAAGAATACGGGCGAAAATATTTCGATTATAAGCCATCAAAGGCCGGATTATTTCACCAGAAATACGCAACTTGAAGATAGGAAGGACGGGTTTGTATCGGATCTCAAAAGTCGGCTTGGCGAAATCGAGAGCTTATCAAGGGAAAAAACGATTGACGCGGTTTTGTTCGGAGGAAACTATTTTGAAGATGATAAACTTTTGCAAAAAGAATATGAAGCTGGTATCGGGCTGATCTCGCAAATAATTGAAAAGGAACTTGGCTTTATTCCCGTTGTTGCCACTGGATCAAAAAATATCCTGGGGGATGAAAGTGTAGAATATGACAATAAAAATAGACGGTTATATATTTTTAGAAAAATTGTAGGTGACGGTACGACAAAAAACTATTCGCCAACCGATTTTTCTTTACAAAAAGAAGAATGGAGGGGATTGCCATAAAGATTTTTTCAGGAGTCTCATTATGAAAAAAACCATCCGAGTGAACGATAAAATGCAAAGAGGATACGGATATGAACTCACTGAACCGGCGGGGAAGAATTTTGCCGCTGGTTTCAAGCCGGAATTGGCGCCAGCCGAGATGCTCGCGCTTGGAGTGTTCGGCGGGCGGTATATGCGCGATTGCCGAAGCGAATTCCCGAAAAGCTGGTTTAGGAAAGCGAAATTCCATCCGGAAGGCGTTCCCGGGAACAGTTCCAAGCTGAATTTCTTCGGTGTGAATGCGTCGCAACCGCTTTCGGTTTGGCAAAAGAAAGGCTGGATCTGGAAAGACGATCCGCGGGGCTGGTTTCAGTGGTATTGCCGCTATTATCAGGGTCGCCGGTGCGAAGATGATGTGCGGCAGATCAAAAGGTGGAAGGCAATGAAGCGGCATATCGCACAAGTCCGGAAAAATTGCCGGCGCGACGATCCAGCTTGCCGCCCGAGGCAAAGGCAGGCGCTTCTTCACTGGGCGTACGACAGCCGGAAAATGTGACGTCAGTTTATTTAGGGGGGATAACTAAAAAGTATAAAAACCACCCGGTTTCTAAACGAGGTGGTTTTTATAATCCTCAAAAATCAGTCAGCTGGCATGATATCTTTTGCGTCCATCTTCTCGATCATCGCGCGTATTTCGCGCATGAATTCGAGTTTCGCTTCAAGTATCTTTTCACCCTTTTTCATTTTGGCCATCACGAACTGCTTCTTCATGCTTTCCGGCCATTTCATATCCGCATAGTCGCAATAATCCCAACTCCAACGGCGGCTGTTCCAATCTTCCGCGTCCTCCATATTTTTTTCAAAATCCTGATCCATATTTTTGAAATATTATTTTGCTTAAAAAATTGCCGACCTTTCATTTTTTCTTACGAAAGGCGGCGGGAATTATTTTCAAAAAGATTCGGGTCTTATCGATAAGCCAGGGCGCAAGGTCTGATCCGGACAAATATCTTGCCATGTTCTGCGGATATCCAAAGGCTTCTGCTCCCGGAAAAATTTGCCGCAAAATTGGGGAGAGCGCCCGAATGCTATTTTCGAGGTTTATATAAGCCGGAATATCGCCGGTTTTTGGCTTGCCAGGAGTTGGAAAATTTGATAGAATAGGAAAGGTAAAATTCACCCTGTTAAATACCTCTTCGCGGTAATTTTGCAGGGCAAAATTATTTAACAGGGCAAGAATGACCATTCGAACTTATCTTTGGGGGATGAGGCTCTTGGTTCTCATCGCACTCGTCGCTCTCGTTTTGGTAGTGTATCTTGTAAGTCCAAATCAAGGGGGGATTTTGGCCCAAGTCCTTTTTTATGTGAGCCTCTTTTTTTTCCTTACGGGAACAACGACACTTTTTTTGTTTTGGGCCAGGCGGATGTTTTCCAAGGAAAATTCCGGCGCAATCCACGTCGGAATCAGTTTTCGTGAAGGAGCGCTGGTAGCACTTGCTGTATGCGTATTACTCGTACTTCAAAGTTTCCGCTGGTTGGTTTGGTGGGATGGGGGGATTGTGGTGGCGGGGGTTTTTTTGGCAGAATTGTGGTTTCTTTCTAGATAATCAAACTGGGAATAATTTATCTATAAAATAATTTTAAATTTGAAATAAGTTTTAATTTTTTAAATTTTGTCATTTAGGATTCATTTTGAATTTAGTATTTGAAATTTTAAATTTTTCACGTTATGGCCAAGAAACAATCAAAATCAGATTATTCTGCAAAATCGATCCAAGTTCTCGAAGGACTTGAGCCGGTGCGGAAGCGTCCGGGGATGTATATCGGCGGAACCTCGACCGAAGGTTTGCACCATCTCATTTGGGAGGTGGTGAACAACTCGTTTGACGAGGCGATGGCAGGATACGCCAAAAACGTGACTGTTGAGATTTTGCCGAAAAATTTGGTGCGGGTGACGGATGACGGGCGGGGTATTCCGGTGGAAAAACATCCGCAGACTAAGGTCTCCACCCTTGAAACGGTCCTCACCAAGCTGCACGCCGGGGGAAAATTCGGCGGCGACGGATACAAAATTTCCGGAGGACTTCACGGTGTGGGCGTGAGCGTGGTGAATGCGCTTTCCATTTGGACGAAAGCAGAAGTCCAGCGCGAAGGGAAAACTTGGACGCAGGAATTCAAACAGGGGAAGCCTTTGAAAAATATCAAAGCGATCGGAGCTTCAAAAAAAACGGGAACAACCATTACTTTCGAGCCGGATCCGGAAATTTTTCCGGAAATTGCCTGGAACTGGAACAAAATTGTTGACTATCTCCGCCAGCAGGCCTATCTCACCAAAGGCGTGAACGTGAAAATATATGACAAGCGGGAGGTAGCAGATGAAAAGGAGGCTTATAAAGAAAAAAGGACCGGATTTTGCTTCGACGGGGGAATCGCTTCGTATATCAAGTTTTTGAATCGTGGAAAAGAAACGAAGAATTTCCGTCCATTCTATGTTGAAAAAACCACGGATGACGTTTACGTCGAAATTTCACTTCAATATGTCGAGGGTCTCAAAGATCACCTCTATTCTTTTGCGAACAATATTTTTACGACTGAGGGTGGAATGCACGTTACTGGTTTTCGGACGGCTCTCACGCGCGTGCTTAATGATTATGGGAAGAAAAACAACCTTATTAAAGACAAAAACGGGGGAAGTCTCACTTCGGATGACGTGAGCGAGGGTCTCACTTCGGTGATCAGTGTGAAGCTCCGTGATCCCCAGTTTGAAGGGCAGACTAAAACAAAATTGGGAAATGCCAATATCCGGGGAATTGTCTACTCTATCATGTCGGAGGGTTTTTCCGAGTATCTTGAGAAAAATCCGAATGACGCGAAGCAAATCATCGGGAAATGCCTGGTTTCAGCCCAAGCCCGTCTCGCGGCGGCCGCGGCCAAGCAGGCGGTGATCCGCAAAGGCGCGCTTGAAGGCATGACTCTTCCGGGAAAACTGGCCGACTGTTCCTCTCGCGAGGCGGACAAATGCGAGCTCTATATAGTTGAGGGAGACAGTGCCGGCGGATCGGCCAAGCAGGGACGCGACCGGAATTTTCAGGCGATTCTCCCACTTCGCGGAAAAATTTTGAACGTGGAAAAAGCGCGCCTCGACAAGATGCTCACTTCGCAGGAGATCAAAAACCTTATCATTGCCATGGGAACAGGAGTGGGCGACCAAGCCAATTTGGACAAGATCAGATATCACCGGATCATCATCATGACTGATGCCGACGTGGACGGCTCCCACATCCGCACGCTTCTTCTCACTTTCTTTTATCGCAATTTTGAGGAAGTCATCAAACGCGGCTATCTTTATATTGCCGCTCCGCCGCTTTATCGCCTGCAAAAAGGAAAAGAAGTCCATTATGCCTATAATGAAGAAGATAAAAATGACATTTTGGAAGAATTTTTGAAAAAAGAAAAATTGAAAAAAGGCGAAGTGAAAACTGAAGTGACTGAGGAGGGGGAAAAAATTGCCGGAGTGAATGTCCAGCGATACAAAGGTCTCGGAGAAATGAACCCGGGCCAGCTTTGGGAAACGACCATGGATCCGGAAAATCGCGTGATGTATCAAGTGAAAATCGAAGACGCAGCCGAAGCCGACAAGATTTTCAACGTTTTGATGGGCTCGGAAGTGGAACCGCGCAAACGTTTCATCCAGGCGGAAGCGAGAAGCGTGGCAAACTTAGATATTTGATTTAAGAGGATTTGACAAATTTTTCATAAGAGTTTAACATATAAACGCAGAAAAGCCCGCGAAGGCTTTTTAAAAAAGCCCTAAAATGAACAAAATCACGGCATTTATAAAAGAAGCTCGGGTGGAGCTCAAAAAGGTCAATTGGCCGACTCGCGCTGAAACAGTGAGGTATACGGGCCTGGTGGTCGGTTTAAGTTTGGCAATCGCTGTATTTCTCGGAGCATTGGATTATTTGTTTGAATATATTTTGAAAACATTTGTGATTAAATAGCTATGGCGAAACAAACTCAACATCACGGCCGCGCCTGGTACGCAATCCACACCTATTCCGGCTACGAAGACAATGTGGCCAAAAATTTGAAGCAAAGAATTGAATCCTTGGACATGCAGGACAAGATTTTCGACGTGATGGTTCCCAAAGAAAAACAGATCAAAATCAAGAATGGAAAAAGGGTGACGATTGAGGAGCGGATTTTCCCGGGATATGTTCTTGTGGAAATGATTGTAACGGATGATTCCTGGTATGTGGTGCGGAATACTCCGAATGTCACCGGCTTCATCGGTCTCGGGACTACGCCGACGCCGATTGCGCCCACTGAAATCGAATCAATGAAGAAACGGATGGGTGTGGCCGAGCCGAAATATCGGATTGATGTGGCAAAAGGCGACGCGGTCAAGATTGTGGATGGCCCATTCAAGGAATTCGACGGAAAAGTGGATGAAGTGGATGAAGCCAAAGGAAAAATCCGGGTATTGGTGTCAATTTTCGGACGGGAAACTCCGGTGGAATTGGACTTTTTGCAGATTAAGAAAATATAATAGTCTCTACGAACTATGATTCGTAAACAAATTTATGGCAAAAGCAGTTAAAACAGTCATTAAGCTCCAGATCAAGGCCGGCCAAGCCAATCCGGCTCCTCCGGTCGGTCCGGCTTTGGGACAGCATGGGCTTAATATCCAGGAATTCTGCACCAAATTCAACGATGCGACGAAGGACAAAATGGGCCAAGTTATCCCAGCTGAAATAACCGTATATGAAGACCGGACTTTTGATTTTGTGTTGAAAACCCCTCCGGCAGCCGATCTTCTCAAGAAAGCGGCCAAAGTTGAAAAAGGAGCAGCGGATCCGTTGAAGCAGAAGGTGGGAACAGTGACAAAAGCCCAGGTTCGCGAAATTGCCGAGCTCAAAATGCCGGATCTCAATGCCAATGATGTCGATCAAGCCGCGAAAATCATTGAGGGAACGGCGCGGAGCATGGGAATAAAGGTAGAATAATTTTGATTTAAGAAATAATTTACGTTAATGGCTGAACAAGAGAATAACAATAAAACATTTACGATTACGGAAGCTATTGCAGAAATAAAGAAAAACGCAAAAGCCAAATTCGATGAATCGATTGAAGCTCATTTTCGGCTGAATATCGATCCGAAGAAGTCCGACCAGCAAGTGCGGAGCTCGGTCCAACTTCCCAATGGAACCGGAAAAACGGTGAAAGTGGTTGTATTCACGACAACGCAGAAAAAAGAAGCCGAAGCGGCCGGCGCAGATCTGGTCGGCGGAGAAGAATTGGTTGAAAAAGTGCGGACAACCGGAAAAATCGAAGCTGATGTGGCAGTGGCGACTCCGGAAATGATGCCGAAGCTGGCTCAAGTGGCAAAAATTCTCGGTCCGAAAGGTCTCATGCCGAATCCAAAAAGCGGAACAGTGACGCCAAAAGTAGGCGCAGTGATTGAGTCTCTCAAAAAAGGACGAGCAGATTTCAAAAATGACAATACTGGAAATATCCATCAGATAATTGGGAAAGCCTCCTTCGAGGACGCAAAATTGGAGGAGAATTTTTCCGTTCTTCTCGAAGCGGTCCGCAAAGCCAAGCCGGAAGCCGCGAAAGGGAAATTTGTGAAAGGCGTGGTGATTTGCTCAACGATGGGCAAGGCAGTGAAAATAGACATATAGACATTTTTTAAAAACAGGAGTATGATACTCTTGTTTTTGTTTGCTGGTGAAAATAACAGAGATAGAGATAAAAAAATATGTCCGAAAAGAAAAAAATAATCATTGGCTTAGTTGGAGAATCCGGATCCGGGAAAGACACAGTAGCGGATTATTTAAGTGAAAAATACGGAGCGATCCTTATGCGCTTTGCCGATCCCCTTCGCGAGACATTGAGCCTTTATGTGGAAAATTTTTCCCGCGAGGATTTGCAATGGTTTTCTTTCGCGCTTCGGAACCGGTTCGGGAATAAAGTTCTTTCTGAGACTCTTCGCAAGCGGATTGATACTGTCCATGAAGGAATCGTTTTCATAAACGGCATGCGGGTTCTCGAAGACTACGATTTCGTGAAAAGTTTTTCAAATTCATACGTCCTTTATGTGACGCTTGACCAAAAATCGCGCTGGGAGAGGATATACGACCGAGGTGAAAAAGCCGACGACGCGGTGAGCTTTGAGAAATTTCAGGAAATGGAGCGGGCGGAGATTGAGGTAAGTATCCCGAAAATAGGTGCAAAAGCCGATTTTCGCATTGAAAATACTGGCACAAGAGAGGAATTATTTGCGAAAGTGGATGAAATTATCCACAAATTGCAAGAGGCTTGACACGATTTTTCAAAAGAGATAGTATAGGAAAACAGGGGAGAACCCGATTCTATGGTGAAAATAACAAAAAATTTGAGAAAAAGAAGCGGATAAAATTTTGCGCATTTTCCTATTGCGATCCGCTTCAGATGAGGCGGTTTTTTGTTTGATTTACGAATTTACGAATCTAGCGAAAATAAGAATAAATATTGTGAGTGTTGAGATGATGGTTGGTATTGTCATCCCGGACTTGATCCGGGATCCAGAAAAATTCCAATCGCCATCTCTGCGCTAAAAGCAACTTGAAAATTTATCCGGGGAAATCAAAAGTATTTTTATGGATTATAGCGTAGGGGAAGTAAAAATTTCTTAGATTTCAAATAGTAGGTTAATAATGCCCGCAGAGTGCGGGCAGGCAATTAGCATGAATTAGTGATTGCTAATTGCTGGCTAAGCTCCGATATTTAGTCGGAGCAATTGCGATAAAGCGGTAGAATATCCGGCTTTGGTTTTAAGTGTCCAAGGCTGGGTAACTCATGGCGTATGGTGGATGCCTTGACTCGTGCAAGCGATGAAGGACGTAGCGATCTGCGAAAAGCCTCGGGGAGCTGATGAGCAAGCTTTGATCCGGGGATGTCCGAATGCGGCAACGCATCTTGATTTTGTCAGGATATCACTGTCTGAATACATAGGGCAGTAGAAGCGCACCCAGGGAACTGAAACATCTTAGTACCTGGAGGAAAAGAAATCCAAAAGATTCCGTAAGTAGTGGCGAGCGAAAGCGGAAAAGCCTAAACCGTTTCACTTCGGTGAAACGGTGTTGCGAGGTAATGACGTCTCTTCTTGTAAAGCGTTGGTTATAGTTATCAATGCTTTACAGGTTATGAGAGTAAAGTTACAAAGTTTTTTGTTAGCAGAACAATTCTGGAAAGTGAGACCAAAGAGGGTAACAGTCCCGTATGCGAAAACAAGAAGCCTTTATTGTTATTATTCTCAAGTAGGGCGGGACCGGAGAAATCCCGTCTGAAGCCGGGGCCACTATAGCTCCAAGGCTAAATATTGTACGAGATCGATAGTGAACTAGTACCGTGAGGGAAAGGTGAAAAGCACCCCGGTGAGGGGAGTGAAATAGAACTGAAACCATATGCTTACGAAGAGTCAGAGCCGATGCTTGCATCGGTGATGGCGTGCTTTTTGCAGAACGAGCCAACGAGTTAATTCTATGCGGCAAGCCTAACCCAGTTTTTAGAGTGTAAATTATAAGTCCATTAAGGAGGGTGATACTATGGAATTGTCTGGAAGGGAAATTATTATGGTAGTAATGTTTGTTACTGCTCCGGAACTCTTTGGTTTACTTATCCTTGTCCTAATGGGAAGGATAAGATTACCTTGGAAGAAATAGTATTCCTTAACGGGGGATGTGGGGGTGAGATGTAAATATCTTTCCCCTGCCATAAATTTACAACCTGAAAACTGGGGAAGGCGTAGTGAAAGCGAGGCTTAATCGCCGAAATTAGTCGCATGGATTAGACCCGAAGCCGGGCGAGCTACATATGAGCAGGGTGAACGTAGAGTAAAATCTGCGGGAGGCCCGAACCCACGCGCCGTTCAACACGCGGGGATGACTTGTGTGTAGAGGAGAAATTCCAATCGAGCTCGGCCATAGCTGGTTCTTCCCGAAATAGCTTGAGGGCTAGCGTCGGGGAAATTGATCGCGGGAGGTAGAGCTACTGAATGAGGGATCGTGGAGCAATCCTAGGTCTCTCAACCAAACTCCGAATACCCGTCGATCTTATCCCGGCAGTCAGAACGTGGGGGCTAAGCTCCACGCTCAAAAAGGAAACAGCCTAGATCGCCGTCTAAGGTCCCGAAATCTATGTTAAGTGGGTAAGGAAGTGAAGTCTCCCAGACACCTAGGAGGTTGGCTCAGAAGCAGCCACCCTTTAAAGAGTGCGTAACAGCTCACTAGTCTAGAGATTTCGCGCCGAAAATTCAACGGGGCTAAACATAGTACCGAAGACGCGGACTCCAGTGCTTCGCACTGAAATTTTAAAGGCTAAATTTGAAATTTGAAATCAATTCTAAATGATAAAATTTTAAAAATTTAAAATTGAGTCATTGAAAATTGTTTGAAAATTGAAAATTTAAAATTTGAAATTCCAATGCGTAGCATTGGTTTGGTAGGGAAGTGTTCCGAATGCTGCGAAGCGGAAGGCGTGAGCCACCGTGGAGCGTTCGGAAGTAAGAATGTTGGCATGAGTAACCGCAATGTGAGTGAGATCCTCACACGCCGAAAGTCCAAGGTTTCCTGGGCAATGTCGATCATCCCAGGGTTAGGCGGTCCTAAGGCGAGGCCGAAAGGCGTAGTCGATGGACAGCCGGTTAATATTCCGGCCCCGCAATATTATTCGATGGAGTGACGTATCCTAGTAGTCTCTGCCCCTTATTTGGATTGGGGCAGGCGCATTGAGGACGCATGGCAGGAAAATCCACCATGCACAAATCCAAGGTGCGGCTGGAAGTTCCCTTTTGGGAGTGAACGGAGATGAGCAGGGTACCGGGAAAAACTTCTAAGGTTCGTAATATTGCGTCCGTACTTAAAACCGACACAGGTGGACAGGGCGAGTAGCCTAAGGCGAACGGGAGAACCCTCGTTAAGGAACTCGGCAAAACAACTAGACGTAACTTCGGGAGATGTCTCCCCCTCCATTCGGAGGGGCGCAGTTAAAGATTCCTAGCGACTGTTTATCAAAAACACAGGTCTCTGCAAACCCGCAAGGGGAAGTATAGGGGCTGACACCTGACCAGTGCCGGAACGTTAACGGGAGCGGTGCAAGCCAATCCCCGAAGCGCCGGTGAACGTCAGCGATAACTATAATCGTTCTAAGGTAGCGAAATTCCTTGTCATGTAAGTTATGACCCGCATCAAAGGTGTAACGACTGGGAAACTGTCTCAACGAGGGACCCGGTGAAATCGCAATGACGGTAAAGATGCCGTCGACCTACAGCAAGACGAAAAGACCCCGTGGAGCTTTACTACAACTTGGTATTGGGTTGTGGTTTTGACTGCCTAGTATAGGTGGGAGGCTCTGAAGCCCCGACTTCGGTCGAGGTGGAGCCATCAGTGTAATACCACCCTGTCAAAATTGCAATTCTAACCCTGGTCTGTTAGTTGGATTATAAAATTTCTATTCCGAAAAGGAGAAAAAGTGAAATGAAAAATTTTTTTCACAATCTCTTCTGTAAAATTTTGGAGGCAATAATTATTATAAAGTTTCTCTTTGATTATCTATATCTCGATTCAAAAAGAGAGACTTCAAATTATCCTCCGGGATTTAATGAGTAAAACAACAATTAGGGGCCCGTTTAATTCTCTAAAGTTTTATTACGGGCCACTCAACCTTATAATCAATTAATGGTGCTTAATATAGTAAAGAAACACATTGTGAGTATCATTAATGATGATTATAATTTTCGAAACCCTTTATAATTCAGCTACCAGACCGGGGACAGTGCCTGGTGGGTAGTTTGACTGGGGCGGTCGCCTCCCAAAATGTAACGGAGGCGTTTACAAAGGTTGGCTAGATCCGGATGGAAATCGGATCGATAGCGCAAACGCACAAGCCAGCTTTACTGGAAGACCTATCAGTCGACCAGTCACGAAAGTGGAAGTTAGTGAACCGACCATCGCTTATAGGAGCGTGGAAGATCATCAGATAAAAGTTACCCCGGGGATAACAGGCTGATCCCTCCCAAGAGTCCACATCGACGGAGGGGTTTGGCACCTCGATGTCGGCTCATCGCATCCTGGGGCTGGAGAAGGTCCCAAGGGTTTGGCTGTTCGCCAATTAAAGCGGTACGCGAGCTGGGTTCAAACCGTCGTGAGACAGGTTGGTCTC
>JAQVJV010000006.1 GCA_028695025.1 Candidatus Moraniibacteriota bacterium
TTTCTCTTGGCTCGAAAAATGCCGAAGGCTTTGGAAGAACTGTGAACGAAAACTCAATTCAAGTTTGCAAATGATAGTTTTGTGTTTCGTGAGAGTATTGTTAAAAAGATATTGAACAGTTACTTAGATAAAATATTAAAAACACTAAAAATATCATCCAGAATCCAACAATTAGGATGTTTTTCAGGTCAAGATTTTCCTTTCCCATGAAGATAGATGCCGGGTACCAGCTGAAATATTTGAAGGGTAGGAATTGGTTGGCGGTTTTGAGAAATGACGGAAGCAAATCAACCGGTATTATTTCTCCGGACAGTATCAGTATAACCGTTCGCAGAGAAAAATCAAAACCTCTTATATCAACGAGCCAAAAAGCGCTGATGCCGATTAGGCACGAAAACGAGAAAGAAAGGACAAAAGCCGTTCCGAAAGTAAAAAGAAAACTTAGGAAAGATAAAGGGCTGACAGGAAAAACCAATTTATCCCGCAAGAAAAAGAATATGAGAAGAAAAGCTATTGAAAAAACAATTATGTTATAAAAAACTCCGGCGAGAATATCAAAAAATAAGCGAGCCGCGTAGTTTATGGGCTTTAGTATGTATCCAGTGATATCTCCTGCCCGGATTTCATCTCCCATAATCCAAGCAACATCTCTTGAAGTGATGACCACCGAAAGAAAATTTACTAAAAAATAGTAGGTAATCATTTCTTTCAACGAGTAACCGCCGACTTGGCTTCCAGATCGGTAGACTGACAGCCACAAAAAAACCAGGACGGATAAGGAAAAAATATGCGCCAAAAGAGTCATTAGCGTATCTGATCGATACGCCAAGTTCCGCTTAAACGAATTTCTGAAAAAATGAAGATATTTTTTCACAAGCAAAAAGATTCAACCAGAGGTTGCGTTTATTGAAAAAAAATTAATTTTTTCGTCAGGCAGGCCTTATCTAATTTTTCCAATTAGCTCCTCGAATTTCACAATCTCCCCTTTTTCTTCGCTCCTCTTTTTCACTTCTACTCCCCCGCTCGCAAGTGATTTTTCGCTCACGACCACGCGCCAGGGAATGCCAAGGAGATCCGCATCGGCGAATTTTTCTCCGGCGCTTGCGTCGCGGTCGTCGTATAAGATTTCGACATTGTTTTTTTGAAGATTATCATAGATTTTTTCAGCCTCGTCGTTTTTTCCGAGACTGATCAGATGAACCCGAAACGGCGCGACTGATTCCGGCCAAACAATCCCCTTTTCGTCATTGTTTAGCTCGACGATCGTCCCCATAAGCCGCGAAATCCCAATCCCATAGCATCCCATAAAGACAAACTGATCCATGCCTTTCTCATCTTTATATTTTAAGTCGAGCGGTTCGGAAAATTTATGCCCCAGGGAAAATATATTGCCGACCTCTATGGCTTTTTTTTCGACTAATTTTTCTTTCGATAATCCGATGTTTTTCAGCACGTCATCCGTATAAACCTCTTTATTCACGGCAACCTTTTTTTCTTCATCTGCATAAATTATATCTTCTCCGGCCTCGCAAACCGTTTGAAACTCATGAGAATACTTCGAAAAAGAGCCGCCCGAAGCAAAAGTGAGATACGTCTCTTTTCCTAGGCCGATCCGGTCAAAAATATTTTTATAGGCTGTTTTGGCTTTTTCATAATATTCATTATGTTCCGCTTCATTTTTGGAAAAAGAATACAAAGCTTTCCAGAAAAATTCCCTTCCCCGCATGATTCCTGATTTTGCCCGCACTTCATTTCGAAAAACAGACCTGATGTCGTATACATATATCGGCAAATCTTTGTAGGAAGAAACAAAACCCTTCATCATGTTGGCCAATGGCTCCTCATGCGTGAATGCCAGCCCCAATTCGGCATCGTTTTTCAGTTTTGTCTTGAACCAGTTATCAACCACATCATCGTTCCATCTTCCTGTTTTTTCCCAT
Organism: Candidatus Moraniibacteriota bacterium; assembly: GCA_028695025.1. Taxonomy (GTDB): domain Bacteria; phylum Patescibacteriota; class Minisyncoccia; order Moranbacterales; family UBA11712; genus STE-71. The sequence goes on from JAQVJV010000006.1 coordinate 1,941, forward strand.
GTTTCTTTTTTCTGAAGAGCCGCGGATTGGATCTCTACTCCTCCTGTTTGATTCATTTCACTTCTGATAATATCGGCAATTTTGTTGATAATTCGCAAACCCAAAGGCAGAATTGTATACACGCCGGCCATTTCTTTGTGTATAAAACCGCCTCGAATGAGAAGTTGGGCGTTGAGGCTGATTTCGCCTTTCGGCGCGTTTTTTTGAGTTTTGGTGAAAAGTTGGGATTGTCTCATGCTTTGAGCATAAAGAAAAAAAGCTTATATGTCAAAATCTCACTGCGAAACCTGATATGAAACCGTCGCTTTCCGCTTCAGTTTTCCCCAGGAAACGATTTTTCCGGTGAGCGCGGTGAGAAAAACTTTGATGGCGACGTAGTACATCAGCTGGCGGTAATAGAATCTTTGGGGAATCAACCAAAAAAGAAGTTTCCAGTCCTCGTCTTTTTCGAGCGCGAAAGCGGCGGCGGAAGTAACAAAATCCACAAAAAGGAAAATGAGATAATAATCCAAAAGTTTTTGAAGGGTGAAAAAAGCAGAATAATCAACCGGATGTTGGAAATATTGCCAGGAAGCCCAAACAAGCGAACCAAGGATAGTGAGATCCATGAGCGGCGAAATAAGCGGAAAAAGGACTTGGAAAACGAAAATATTGGGAATGGCGAAAGCCCCCAAAAAACTGTGCTCCGAATGGAGGAATCCTTTCTTCGGATGGAAGAAGGCGTCCAAATGCTTCCAGGCGGTCTGGAGGGTGCCGAACATCCAGCGGAAGCGTTGCTTCACGAAATCGCGGGAAGTGGCCGGCGCTTCCGTATAGGCAAGGGCTCTTGTTTCATAAACCACCCTATAACCCTGGCGGATGATGGAAAAGGTAAGGTCGGCATCTTCAGCCAGCGTCCAGTTGCTGAATCCCCCGGCTTCGATAAGGGCTTTTTTCTGCCAAGCGCCGACTGATCCGGGAACGACCGTGATGCAGTTCATCATGTCAAACGCCCGGCGGTCGAGATTCTGGCTCGTGATATATTCAAGCGCCTGCCAGCGGGTGAGGATATTTTTTCGATTGCCGACCTTAGTGTTTCCGGCCACCGCTCCCACTTCCGGATCGGAAAAATGCGGGACCAGCCGCGAAATCGTTGAGGGAAGAAAAATCGTGTCGGCATCCAACGTGACAATGATCGGCGCTTCCGTTTTTTCAATTCCCGAGTTGAGAGCCGCCCATTTCCCTTTGTTCGGCTGGGAATAGATGCCCACTTTCGGATTTTTGCCGAAAAAATATTCCATAACATTGAGGGTATTGTCGGTTGATCCATCGTTCACAAGGATGATTTCGAGATTGGGATAATCCGAAGCAAGGATTGATTCCACTGTGTTTCGGATAACGTTTTCTTCGTTGTAGGCCGGAATCACAACCGCTACTTTCGGGTGAAAATTTGAAATATATTCGGGGAATTTCTGAAAATGCCGCCTGATTTTTTGGATAGCCGCCAGAACAGCAATGAAAGCGAAGCGGCCTATGCCCAAAAGAATTCCCGCGAGGAAAAAGAAATAAAGGAATCCGGTTCCCCAGCCGGTGGCCGCGTAGGCGCTTTCGCTCAAAGCGGAAACCATCCTCGAACCGCTGGAAACCGGCGGCATAGCAGCATCTCCGGAGATTCCCGCGAGATCCGAAACGGTGACGATTTCATATCCTTCGCCCTGTAAACCCTCGATTATTTTCGGAAGGGCTGCGACAGTTTGGGACCGGTCGCCGCCGCCATCATGGAGCAAAACCACGTTTCCTTCCCCGCTTTCCGCTCCGGCAACCACTTGGCTCACGATTTTTTCCACTCCCGGGGAAGACCAATCATTGGGATCAATGTGCATTCCAACGGTGTAATAGCCCTGCTCCGAAGCGAAAAGCACCGGCCGAATCTCGTCCGGCGTCACCGGTTCGACGTCTTCTGCATAGGGCGGACGAAAAAGAAGCGTATGCCGGCCGATCGCCCCGGCAAGAAGGCTCTCGTTTGAGTTGAGCTCAAAAGCAAATTGGCTGTTGGATATTTCCGTAACATTTGGGTGCGTGAAGGTATGGCTTCCGATTTCGCTTCCCTCGGCCACGATTTGCCGCAAAATATTTTGATTTTGGATGCCGTTCACTCCGACCACAAAAAAAGTGGCTGGCACGTCATGTTCTTTCAAGATGGAAAGTATTTGCGGCGTATACAGCGGATCCGGACCGTCATCGAAAGTAAGGGCGATTTTTTTGGGATCGCTTCCGCCCCAGCGATATATGGTATAGGCGGACGGATATTGGAAAATATCCTCATCAACAACCATTTTTTTCGATTGGTCGTAGGTGAGATTGCGCTTTCCGTCCTGTGGCATCCCGGTAACTTTCAAAATTTCGCCGCTTCCTTCGTAGTTTATGTCATAGCCGTATTTCATTGAGCGCAAGGGGCTGGCCGCCTCCCGGCTCACATTTCCCGGACTCTTGAGGACATTCCAAACCGACGGATCTTCCGACCCCATCCGCCAGAGGGCATAGCCGTGAAAAGGAGTGTTCCGTATGGCGGAAATTTGATTGAAAGTCGAGGTGGCATCCAAAAACCAAACGTGGTGCAAATTATCCCCGTCATAATAATCGTAGGTCGGATTGAGCGAGGCGGCGTCCAATTTCACTTTCGAATTCGAATCATTGGCCGAAAGCATCGCATCTTGGAAAGTATATGGCTGCCCGTCAAAAGTGCTTCCGTCCCAATCATATCCGTAATTCCCGAGAGCGACGATATATTTTTCCGCGGACGCTTGAATGAGGCGGACATTGAGCGCATTCACGAACCAATCTTGCGAGGCAATCGGGCCAGCCGGATCGCTTCCGACGGAATGTTCGTCATAAGCCATGAGAATGAGGAAATCATTTGATTTTGCGAATTCGGCAGCATTGAAAGAGTCATCATCGAGCGGAATATTTTGGGTCACCTCCAGCCCGTCCGGATGGAATTTGGCATAAAGCTCGTTCATAAACTGGGCGAGGAGCGGTTGATCCTGGTCCGGAACGGCCTCAAAATCAATTGAAATTCCGGAAAAATTGTTCTTCTTCACAAAATCGTAGAGGTTTTGGATGGTCTGCGTCCGGGCGGCTGGATTGTTGAGCATTTTGTCAAGCATATCCGGGTTCCAGTCCTCGATATTTTGATCGTAATTGTTGATAAGCGGCTCAATCGACAAGCCTGGCTTGTTGTGAGAGATGAAATTGAGCGTATTGTCCTGGATTGATTGATTGTCAATAGCAATGCCGCCATTCTCGTCGGCGAGGTGCAACCATTCAGGAATCAACTCGTCGAGAGTGTCGATATTGTTCTCGAGAGAAGTGAAGCTGGTATCGTCCCAATTGACATAGTAGCCAATTATTTTCGGACGATAATTTTCTCCCAAGGAAGCATTTGAAAGAAGGCTGGGGGAAGGAGCAGTTTTTGAAGTAGCGGAAACAATGGACGCTTGATTTTGGCCGGTAGTGCTGTCCGCTACGGTTTGCGCGGCGCTTTTCAGTTGCGAAGCCGGCATGGCAAGATTAGGATCAGGAAGGGCGGCCTTGCTGAACATCGAAAAAAGCATTGTCCCGAACATGACAACCAGAAAAACGGCGAGAACAGCCAAAAGAACCTGTACCAACCTGGAGCGCAGGCGGTTTTTGGCCGAAAATATTTGATTTTGGCTATAAGCGGCCATGATTTTATCCTTTACAGACTAGTACTACAGTAAAAAGCAAAAGAATACATCCGTCAATATAAAATATAAAAGGCATAGAAAATACCCGATTGGACGGGTATCGCGGGCACTTTTGAAAAAATATCAAAAAGCTAGTTCCAATTCACTCCCGAAGTGGTGATGACTTCTTTCCAAGGTCCGTTTGGCACATCCTTTTCGTCAACAAATTGCCAGCTGGTTTTATCAATATCTTTGAGTCCTAGATAATCCCGCACTGCCGGTGAGACATCAAGTCCGGCGTTTTTATTCGACTTGCTTTTCGGATCGCCGGTTCCAAACACATAGGCGATGTCATTTTCTCCAAATGGTCCCGCATCTTCCCACTGGGCATAAGCTATTTTTTCATCTTTCATTATTTTTATCCAGCGATTTTTGCAGATCGATTCGTCTTTTTTCCAATCTTTTTCCCCAAACCAGGGAACATAGTCAGCCAGATTTTGTTTGCGATTTCCTTTTGAATTGAAATCATTGAATGGAAGAGCGAAATAGAAAGGATTCTCCTTAGGGGTGAATGCGGACGGAAAAAAACCGTTGCGTTTCTTTGGATTGTCCACTCCGCCAAAACTTTTTTTCCAGCTATCATCCCAACAGCTCGGTGAATTGGAAATATCGTGATTGTCATCATCGGCGCCCTCCCCCACCCAAAAAAAAGTTGTGGATATGTTTTCATGGAGGGGATAATCGCCTGAATTCGCTTTTTCATCCTCATTTTTCCCGACAAGCATATCCTGGAGATCATCCTTCACTTCCCCAAGTTTTTCTCCAATGCCCGCAAGGCTGGGAAGACGGTCTTCCCAGGATTCGCTTTCGTCACTCTCTGTTTTTGCCGATGCCTGCTGATTTTTGGACGATGGACCAAAACCAAGCGCCCACCAGCAAACTCCGGCGCAAACCAAAAGCAGCCCGGAAGTGAAAATTATGAGGATTGATTTTCTTGTCATCTGCGCTATTTATTAGCTATCTTCTCCAATTTTTTCAATATTTTTTCAATAACCCACTCAGGAGTGGAAGCTCCGGCGGCAATGGCGATCGAACGCGCCTTTTGAACCGCTTTTTCCGGAATTTCCGTTTCATTTTCCAGGAAAAAAGTATTTTTGTTCAGTTCCCGCGCAATTTCAAAGAGTCTTTTGGAATTGGCGCTGTCGCGTCCGCCAACAACCAGCACAAGATCGTTCTCTCGAGCCAATTTGCGAATCTCTTTTTGACGATCACCTGTCGAAGGGCAGATCGTATTATAATACGAAAAATCTTTCAGTTTGTTTTCGAGGTAGTCGACAATTTTTTGGAATTCCTGGACATTTTGGGTAGTTTGGGAAAGAAGATAATATTTTTTCTCCGGATCGAGCTTTATTTTTTTTATTTCCGCCAAGCTACTGATAATTTTGGCCTTGTTATTCGACCATTCGCGGATACTTTTCACCTCCTTGTGGCTTTTATCACCGAAAAGGAGCACCTGAAACCCTTTTTCGGCGAAATTCTTGGCAAGCCTTTGGGCTTTCATCACCTTTGGGCAAGTTGTGTCAATGATTTTAAGACCCTTGTTTGTAGCTTTTTCATATAATCCCGGCCCGACACCGTGCGCCGTAAAAATGATCGTTCCTTCTTCCAAATTGTCAATCGATTTTGTTTCTTTGATGCCTCGCTTATAAAGATCTTCACAAACATCATCATTGTGGACCAATTTCCCTAAAATATAAATATCCGTGCAGTTTTTTGAATTCACGCACGTCAAATCGTAGGCGCGCTTGACGCCGAAGCAAAACCCGGCATTTTTGGCGATGGTGATCTTCATGAAATTTTTCCCACCCTCCCCACTTTCCTCAAAAGCTCCCCGTATTTTTTGAGATTCACTTTCGTTTTTAGTTTCAGTGATTCCACCTCGGCGCCGAGCGACAAACCTTTTTTGGTTTTAAATTTTCGAATTTCTTCGATTGCCTTCAGCACAGTCGGAAAATCAGATATGTCGGCTGTTTTTTTTCCGCCCGAGGCGAGACCTCGACCCTTTGGGGCGGGGAGTTTTATTTCATTCGGCCATTGGGAAAGGTGGATGCTTTTCGCGGATTCAAGATTTTTGAAATGGCTGTGGAAAATTTCTTCCGTCACAAATGGCATGATCGGCGCGTAGAGCTTCACGATGTTGAAAAACACCGTCGCAAGCGTTTTTCCGGCGATTTTTTTGGATTTTTCATCATCGCCGAAGAAGCGGTATTTCACCATCTCGACATAATAATCGGCAAATTTCGACCAAAAAAACTTGTCGATTGATTCTTTGGCGCGCGCGTATTCATATTTTTCAAATGCCGCTGTCACTTCGACAATGGTTTTGTTCAGCTCTCCAACAATCCACGCGTCCGCCAGCTCAAGCACGTCAACGCTTTTCAATAGCTCGGCCTTTTCCACATTCATGCCCATGAACCGTGCCGCATTCCAAAGTTTGGTAGTGGTTTTGCGGCCGATTTTGATTTCATCGAGACTGAAACGCAAATTCTGCCCAAGCATCGCACCAGTTGCCCAATACCTCACCGCATCGGCTCCGTATTCGTCGATTATTTTCTGCGGAGGGATATAATTTCCCAATCGTTTTGAAATTTTTCGACCCTGATCATCGAGTCCGTGGCCGGAAATCATTGCGTCACGAAAAGGCAATGAGCCGTGGTGGTAGTGCGACTTCACAATCGTATAAAAAAGCCAGGTTCGGATGATTTCATGGGCTTGCGGTCGCAATGTGTTCGGATACAATTTCTTCTCGACATTTTTTTCGGAAACCAATTTTGAGCCAATCACCGGGGTGAGGGACGATGTTTGCCAAGTGTCTAAAACATCCATTTCGGGAACAAATTTCTTCGATCCGCACTTGGGACAGGATTTTATTTTCGGCTTTTCTTCCATCGGATCAACTGGCAGATCCTTTTCTTCCGGCAATATTACCCCGCCGCATTTTTCGCAATACCAAACCGGAAACGGCACGCCGTAGTATCTTTGCCGTGAAATGCACCAGTCCCACTTGAGGTTTTTCACCCAGGAGTCGTATATTTTTTTCATCGAAGCCGGATACCATTTGAGCTCGCTTCCCCGCTTCAAAAACTCTTTCTTTTTGTCCAAGAGTCTAATAAACCATTGTTCTGATTCGATGTATTCCACATCTGTTCCGCAACGCTCGTGGGTATAAACCGAATGTTTGATCGGCTCAATTTTCTGAACCGCACCGGCTTCTTGGAGATCTTTCACGATCTGCTTGCGAACTTCCAGCACTTTCATTCCTTCATACTTTCCGCCAACAGCAGAAAATCGGCCATTGGAAAGCACCAGTTCTGTCGGATCGGCTTCCGGATGGCGGGAAAGCCATTCAATGCATTCCCCGCCTCCATAGGAGCAATAATAAACCGCTCCGCTTCCATATTTCATGTCGGTTGCCTCGTCGGGAGTGAGAGTGACGGCTTTTTTGGTAAGCGGCATGATGATTTTTTTGCCGATCAGTTTTTTGTAACGCTTGTCATCGGGATGCGCTGAAATCCCCATCACTGCCGGCAAAAGCTCGGGACGCGTGGTCGAAAAAACAATCTCCTCTCCGGTCTCGGCTTTTGCTTTGATATAGACCAGATTGCTCTCTTTTTCCTCCGCCTCGAGATCAGCTTGAGCGATCGCTGTCTGGCAAGTGGTGCACCAAAGGATCGGTTTTTTCGCTTTGTATACAAGATTTTTTTTATATAAATCCAAAAACGACCATTGGGAAATTTTGCGGCAGTGATCATTGATTGTGCTGTAAGTTTTTGACCAGTCAACTGAAATTCCGAGAAGCGTCCACAGGTCCTTATAATTTTTGGCGCCTTTTTCGGTTTCTTCAAGGCAGAGCTTGATAAATTCCGAGCGGGTGATTTTTGATTTGTTGATTTTATATTTTTTCTCCACATATCTTTCCGTCGGCAAACCATTGTCATCAAATCCCATCGGATAGAAAACATTATACCCTTGCATCCGCTTGAAACGCACCACGAACTCGGCTTGGGCGTAACTCATCACGTGGCCGGCATGGAGATGTTCCGCGGAAACATACGGCGGCGGCGTATCCACGGAAAAAACCTTCCCTTTCTTTTTGGGATTGAATTTATATATTCCGTTTTTCTCCCAAAATTCCCGCCACTTCGGCTCAATTTCGGAAGGATTATAACGTTTTGATATTTCTTTCATAGATGATTTACTATATTACCTCTATCTCGTGCCGGATTACCTTCTCATTCCCGTCGAACAAAAAATTTCCTTCGAATTTCTTGCCTTCAAGGAACAAAAGATACCAAATCCGGTCGTCGTCCCACATTTTGTCCCAGGGCAAATCGCTAACGCCAAACCACTGCGGTTTCATTTCTTCAGTTTCCACTGGTTCACCTATATATTCTTCAATCAAAAACAAATTCACTTCATAGACTTGATCCGGAATTTCGGAAAATTCAAAATACATCACGCCCCGGTTTTCGAACTTCGTCGGCGTGATTCCGCATTCTTCCTGCATTTCACGCACAACATTTTCTTCAAGCGTCTCTCCTTTTTCAACTTTTCCGCCATATCCGTTCCAGCGACCCTCGCCAAAACCCCGCTTCTTGAGGCCAAGGAGTATTTTCGGATGCTTGTACGCTAAGCAAAGCGTAGTTATTTTAGTTGGGGTTGGATGTTGCATCTATTTTCTCACCTTCACTTTCAAATTTTTTTCCAAATTACTAATGATTTTTCCCATCACCGCATCAATTTCTTCAGAAGTGAGCGTTTTTTCGTTCGAACCGATTTCCGCCCGAACGGCGAGACTTTTCTCGCCATCTTTTTCAAAAAGGTCGAACAACTCGACTCCCAAAACCAACTCCCCGCCGGATTTTTCAACTTCTTTTTCGATATCGGCGTAAACTATGTCACCGCCAACAAACATCGAGATATCGCGCTTGACTGAAGGAAATTTGGAAATCGATCGGAATTGCCTTTCTTTTGCCAAGAAGGCGTTAAATAAGTTATCAACACTCACGCCAAACAAAGCCACGCGAGAGTTAATTCCGTATTGTTTTGCCGTCAATGGATTTATTTCCCCAATTTTTCCAATTTTTATGTCTTTTATCCAAATTTCAGCCACTCTTCCAGGATGCCAAACGGAATATTTTCTCTTATGTCTCTTGTATTCGGCTTTTATCCTAAAAGATCTGCATAAGGCTTCAAAGGAGCCTTTTAGCTCAAAAAACGGAGAATTTATTCTACTATTTGCATATGCTCCGGAAAAAACCGTATATTCATCCGGATTTATTTTTCCAATATCGCGATATTTCCGTCCGATTTCAAAAATTTTTATCTCGTCGAAATGCTTTTGGTTTATATTTATATTTTTAAGCAATCCGGGAATCATTGAGCGGCGCAAATACTGCTGGTCCGGATTCATGGGATTGGCCACTTCATAATGTCCCGCGATGCCCAGCCCGCATTTTTCGATGTCGCTCGCCGAATAGAAAGAATAATTGAGCATTTCTGAAAATCCCAGTCCGACCAGCAAATCTTTCAGTTTGTTTTCGAAAATTCGCTTTTCGTTGGGCGTCGGGGCGGTGAGTTCCGTCCGCGGCGCTTGAGCGGGAATATTTTCATAGCCGTAAATTCGCCCGATTTCCTCGATCAAATCCTCTTGGGTTTTGAGATCGATCCGGCCGGTCGGAATCTCCACCTCACGCTTGGAAACTAAGTTTCCAAGTACCTTCATCCCGAGATTCTCCAGGATATTTTTGATTTTCTTTTCCGGAATATTTTCGCCGAGAAGGCTTTTCGCATAGTCCGGATCCAGCTTGATTTTCCAAGGCTTGACTTTCGCCGGATAAACATCTTTATACGCCGAAACTTTCACATTCTTTCCGCCGTATTTTTCAATCAGCTCAATTGCCCGCGCGGCGCCGACTTCCGCAAGATTCGGATCAACTTCCCGCTCAAAGCGATATGACGACTCGGAGTTGAGTCCCGGCCTTGCCCGTGTTTTCCGGATCATTGTCGGATTGAAATTGGCCGATTCCAAAACAATCGACGTGGTTTCATCGCTTATGCCGGAATTTTCTCCACCCATCACTCCCGCAAGAGCCAAGGCTTTTTCGGGGCTAGCTATCACAATATCATTTTCATTGAGCACATATTCTTTTTCATCAAGCAATTTGATTTTCTCATTCTTCTTTGCTTTTCTGACCTGAATATTAATCCTTGATTTTTGATCACTAATTGCCGACGCATCGAATGAATGCAAAGGCTGGCCGGTTTCAAGCATGACATAATTAGTAATGTCGACAATATTATTGATCGGACGGATTCCGCAAGTTTTGAGCCGCGCTTCGATCCAAGTTGGTGACGGCATAACCTCAATACCTTCCATCTTCACTCCAATATATCTCGGGCAAATTTTCTTGTCACTTATCTCAATAGATAAGTTTCCAACAATCTTCCCTCTTTTATGAAGAGGGATTGAGGGAAATTTTATTTTCCTCCCCTCAATCGCGCAGATTTCCCGCGCCATGCCTATGTGCGAAAGCGCGTCGTGCGCCCGGTTCGGCAGAATGTCAAATTGCAACTGGACATCGTCAAAGCCGAGATATTTCGCCAAATTTTCCCCGACTTTGGCATCGCTCTCGAGAATCATGATCCCCGCGTGATCTTCGCCAATCCCCAAATCTTTTTCACTGCAAAGCATTCCTTGCGATTTTGCGCCCCGAATTTCAGCTTCTTTGATTTGGATACCGGATAGGAGACATGCACCATCGAGAGCCGCCGGAACTTTTTGGCCGGGAGCGATATTCGGCGCTCCGCAGACAATATCCAAAATTTTTGAACCGATATTCACCTTTGCGAGCTGTAAACGGTCGGCATTCGGATGTTTTTCCACTTTTTCAATTCGGCCGACAACCACATTTTCAAGCCCGCGCGACATCGGCTCCGTTTCTTCCAGTTCAAAAGCCCGCCGCGTCACAAGATCCGCCAGCTTTTTTGGTGCCAGTTTTGTTTTTGATAGCTCTTTTAGCCAGTTATATGAGTATTTCATGTCTTAAAAAAGTGCTAGAATTGTTTGATAAATCTCAAATCTCCACTCTCAATCCAACGGATATCATCGATTTTGTATTTCATCATAGCAAGGCGCTCAAGGCCAAAACCCCAAGCGAATCCTTGATACTTGTTCTTTGGATATCCCGCCGCCGCAAAAACATTCTGATTGACCATTCCGGCACCGCCAATTTCAATCCAACCCGCTTGTTTGCAAGTTCGACAACCTTTTCCGCCACAAATTGAACAACTGATATCAAATTCAAAACTTGGCTCGGTGAACGGAAAAAAGCTGGGCCGCAAACGGATTTGCGTTTCTTTTCCAAAGAAAATCGTGAAGAATTGTTGGGCGATATATTTAAAATTCCCAACACTTATATCATCGCCGACCATTAAAGCCTCAAATTGATGAAGTGTATGCTCATGTTTGGCGTCCGTTGCTTCATTTCGAAAAACCCGTCCAGGAGCGACAATTCGCAAGGGTGGTTTGTGTTTTTCCATATAGCGAATTTGCACTGGCGAGGTATGGGTACGCAAAACCAAGCTTTCTTTCTTGGATTTCACCCAAAAAGTATCCTGCATATCACGCGCCGGGTGGTCTTTCGGAAAATTCAAAGCGTCAAAATTATAACGCTCAAGCTCCACTTCCGGTCCGTCGGCAATTTCAAAACCCATGGAAGTGAATATTTTTTCAATATCCCGCTGAACCAAAGTGATCGGGTTCAAGTGTCCAAGCTCTTGCTTTTTTCCCGGCAAGGTGACGTCAATCGCCTCTTTTTCCCAATCGACTTTTTCAGACATTTCCCGGCCGTGTTTTGCAATTGCATTCTCAATTTCCATCCGGATCCTGTTGGCCAGCGCCCCGACGGTTTTTCTTTTTTTTTCATCCAAATTCTTGAGATTTTTGAGGATTTCCGTGAGCTTTCCTTTGCGGCCGAGATATTTCACTTTGACATCATAAAGCATCTGCTCCGAAGCAGTTTTTTCGATTTCTGCAAAACTCTTGGTTTTGATTTCGGCAATTTTTTCTTTCAACATACGCTATAAATATAAGATAAAAACTGCAAAAAGTCCAGAATGCGCTATGATAAGGTTTTTAATGATGTATCTCGGAAACGCACAAAAGACGCGTTTAGCCGCATCTTTTAAGTTTATCATTACTCAATCCCTTTAATAAAGAACAAAAGCTGGCTCCCTCGAAACCAGTTTTTGCAAAATGTGGGTGCGGCAGGACTCGAACCTGCGAAGCCCGGAGGGCGCCAAATTTACAGTCTGGAGCAATTGCCGCTATGCGACGCACCCATGTTAATAAACTCCAAGAAGCGTTGTTCATGCTTCTTATTGCCAAATCCGATTACTTTATGATATTGAACTAGATCTTTTTTCTTTGTTAAGTATATATTTTTATCATTGCTTATTTTCGAAGGTGAAAATCCCATTAACACTAACATCTTATGCGTTGAATTCAACAGAGGCCTGGATTTATTACAAAAAGACAGCTGTGTTCCAAATCTCAATTTATACACTGAACCGTCAGTATCAAAAAATCCTCTTAGGGCTTTTTTAATAAATTCGCGGCGATCGAATATCCATTTAGGGAAATCAACTTGATACTTAACTTTATTGGAAACCATCCCCATTGAAAATAACCACCTGACAAGCCTGACAGAACCTAGATAAACCACGATATCACCTCTTTTAGTATACGCTTTTTTGGGACGAACATTGAATAGTTTTTCCATTAAATCAACCACATAATCAACGAATTGCTCCTCTTTTTTCCCTAACGTTACTGTTATTTGCGATGTCGTTATATGACCATCACCCAGGATAATACCCATAAATTCGGCAAGATTGGCTGAAAATCCGGGAATTTTCACATCTGTTCTGATATTATTGAATCCCTTTTTTGCTGATCGATTTATTGGAATCTTCAATCTGATCAACCTGTCATATACCGTACTCTCGTTTATTTTGAGAATTGTTGCAATATCTCCAATTGATTTATTCTGTCCGACATAAAGTTCGCGCAGTTCCTTTTTTTTAACTTGCTCCTCGATTTTCGTCCACTTCGTAGCCATGTCCTTAATCTATCCAAATAACATCCGTTTGTCAAATTATTAAATTGACCGCTCTGCCACCTACCCAACTTATATTCAATTGTGAGCCGTCCATCAGAGTCGAACTGATAACCTACTGTTTACAAAACAGTTGCTCCCCGCCCGTACCGAACGGCACGTTCGGGCGGGTGCCATTGAGCCCATGAGCCGAAGGTGGGAGTCGAACCCACGGCCAACGGTTTACAAAACCGTTGCTCTGGCCACTGAGCTACTTCGGCGATTTTTTTTTATTTCATTCAGCTTCCTAATCTCATCTTCATTTCAATCTCCCGCAAGGCGCTTTTGGCTTTGAGGTCGCGCGGACGGAGCTTCAGCACCATCTTGAATGACTCTTTCGCGTCTTTTATGTTTCCGATCCCCATATAATAATCCCCGATTTCGCGATAAGCCTCGATATCTCTCGGATTCTCGGCGATGCGGTATATGAGAGCGGCTTCCCGCACCTTGTCTTCCGGCAGAGGTTCTTTTTTGAGCACGACCGGCGGAGCTTCCGGTTTTCTCCGGACGATCACTTCACTGCCAACCATCTGGCGCACGCTCCCGTGATCTTCCATAATATCCATGGAAATTTCCTCGGCTTGCTCAATTTTTTGGATTATCTCCTCCTCGTGGCTACTTTTTGCCATGTCTTCCTCGAATTTTTCCGCTTTTTTCGCATCCCGCCTCGCCCGCAAATTCGAAGCCCATTCGGAGAACAGCTGTTCAATTTTCCTGAACACGTTTTTCGTTCCCAAAAGGACCTTTTCCAGAAAATGAAGAAAGCTCTTTCCCAGCCCGGAAAACCTGCTCTTCCAATTCTTTTTCTCACCGGCTGGATTTTCAATCCTTGCTTGCAAAGCGCTTATTTTTTTGAATTCCCCTGATTTTTTCCCGAGGATCACAATAAGCCCGGCGAGAGCAATGACGAGTATCACCGGCGGCATATATATCCAAAACGAATTGTTCGAAAATTGGCTAAACATCCTTTATTTTTACTTCGATACGGTTCCCATTTTCAAGTTCGACAAAAACTGTTTCGGTGAGAGCGTTCATTTTTTTGACAATTCCTTTTCCTTCTTTTGTCTTGATTTCCTGCCTGATTTCCGGCATTTTTTCGAGCATTTTTTGGTATTGCCCGGCTTCGTAAGCAAGACAGCACATCAGTCTTCCGCAAAGCCCCGAAATTCTTTCCGACCCCCGGTGGACAATTTGCTGGGACTTGGCCATATCCGAAGTGATGCTCGGCAGATCGTCGCTGAAGCGGATGCAACAGAGTTCTCGCCCGCATATTCCATACCCGCCGGAGCTGCGCGCTTCGTCCCGGGCGCCCACTTGATGGAGCCGGATGGAACGCTGGAATTTTTTGGAAAGGGTTTTCACCAGTTCGCGAAAATCAATCCGGCCGTCTGCAATGAAAGCAAAGGAAACCATCCCTCCGTCGAAAGAATACGATGCGCCGACGATTTTCATCGGAAGATCGCTCTTCCTCACCTCATCGCGGCAAATTTTGACAGCTTCCGCTTCTTTCTCCCGGTTGCTTTTAACAAGGTTCACGTCCCGCAAATTCGCCTTCCTTACTAGCTTGACTTCTGCGCAATTCCCCGGCTTCTTCTCCTCCGTGATAACTTTTTCCACAATCGCCGAATTTGTCCCTTCCTCGCTCTCCACAATCACCAAGTCGCCTTTTTCCAGCGAATGGCTTGTTTTCGCGAAGCATCGGCTCTCCCAGGGACGGATTTTGAGAAAAATGAGGCTCATTTATATTTCCAACCGGGAAAACTTTTCGACTTTGATATTTTCTCCGATTTTGGCAATTTTCTCTTTGATCAGCTCATCGACAGTAACATCCGGATCTTTGACAAATGGTTGCGCAAGAAGCGACATTTCCTCAAAGTGCTTCGCGGTTTTTCCGGCGATTATCTTTTCCAGGATTTCTGCCGGCTTCTTCTCGTTGGCGAATTCCTCCCGGGCAACCTTTTCAAATTCGTCCTTTTCTTCGGCGCTCACGTCTTCAATCGACAAATATTTCGGATTGGCCGCCGCAATATGCATGGCAAGGTCGTGCGCCAATTCCTGAAATTCGGAATTTTTGGCCACAAAATCGGTTTCGCAAAGCAATTCAACCATAG
This sequence comes from Candidatus Moraniibacteriota bacterium, assembly GCA_028695025.1. Lineage (GTDB taxonomy): Bacteria > Patescibacteriota > Minisyncoccia > Moranbacterales > UBA11712 > STE-71. The sequence goes on from JAQVJV010000006.1 coordinate 16,956, forward strand.
CGCCGATTTTTCCGTTGCCGTGGACATACGTTGCCACAACGCCCTCGCCGGTTTCCCGTCCGGCTTTTTTCCGGGCTTTTTCCTTTCCGCGCCGGCGCAGGCTTTCAACCGCTTTTTCCAAATCCCCTTCCGTTTCCACGAGAGCGTTCCGGCATTCCATGATGCTTGCCCCGGTTTGGTCCCGCAAGGTTTTCACCAATTCGGCGGTTATTTTTATTTCACCCATATATTTGAGGTTTTAATAGCTTATGAATTTTTTTGGCCCGCTTTTTCAGCCTTGGCCGCCTGTTTGGCCTTGGCAATATTTTTGGCCACGAGGCCCAAGATATACTTGAGCGCGGAAAGAGCATCGTCATTGGCCGGAATCGGAAAATCAACCAGTGTCGGATCCGTATTGGTATCCGTGATAGCCACTGTCGGAATTCCCGCGCGGCGCGCCTCTTTCACGGCAAGATCGCTATCTTTGATATCAATGATGAAAACGGCTTGGGGGAGTTTTTCCATCCGCTTGATCCCGCCCATTTTTTCATCCATCCGTTCAACTTCCTTTTTGATCCGGCTTTGCTCGTATTTGGTATATTTCTTGATTTCTTCGCTGTTGATCAGGCTCTCCTGATCATTGAAATATTTGATGCGGCGCTTGATTTCTCCAAAATTGGTGAAAGTCCCGCCCAACCAGCGGTTTTTGACATAAGGCATATCAAGGGCAGCTGCCACCTCCTCGACCAGGTTCCGGGCTTGCGGCTTGGTCCCGACGAAAAGAATTTTTCCTCCGTTTTCAACAGTATTCGCGAGAAATTCCAAAGCTTCCTTGAAAAGGCCTTCGGTTTTCTCGAGATCGATGATGTGGATATTATTCTTTACGCCGAAAATATATTCTTTCATTTTCGGGTTCCATCGGGAATTTTTGTGCCCGAAATGGAGTCCTGCCCGAAGCATGCTGGCGATATCGAGCTCCAGTTTTTCATAAGAAAAACCAGCCGCTTTTTCCGGGCTGTTCGCAGTTTGCCCCTCGATCGGGGCCTTTTGGTCATTTTTCATGGTTTTTTCCTTTAATTATCATCTTCTACCCCTCGAACCACCCCGCTAGTGGGGACAAGGAATTTCCCTTGAGGAGTATGCTTATTAACGCAAATAATCTTATCAAAAAGCGCGGGACTTGTCAATCATATATATTTATGCTAGGATTTCTAGGTAAATTTACTAATCTTACCCCATATATTATGAAGAAAAATATCCACCCAAAATACCATTCCGAAGCCAAAATCATCTGCGCTTGCGGAAACATCATCACCACCGGATCCGTGAAGCCGGAAATCAAAGTCGAAGTCTGTTCGGCTTGCCACCCGTTTTATACCGGCAAAAAGCGCTTGGTCGACACCACCGGCCGGGTTGACCGCTTCAAAAAACGGATGAGCAAAACCGAGCAAATGACCGCCGAAAAACTGAAACGGGTTGAAGAGAAAAAAGCCGCCAAAAAGGCTTCGACTGCCAAGGTTGCCAAAAAGAAGGTTGTAAAAAAAGTTGCGAAGCCTGCCCGCAGTGCTACGCGAAGCGTTGCAGGCGGGAAGAAGGTTGTAAAGAAAGTAGCAAAGAAATAAGCATAAAACACTTCTCGACAAAAAGCGCCGTTATGGCGCTTTTTTGACAATAAAATCAAATTTTGCGAATATTAGGATTAGGAATTGGTAATTATGAAAAGTCAAATCGACGCCCTGAAAACCGAATACGAAACCCTAAAAACCGGGATGGGGAATCCCGCGGTGGTTTCCGACGCACAAAAAATGAAAACCATAGGGCGCCGCATGGCCGAACTTGAGGAAATCATGCAAAAAATCGCGGAACTTGAAGAAATCCAAAAATTCATGCACGACAACGCCGATATCATGAACAACGAAAAAGACGAAGAATTGAAAAGTATGGCTATGGAGGAGAACATCACCCTTGCCAAACGGAAAGAGGATGCGGAAAATGACCTCAAAAGATTGATCATTCCCAAGGATCCGAACGACGCCAAAAACGTAATCGTGGAAATCCGGGCCGGAGCCGGCGGCGACGAATCAGCCCTTTTCGCCGCAGAGCTTCTCAAAATGTATCTCCGCTACGCCGAAAAAAACGGCTGGCGGGCGGCTGTTTTGAGCTCAAGCGCGAATTCCATCGGCGGATACAAAGAAGTGATCGCGAGCATTGATGGCGGGGGGGTATATGGCAAAATGAAATATGAATCCGGCGTGCATCGCGTCCAACGGGTGCCGGAAACGGAAAAATCCGGACGCATCCACACTTCAACCGCCACTGTGGCGGTCCTTCCCGAAGCGGAAGAAGTGGATCTTGAAATCAACCCCAAGGATTTGCGCATCGACACCTTCTGCTCCTCCGGACCGGGCGGACAGAGCGTCAACACGACTTATAGCGCCGTCCGCATCACCCATATCCCCACCGGAACAATTGTTTCCTGCCAGGACGAAAAATCCCAGATCAAGAACCGCGAGAAAGCCATGAAAGTCTTGCGATCGCGCCTCCTCGCCGCCGAAGAAGAGCGCAAAATGAAAGAACTGGGCGCCGAAAGGAAGAGCCAGATCGGCACGGGAGACCGCAGTGAAAAAATCCGGACGTATAATTTTCCCCAAGACCGCATTACCGACCACCGCATCAAGGAAAATTGGAGCAACATCGGAACAATTCTCGACGGAGACCTCGGAAAAATCATTGATGTTTTGGAAGAAGAAGACGTGAAGAGAAAGATAAATACATAATTTATCGCGAATTTATGACCATCAGGGAATCACTGGCGAAATATGCTTTTGCGAATAAAATCTCCCCACTCGATGCGGAGATTCTTTTGTCTTTGGCCCTGAAAAAGCCCAAGGAATATATCATCGCCCATCCGGAAAAGAAGTTGACCCGCTTGCAAGAAAAAAAATATCAGCATTTCACAAACAGAAGGCTTGCCGGCGAGCCGGTCGCTTATATCGCCGGCCGGAAAGAATTTTTCGGTTTGGATTTTGAAGTGGATAAGCATGTCCTGATACCCCGTCCGGAGACTGAATTGGTGGTTGAAAGGGTGCTTGATAAAATGCAAAATGCAAAATGCAAAATTCCGGATGCCATCATCGACGTCGGCACCGGATCCGGAAATATAATCATAGCGCTTGCTAAAAATGTTAAAAATAAAAAAATAAATTTTTACGCTCTTGATATTTCCAAAGACGCACTTTCCGTTGCGAAGAAAAATGCGAAGAAAAATAAGGCGGCAAAAAAAATTAAATTCATCCAATCGTATTTATTGGATTATTTTTTGAAACAAAAAAATTTATCTAGTAAAAATATTTTTATCATTGCCAATCTTCCCTATGTTTCAAAAGAAAATTATAAAGCAAATTTTAAAAATCTAAAATTCGAACCAAGCAGTGCGTTGGTCAGTGGAAAAGACGGATTGCATCACTATAAAAAATTATTTGGGCAGATAAAGAATTCACTGCCGTCCGTTGATCATTGTTCGTTGTTCATCGAAATCAGTCCCGAACAAAAACCGGAAATATTGCGAGAAATAAAAAGCCTTTTCCCCTCCGCAAAACCCCGATTTTCCAAAGATTTGGCCGGAAAATGGCGAATAGTGGAATTTAAAATAACTTGATATGCAAAAGAGGCTAGATCTCCAATCGGAGGTCTAGTCTCTAAAATAATCTCGGAGAATAAAAAAATTAATAATAAAAAACGTAGAAGCGCCCCGCGAGGGCGCTTCTAACTTCTATTGCAAAAAGAAAGTTGGTTCAGCCTATCTTTTCTTTTTTTTCTTAGCAACCTTTTTCTTTTTCTTCGCTACCTTTTTCTTTGCAGCCTTTTTTTTCTTTGCCATTTATATCACCTCCCTTCGATTTTAAATTTTATTTTTATTTCAAAAATATTTCTTGGCTGGTTTTATTATAGTAGTAATATTTTTCAATTGCAAGTCAAAAAAGTTATCCACAGGCAACTTTTTTTTATTTTACATCCCGAGGATGTTTGTTTGTTCCGGGATGTACACTTCGAATAATTTTTTCGTTCCGTTCGTTTCGTCGAGGAAATAATAAATTCCGTTTCCCGTGTCGTACGAACTTGTGAAGTTGTCGGAATTATATTTGAAGACGTTGTCAACGATCCGATGGTCGCGGGAGTCCAGCTCGATTATTTTCACTGTCCCTTGGGTGCTGAAAAAAACATGCTCATAGTCGCGATACCAAAAAATATTTTTTATGGGAACGGAGAAGCGGACAACCTGCTGGATTTCATTTTCCTCGCGCCGCGGCTGGACGTCCCATTCCCGCAGGAACATGGCGCCGATGTCATTATTCGTCCAAAACAGGAGCTTCTTGCCGTCATTCGAAAATTGGACGCCTTGGACTCCGTCTTTTATCTTTTTGAGAATTTCCCCGGTTTCCCCATCGTTGTGCACGAAAAATTCGCCGTCTTCGGAAATTACGGCCTGCCGTTTGTCGTCGTAGGAAATGATCCGGATATCGCCCGGCGCTTCGGAAAAATCAATCGGCGTGAAAATAAGCTGTTCCTCATTCTTCCCCTCGAGATCGGTTTTGTAGATGATATTGTTTTTCCGTACCACATAAAGAGCGCTCGATGACAGGTCATAAGCCGCAACATCCGGGCTGATAAGGTCGGTTTTCCGGGTATCAAGATCGACGCGATATAAACTGGTACTTTCCTCGTCGGACGTTTTTGCCAAGAAATATAGTTCCTGCTGGGAATCCGGGCTCCAACGCGCATGATTTTTTTCCGCGAGGCCGCTCATTTGGGAAAGAAGCATCGGCTCTGTTTTCTGTTCCGAGTCGACAATGGCAAAATCTTTTCCGCTTTCCGCTTCAAACGGAACCAGCATCGTTTTTTCATCGCTGTTCCATTCGATATTATCGTGGATATTTTTGGAAAACTCCGCATTGCCAGCTGAATATATCAAAGCGGGAACATTGGTGCTCATAAGGAGCGACCAAATTTCCATCTTGTTTCCATCCTTTTTCACCAACGCGATTTTTTTTCCGAAAGGCGAGGGGAAATACCTTTCAGCCCCTTCTCCCGCCAGTTCTTTCGACGTCAAACTCTTTGAAGTGAGAAGGACATTCCAGAATTCCGTTGACAATCCGCTGTGCACTTCTATATTTTTTCCCCAAGTGCTGTAATTATCGGCAGTTACTTTCACATCGTAATTTCCCGGCCGCAAGCCGTTGATGGTGATGGAGTTATTGATTATATCGAGGGACCTGGTCGGCTGAAGTTCTCCGTCAAGATAAACGTTCACGCTGGAAGGCGTCGATTTGATCGTTACCGAACCGCTGTGGATGAATATATTTTTATACTGGTCGAAACGGTATCCCTGGGAATAAAGGACCGCTAAAGGAGTGGTCACCAAAAACAAAAGCACGAAGACAAAGAAAAAAATATTGCGATAAATTCGGGGCATAGCGAGAATTAATTGCTTTAATAGTTTCATAGTAGGCCATGCTTGCATATTTGTCTAATCTTCAAAGCACCAAAAAACCGGCGGTTGCCGGTTCTTTGGTTTGTATAAAAAAGAACAATATTTTCAAAAAATTAGTTCAATGACGGTACTCTCTGGGCATATTTTTGCAAATTCTTAAGCTGTTTTTCGTTCAGCTTCTTGGACATTTCAACCGCGTTTGCAATCATATCCTTGCTGAATTCCCGCGTATCTCCGACCTTCAGTGATCCGTTTTTGACTTGCCGGCGCAGATAATCTTCGATGTATATCTTGTGTTCGGCCGTAAGAGACGAATCCGGATTCTTTTCGAGATAGTTTGCAAGGGCGCGTCTTGCCAGTACTGTTGTTCCATCACCTTTCGCGGCAGTTTCCACGAAAGCGTCTTTGGTTTCCTGGCTTGTCGGAGTTTGCGGCTCGGCTGTTTGCGTTTTGGTTTCCGAAGGAGCTGCTTTTTGGTCAGTTGTTGCCTGATCAGTTCCTTGGTCGCCCGTGCCGGCGCTTTCATCACTTGTATCGCCGCCAATCACGCTGATTTTTCCTTCGGAGCTATCTTCGGTCGATGTTGCTGATTTCTTCGTGCTCGGAGCTTGGGCCCGCTTTGAATAGGCGTATATTCCTCCAGCAATGACAACTACGATCAATACGCTGACGATCATACGCATATTTTCAGCCAGCCATTCATTGAAATTACCCCTCCCCTCTTCTGATGATTCTTCGTTTTCGTTTTTTTCTTCAGAAGTGACGGGTTCTTTTTCCACTGTTACACCTGCCTTTCTAGTTTTCCCCTGCTCAAAAAAGCAGAGATGAAATTATTAATGTTCCTTTAGTTTAATTTTATCAGATAGGAATAAAAAGTGTCAATTTTGAGAACCGGACAAATTCCTTTAACGTTTCGAGAACTGCGGGGCGCGACGCGCTTTTTTGAGTCCGGATTTCTTCCTTTCCACTTGGCGGGCATCCCGGGTGAGATATCCCAGATCCTTGAGCGTTTTTTTCAGTTCCCCGTCTTTTACGACCAGTGCGCGCGAAATCCCCAATCGGGTGGCTTCCGCTTGTCCGCGGATGCCTCCTCCTCGCGTTTGCACGGTTATCTTGGCAATATCCGCCGAAACCGCCTTGAGAGGCGCTTTGACAATCTCTCTTAATTCCGAAAGGGGAAAATATTTTTTATAATCCGCTCCGTTGACTTCGATGTTCGCCTCCTTTTTCCCTTCGCTTTTCTCTTCGGAAAGATCAAAAAGGCGCACCCGGGCCACGGATACTTTTCTTCGTCCAACTGCTTGGAAGTATTTTTCTGTTGACATAAAAATAGGATAGATTATCTAGAGCTTATCTCATTTAGGCTGTAATTTCTTCAATCTGGCCGTTTACCACTCCATGGTTCTGATCTTTCGAGATCGTGATTTTTTTCATCACAACATCCCGAAGCTTGTTTTTGGGAAGCATTCCGTATATGGATTCCCAAACGGCTTTGCGCGAATCGCGCCCAATCACGTCCTTCAGCTTTTGAGAAGTGATTCCCCCGGGATATCCGGAAAAAGAATGGTACATTTTGTCATCTTTTTTTCGGCCGGAAACATTGAGCTTGTCGGCATTGGTCACAATCACAAAAACTTCTCCGGTTTTGTTGGGAGCATATCCAACCTCATTTTTCCCTTGGAGCAATATGGCAATTTTGGTTGCCATCCGTCCCAAGATGAAATTTTCTGCGTTGAAAAGATAATATTTCTTCTGGCTCATAGTGTCTTATTTTTTATCAGTCTTCTTATCTTCCGCAACCGGTTTCGGCGCGTCCTCAATGATTTCAATCTTTGCCATCTCGGCGCTGTCCGAAAGGCGGCGGCCCCGCTTCGTGATCCGCGTGTATCCGCTGTTCCGGGAAGCGGTTTTCTCGATAATTTCTTTGAGTATGGCCGGTGTCACGTTTTTCGGCAGTCTGGACTTCGCCACGCGGAAACTCGGCGCTTTCTTGAGCTGGCCGATTGCTTTCTCGGCGATTGATTTCAGCTCCTTCGCCTTGGCAAGAGTGGTGTTCATCTTTCTTTTCACCAACAAATCCCCGAGCATGGTCTTCAGCATAGCCTCTCTTTGCTTTTTTTCCCGGCTAAATTTTCTCCCTACTTTCAGATGTTTCATGGTGTGCGTTTCTCTTGCTTATTTCAAAGTGAATCCCAGGTTCCCGATAGCTTTCTTGATTTCCTTAATCCCTTTCTCGCCCATTCCTTCCAAATTCATGAGTTCCTCTTCAGACATCTTGGCGATATCTTCAACAAATTTCAAATTGCTTTTTTCAAGGACGTTCATTGTCCGCGTAGAGAAAGAAAGCCCTTCGACGGCAGTTTTTCTATCTTCATTATTTTTTTCTTCCGCTTCAACAGTTTCTTGTTTTTCTTTATCTTCACCTTCTTCAACAGATTTCTTTTCTTCTCCTGCTTCTTCCACCGGATTTTCCACTTCTTCTTCGACCGCAAAATCCTTTATGGCGGCATATTGGTCAATCACGATTTCCACCGCTTTGAGATAGGCCTCTTCCGGAGATATCGAACCGTCCGTTTCCACTTCGAGGATAATTTTGTCATAATCGGTCCTTTTTCCGACACGGGTATTTTCCACGCCATAATTCACCCGGCGCACCGGAGTGAAAACCGCATCAATCGCAATGAGGCCGATTTCTTTCTTTTCCCGCTCCTGCTGTTCCACCGGCACGTAGCCAAGGCCTTTTTGTACTTCGATTTCCATTTCTAATTCTCCCTTCTTGTCAGTAATTGTAGCAATTTCCGCGTCCTTATTGATGATTTCCACGCTGGACGGACACTGGATTTGGGCAGCTGTTATCTTTTTTTCTCCCTTTTCTTTGAGTGTGAGCTTCACCGGTTCATCTTCGTGGGAAACGAAACGGACTTTTTTCAGATTGAGGATGATTTGGATGACATCTTCAAGCACATTCGGAATAGCCGAAAATTCATGGGAAACCCCTTTGATTTTCACTGAAACAGCCGCCGCTCCGGGCAGTGAGGAGAGCAAAACCCGGCGGAGGGAATTTCCGAGAGTAGTCCCGTATCCGGGATAACATCCGTCGATTTCAATTTTTCCGATATTATTTCCAAGATCCGTATATTTGGGAGCAATTGGGAGCGAAACTTTTTGCATTTTTTTAGAGCTTATTTTTTAAAATAAATATAAAGTTCAAAAATTACTTGGAATAAAACTCAATGATCATCTGGGAATCGATCCCGGATCCGAAGTCGTCGCGGGTCGGCTTTCCTTTGATTTCGACAGTCATTTTGGCCGGATCGATGGCGATCCAAGCCGGCAATCCCGCTCCTTTGCTTTCCTTCATTGCCTGGGTGATTTGCTTGATATAGGTTTTCTCCTTCTTGTTTTCTTTTATGGAAATAACATTCCCCACCTTGAGTTCAATGGAGGGAATATTGGCATTTTTTCCATTCAATTGGAAAAGGGAATGTTTTACCGCTTGACGGGCTTGGCGACGGCTGGAGGCAAGTCCCGCGCGATATACGGCGTTATCAAGGCGCATTTCCAATTTTTGCATGAGAAGATCTCCCGTGACACCTTGTTTGTTCCGCACTGCCTGGAAATATTTGTTGAGCTGGCTTTCCATCACGGCGTAAATCCTCTTCACCCGCTGTTTCATAGCAAGTTGCTGGCTAAATTCGCTCCGGTTGCGCTGGCCTTTCGCTCCGTGCATTCCCGGCGGAGTAGGCTTCCGCACAATTCCACATTTCGGCGTACCGCAACGCTCCCCTTTCAAAAAGAGTTTTTCTCCCGCCCGGCGGCAAAGTTTGCATTTGGCAGATATTTTGGTCATTTGGTTGAAATGGAATTATTACACTCTCCGGGGCTTTCTGGGCCGGCATCCGTTGTGCGGAATCGGAGTTATATCCTTGATGAGATTAATTTCAAAATCATTATTGACAAGCGCCCGGATGGCCGCTTCACGCCCGCTTCCCACGCCTTTCACATATACGTCAATTTCTTTGAGGCCGAATTTCGCCACTTTTTCCGAAGCCGCGTTGACAATTTGGGTGGCCGCGTAAGGTGTCGCTTTCTTGGCTCCTTTGAATCCCAGAGATCCGGCGCTTGACCAGGCAAGAACTTTTCCGCCCTGATCGGCAAAAGTGAGAAGAGTATTGTTGTATGTGCATTGGATATGCGCTTGTCCGCGCAAAACCTGCCGGCGGATTTTCTTTTTCCTGGCCTTGGCAGGCGCTTTTTCCCCGGTCGTTTCAGTTTTTACTTCCGTTTCAGCCGCAACTTTCTCTTCTTTTTTCTCAACCGCAACACTCTCTGATTTTTGATCAGCTTTTTGACTCACTTGTTCTTCTTTTTTTATCGCTTTTTCTTCGCTCATAAAAATACTAGATACTCTATACTAAATACTAGATATCAAATGGATTCTACGTCTTTTCTGCCGCTTTCCGGCGTCCGCTTCCGGCCGTTTTTCTCACGTTTCCGCGCACTGTCCGCGTATTGGTCCGGGTTCTTTGCCCCCGCACCGTGAGGCCTTTCATATGCCGCGTGCCGCGATAGCAGCCGATTTCCTTGAGGCGGCGGATATTCATCTGCTTTTGGTGCTTGAGTTCCCCTTCGATGGTGTAGGTTTTCTCGATAAAATCCTTCAATTTGTTCACTTCAACTTCGGAAAGATCCTTGGTCCTGGTATTCGGATCCAATTTCAAAGCCGCCAGCGTTTCCTGGCTTCTTGTTTTCCCTATTCCATATATATAAGTAAGGGCAATTTCGATCCGTTTTTCGTCCGGGATGGATACCCCTGCAATTCTCGCCATAAGATTTATCCTTGTCTTTGCTTATGTTTCGGATTGGTGCAAATCACAAAAAGTTTGCCTTTCCGCCTGACAACCTTGCATTTATTGCAAATTTTTTTGACTGAAGCTCTAACTTTCATATTTTTCCGCTAATTTCAAAGCCGTTTTACGATTCGGCCCTTAGTGAGGTCGTACGGGCTCATTTCCACGCTCACGCGATCCCCCGGCAAGAGACGGATATAATTCACCCGCATGCGACCGGAAATATGGGCCAATATCTCATGGCCGTTTTCGAGCTCGACTCGAAAGGTGGTGCTCGGCAAAGTTTCCTTCACTACTCCGTCGAGTCTTATAATTTCTTTGTCTTTTGTCATACCTAAAAACAAAGGCCGCCGCCCCCGTAGATTGCTTTTGATGGTTTCTGGTCAATCCAAGGGCTTGAATCTCGATCTTTTTCGATTTTTTAAGTCTGAATGTATTATAAGCTTCCTGTTTTTTTTGTCAATAGCGCGAAAAATATCAATCTATCGTCTTCTCCTCAATATCAATCCGCTTTTCATTCATCGGCATTCTTTTCACGAAAAACGGCCAGAAATCAATGTCTATTTTTTCAATCGCGTCGAAATTTTTGGAATAATTTTGGGCGTCCGAAGAAGTTTTTCCAAGGATCCCTTTTCGGAAATTTTCCGCGTCGAAACCCGATCCGATTGTTGCTGTGGTTTTCGCTTGAAATTCAAGGCTTTTGTTCTCAAAATTCGCTTCGGAGAGGATATAATCTACAGGCTGGTTGAAAAGGATATCGCTCGAATTCACGCCGGATTTCACCAAATCATCGCGCATGAGATTCTTGATTTCCGCCTCATCGACGGAAAGCACTGAAAGTTTCACCTTGGCCGAGGCCGTCAGCTTGTCCTTTTCCGCCCCGATATCTTCCGAAACCGTGATTCCGGAAACATCCGTTTTGATCGCATTGTCAAATACTTTCCGGCCGGAGGGCAAATTTTCTTTCGCAAGCTCCGCCGCTTTTTCTTTGGCATCGGTTGCCAATTTCTCCCGGGCAGACGCGATGTCTTGAGCCGTCACCATTTTTCCGTCGCCTTCCGACCCTCCCGCCATTGCTTCCGTTGATTTCGCATAGAATTTTTCATATTTCGACGATCCTTTGAATCCGACAATTTTGAATTCCGCCGGATCGATGTTGTAGCTGTCTCCCGCCTGGTCGGCAACCACCTCCACCTCGATCGCCCCCGGCTTCACCTCGCCGTCCACTTTCGAAAATCCCGGCACAACTACATTTTTCGTTATCCGGAATATTTTTCCATCCGTCGTTTCGAGCCGGGTTGTCGCCACCAGCGGCTGGCTGTCCGAACTGTACTCGTTGTATATCACCACTTTTCCGCCTGCTTTGGTCCCGCCTTTCACTGCTCCGGTTGAATCGAACTCCTCGCCAAAATCAGTGGTTATTTCATCATATTCGGCCTTGATCGGCTGGCTGCCGGAATTTTCGGCATCAACATCCAGCGAAACCGGCTTCTTGTCGCTTTTGAGCTGGATATAAACCGTCGCTTTGGGAAGAAAATAGGAGGCAAGCGCCACCGCCGCCAAAAAAACAACAATCAAGCCAAAGAAAAGAAAGAATTTTTTTGCGCCACCGCCCACCTTTTCAGTTTCAAGAATTCTTTCTTCTTTCCGGTTTTTTTTGAAAAATTGGTCGGCTTTTTTGATGGAAACCTGGCTGATCTTCGGAGGAGCAACGTTCGATTCGACATAGGATTCAGACACAGTATCAGTTTCCCGAATGACAATGTCCGGTTCCGGTTCCGGCTTTTTTTCCGGCGGTTTTTCTTTTGTTTTTTTTCTTTTTGTGGCCGCTTTTTTTCCGGCAACTATATCCGACATGCGGACAGACGGCTTTTCCGATTCCGGTTCCAACTCGTTTTCCATTTCATATTTGGCAATTTTTTCAATCTCCCGCTTGGCTGTTTTTGTGTGGACTATTTTTTGGGACGCTTCAGAAGCCGCCATATTTTCCGCCGCAGCCGATCCGCTTCCCGCCGCAAAAAAACTGCTTGTCCCCACCTCACCATCTTTTTCCAGCTCTTCTTTGATAGCTTCCGCCTCGTTTTTATACATCGGTTCGTAATCATCTTCTTCGGTTTCCGACTCTTCCAGGAAAATATCGTTGTCAGCTTTGGTTTGCGCCAATATCCCGGCTTTTTCAATGAGTTTTTTTCCGAACTTGTCCTGCGTGACGATCAAAAGCTGTTTTTTCTGGCGATCCGCTTCTTTTTTTAGCAAGCGCAAATTGACGATTCCCTGAAGGATCAAAGCGTTTTTCGGAGCAATGAGGATGATTTCTCTTGCCTGGGTTTTTTTCACCCGGTCGATTATGGAAGTGATTTCTTCGTCAATGTCGATATAGAGGGTTTTGTGCATAAAAACTTGTGTTGGTTGGAAATTAGTTCTGCATCATTTTGACAGCCCGGCGAAGCATCGAAGACATCACTTTTTCTTCGCCGACAAACTCAAGCGCCAAATTGGCAAGCCCCATCGGAGTTATATCCTGCGGATCCTTGAGCATATTGGTCGTATCTTCGATATTAGCCACATCTTTCGGCTGCAAAAAACTCACCGAAGGGGCTTTCGCAAATGACAAATTCTTGATCCAATTCCCGCTCAAAAGAGACTTCCGGATTCCGGGAAGCGCCGACCCGCCGCCGCAAAGAAGAATCCTCGGCGGGAGAAGGCCGCCCTCCGAATATTCCGAAAGGGAAAGTTCGATGCCATCCAGCCAAACCTGGCAATCCTCCTCGAATATTTTCTCGAGCCGGGAACTGATTTCCCTATTCAATTCCCCGCGCCCGTATTTCATTTTGAGCGCCTCCGCTTCGTCGAAGTTTATGTTGAGTTCCTGGGCCAGCCTCTTCGTGAAAGCCCTTCCTCCCAAAGCAAACATTTTTGTGCCCTCCAATCCGCCGTTCCGCACCACCGCCACGTCCGTCGTTCCGCCACCCACGTCGATGAAAATCGTACTGAAATCCATATTGTTTTCCAGCCCCATGGAACGCGCCACGGCATACGGCTCCGCAGCAATGCTCAACAGTTCCAGATCCAGCTCCTGAGCGATGGTTTGGAGCGCTCCCAGATGGACCATCGGCGCGTGCGCATTGAAAATTCCAATGGAAACATCCCGGCCCTGAAAACCCAGCGGGTTCGTCACGCGATATCCGTCGATCCGCACATCAACAATCGCCGCGTTGATCAACTTCACGTCAATTTCATTATGTCCCGTTTCCCAAGCGATTTGCTGGCGAATTTTGTCGAAAGCTTTCCATTGGACTTTTTGGATGATATTTTTGAGCTCCGGAAGATCGATGCGCGTTTCCGGCTTCAATCTTTCATAATGCACGGTTGTCGTCGATCCTTTCACCAGTTCTCCGGCGATTCCCATAATCGTCTGTTCAACTTTTTTCACGCCTGCCATTTCTTCCGCGATCCCGATTGCTTTTTCACAAGACGCCACCACGCCCCCGATGTCACTCACCGCGCCGGACTGCATATCGCCCAGCCTTTGCCGCACCCTTCCCACTCCCGTGACAACCCCCCTCTCTTCGTTCTCATCCACCTTGAAAACCAAGGCTTTGACCACCTCCGTTCCAATGTCAAGCGAAAGCGCGTAGTTGCCGACGCTCTTCCGCCCCATCATTTTTGAAAACAATCCCATGGTTTTTTTATAATTATAACTTTTATTTCCCAAGCTGACAATTTTTTGACTGCCGGGTGGAAATTGATTAAGATATAGTGAGCCGTATGACTGAAGAAAAATTGGAAAAAATATATCGCGTCCTCCGAATTTTCATTTTTGCGATCCCACTCATCGTGATCATCGCCGGACTTTACCTGGCGCTTTTTCCGGTGGATATATATCGCTCCTATCCGGACAAACCCAAGCTTTCTGATTTCGACATCACAAAAGAAGACGGGAAAAACACTCTGTCTTTCGGAGTTTTTCCCGCCCGTGAATACCGCTATATAAACCTGGCCATGAATCTCAAAGATTCCAGCAGTTCCGACTGCAAAAAATCGGGCGTGAGCGTGAGCCTTGCCCGAACATACAAAGCCTTTCTCTATCCGACCGGCGACCCTATCGCGAACGACGGCCAGTTGCATGATTTTCTTTTCCAGGACAACAAAACCCCTTATCCCAGCGGAACCCTCCTCCACCTCAAAACCACCGACCAGGTTTTTCTCCTCACTGACGGAAAGAAAATTCTTTTCCCCAGCCCGGAAATTTTCACCGCTTTTGGTTATAGCTTCGACAATCTGGTGGATGTGGACCAATCCGTCATCGACCAGCTTCCCGACGCAGACCAAAAAACCTTTTCGCGATCAATGGACCATCCGGACGGTACCTTGTTTGAAGCTTATCCTTCCCATTCTCTTTTTTTGGTTTTTCAGGGGAAAAAATATCCGATCGAAGACAAATCCATGGTTGAACGGATTTCACCCCGGAATTATTCTATTGTCGTAAATGACTATGATCCGGCTGATATCTTGAAGTGCGAATCCGAAAACAAATCCGGGCGTGTTTCCTGCCATTTTGACGGGTCGCAAATATCCAAAATCGGAAGATACTACTATTTCACCGTTGATTTTCCGGCTGATTGCTCGATTGGAAAAGTCCATCCGGAAAATTCGACCATCAGTTTTTATTCCGAACGGTCACTCGCCACCGTAAAAGATTCCTTGAAGACAATTGCCGCTTCCGTCCTGAACCGCTATTTTTATTAGGACTTATCCCAAAAACCATGTATCAAAAATTTTTCTTCAAAATTGCCAAAGACTTGCTGGTTTCGCTCATCATTTCCTATTTTGTCCTGCTTATTCCGGAACTCATCCTCCCCGGGATCGTCAGCTCCCACTTCGACCCGAAATATGTCTTGATTTCCATCCTTCTTCTGGGAATTGTTTTTTTCAAGCTGGATCCCGGTGGCAGCGCTCAAAAAAAGCCTGAAAACGCCAAGTTTCAGGCCATATCGCGCAACCTCATCAATGTGATTCTTTTTATCATTATCATAATGCTTATCTTGAGCCTTTATAAGATGAAATTCTGGGAAATTGCCGTGGTTGTTTCCGTTTCCGTTCCGCTTCTCATCAGCATGGAGAAGATGTTTATCCGGGAAAAATAGCCCGCGCTAACCCGCAAACCATTCAAGCGTTTCTTTCGCGCACTTTTCCCAGGAAAATTGTCCGGCCCTATCAAGGCCTTTTTTTATTAAGCCTTCTTTCAACTCTTTGTTTTGCAAAATTTCTAATATTTTTTCAGCCATATCTTGCGCGTCTTGAGGATCGAATAGCTCGCCAAATCCTTCAGTAATTTCACGTAAACTTGAATTGTTCGCTACCGCAACCGGCGTCCCGCACGCCATTGCTTCAAGCACCGGCAAGCCAAAACCCTCATAGAGCGACGGAAGCGCGAAAAGTTCCGCGCCAGCAAGAAGTGATGGCAAATCTTTTGTCGAAAAATGACCTGTCATGACTGCGCCGGGTGTTTTTTCCATTTCGGCCACAATAGGCCCCGCAAGCCATCCCGGAGCGCCGGCGATGACCAGTCCCAAATTCTCCCATTGTTTTTGTTTTTTTATAATTTCAAACGCTTCAAGCAATTTTCCAATATTTTTCCGCGGCTGGATCGCTCCCGCGAAAATGATATATTTTTCAAAATTCATGCCGTATTTTTTCTTCACCTCTTCAATTTTTTCAAGAGATATGTTTTCCCGAAACAAATCTTTGTCATAGCCGTGATAGATCACTTTTATTTTCTCAGCATTCACATTCGGATAAAACCGCAAAATATCATCCTTGGTCGATTGGGAAATAGCAATCAGCTTATCCGCGTGATTCACGGCAAAATCCGTGAAAAAGTTGAGGCGGCGGAGATCCTTCTTTTCAAAATGATTCGGAAAAAATTTGAAGGCAAGGTCATGGATCGTCACAACGGTTTTTGTTTTTTTGGAGCGAAGGGCCGGAAGCGAGTGCATCGGCATCCAAAGAACATCCGGCTTCTTGCGAAGAATTTCCAATGCAAAAGCCGTCTGCGTCCACCAAAAGGGAAAGGCTATTTTCTTGATTTCGTAGTTGGAAAATCTCGGAAATTCAAGTTCCAGATTGAAGTTATTTTTCTTGTGATATATCAAAAAACGGCCTTTTTCATCCAAAAGGCCGAAATTTTTGAGAAGGTTGGAAATATAAACACGCGTCCCATCTATGCGGGCATGATCAAGATCGGCAGCGTTGATGGCGATTTTCATCTTGGATTAGCAAAATATTTTTTGGGTATATTCCTTCAGCTCTTTTCCAATGTCTTCGCGCTCCACCGCATAGGCCATGACGGCTTTCAGATAATTCAGAGGATCTCCCGTCGTGAGCCACTCTCCGCCTTCGACTTCCTTGGCCAGAAACAATCCCCCGCTTTGGACATATTGCTTGATTGCGTCCGTTATCCACAGCTCGTTTCCCTTCCCAAGCGCTGTTTTTTTCAAGACATCAATGATTTCCTGGTTGAGGATCATCCGGCCGAAATCGGCCAACTGCGACGGCGCTTCCTCAATAGACGGCTTTTCGATTATATCTTCAATCTCATTGCTTCCCTCCCGGAGCTTCACTATTCCGTATCGCACCACGTCTTCTTTCGGAACTTTTTGCACCCCGATCATGGGCTTTCCTGTTTTTTCAAACTCATCAACCATCTGCTTCGCGAAAGATACTTTCGATTTCACCAGATCATCCCCCCAAACGAAGACGAAAGGCTCGTCATCAACCAGGCTTGCCGCCGTCAAAACCGGGGTTCCGTTTCCATAAGGCCCCTTTTGGCGGACATAAATAAAATTGGCCATTTCGGAAATACTCCGCACCTCTTCCAACTTTTCTTTTTTGCCGGCTTTTTCCAGTTCATTTTCCAGCGCCCAAGAATGGTCAAAATGGTCTTCGAGCGGTTTTTTGTCCCACTTGGTAACCAAAATTATATCCTCAATCCCCGCTTCGACCAATTCCTCGACAACCAGCTGGATGATCGGCTTGTCAATGATCGGTAGCATCTCCTTCGGCATTGCTTTGGTTACGGGCAAGAATCTGGTTCCTGATCCGGCAACAGCCACAATCGCTTTTTTCACTTTCATTGTTTTTTGGATAAAAAATTAGGCGCCAAAACCCGGGCGCGAAAAACTACGTCAGTTGCTTTTTGGCAATGGCCTTTAGCTCGGCGTTGAATTCTTCAACCGCTTTTTCGATCTGGGGATCAAATTTTTTGTATATCTCTTTTTCTTTCACGATCCTTCCCGCTTCCAAGAGCGAATCGAAAGTTCCGGCATCCAGCCACTCCCCCTCAAACTCACTCACCCGAAGCTCGCCTTTTTCAAGATAGAAATTATGAAGAGAGGTTATCTCGATTTCCCCGCGCCCCGACGGCTTGGCTGTTTTTGCCGCTTCAGAAGCCCGGCCGTCAAAAATATAAAGGCCCGGAATGGCAAAATCACTGATCCATTCCGCCGGCTTTTCAACAATTTGGACGGCTTTCCCCGTTTTATCGAACTTAACCACGCCATATCGCTCCGGATCAGGCACTTTTTTGGCAAAAATATGGCCGCCGCCCTCGAAATCCCGGATGGTTTCCGAAAAATCATCCTCAAAAATATTATCCCCCAAAATCATCGTCACGTCATCGCCATCGATGAAATTTTCCCCGATGATGAAAGCGTCGGCCAGCCCCCGCGGGACGCTTTGCACTTTGAATTCGATATGCACGTCTTGGCGTTCGAAAATCCGCCCCAACAGGTTCAAAAATTGGCCGGAATGATCCGGCGAAACGATGATCAGAATTTCCCGGATGCCGGCCTTCACCAAAATATTCAATGGATAAAAAATCATCTGGCGGTTGTAGACCGGTAAAAGTTGTTTCGAAGTCGTCGCCGTCAAAGGAAAAAGGCGCGTTGCTGTTCCTCCCGCAAGAACTATCCCTTTCATTTTTTTCTCACTTGCCATATTTTTACTTCAAGAATTATGATATTTTTCCAGATATTCGGCCAGCGCAGATGAATAATTCCTCAAAAGTTTCAGCTTCGTATTGAGAAGAACTGAAGATTTCGGCCGTTTTGCGGGACGCGGAAATTCCGCAGAGCTCACCGGGACAACTTCGACCTTGGTTCCGGAAAGCTCGAACAACTTGAGAGCCGCTCCATACCAGGTGCACGCCCCTTCATTTACAACATGATATATCCCGAACGGAATCTTTTCTTCAATGATTTTCTTGGTTTCGAGAGCCAGGTCCGGACAATAGGTAAAACAGCTTTTTTCTTCGTCAACTACTTTTAAGGTGTTGTTGTCTCGCGCCAACAGAAGCATCGTGTCAAAAAAACTTTTTTTCGACATTTCCGACCTTCCAGGCGCGCCAAAAAGCTTTGAAGTCCGTATAAGATAATATTTATCTGTATTTTTCTGGACTTCCTGTTCTCCCAAAAGTTTCGACCGGCCGTAGTTATTGACCGGATTCGGCTTATCGTCTTCTTTATATTCCCCCTTTTCTCCGTCAAAAATATAATCACTCACATAGTGCACCAGCGGAATTTTCTTCTCTTTGCAAATTTTGGCAAGGAGCCCCGGCCCATATCCGTTGATTTTTTTGGCCAGCTCGAATTCAATCTCGTCCGCCTCGCAACGGTCTACTGCGTTATAGGCCGCCGCGTTAACAACCGCATTCGGTTCGATTCGATCAATTTTTTCACGCAAATTCTCTTCTGATGCAATATCAATTTCTCCGCGATCATAGCCAAAAACTTCCCAATTCATATCCCGCTCGAAAACTTTCACCAACTCCTGGCCAAGCATGCCTTGCGAGCCGATGATCAAAATTTTATTTCCCATATTGTTTTTCGTAATATTTCAAATATTCTCCGGACTTTATATCCCTCCACCATGCTTCGTTCGCTTGATACCACTCGACCGTCTTTTTCATCCCGGTATCAAAATCCGTTTTCGGCTCCCATCCGAGTTCCCGTTTGATTTTCCCAAAGTTGATGGCATAGCGCCGGTCGTGCCCCGGCCGGTCTTTCACATATTCTATCATTTCTTCATCTTTTCCCAAAATTTCGAGAATTTTCCGGGTTATCCCGATGTTCGGCTTTTCGCAGTCTCCGCCCACGCAATATGTTTCGCCAATTTTCCCGTCGTGGATTATTTTGTCAATCGCCCCGCAGTGGTCCTCGACAAAGAGCCAGTCGCGCACCTGCGTTCCGTCGCCGTACACCGGAATTTTTTTTCCTTCCAGGAGATTTGTGATGAAAAGCCCGTGCAATTTTTCCGGAAACTGGAAAGGGCCGTAGTTGTTCGAACAGTTGGAAATTGTCACCGGCAATCCGAAAGTATGGAAATAGGCCCGCACCAAATGGTCAGATGCCGCCTTTGAAGCGCTGTAGGGGCTCCTGGGGGCGTAAGGCGTGCTTTCATTGAACGCAGGGTCGCCCGGCTCCAGATGGCCGAAAACTTCATCTGTTGAAACATGATGGAACCTTTTTCCGCCCGCGTTTTTTGCCGCTTCAAGCAAATTGTGCGTTCCAACCACGTTCGTACGGATGAAAGCGGCGCTGTCGAGGATCGAGCGATCCACATGCGATTCAGCAGCAAAGTTGACGATTACATCAACGTCTTTCACCAGATCGCCCACCAGTTTCTTGTCGGCAATATCCCCTTTCACGAATTGATAGTTTTGATTTTTTTCAATGTCCCGGAGATTTTCCAGATTTCCGGCATAAGTCAAAAGATCAAGATTTATAACTTGATAGTCAGGATATTTGTTGAGGATATGACGGACGAAATTTGAACCGATGAATCCCGCTCCGCCGGTGATGAGTAATTTCATATTAGCTAAAACGGAGAATTAAATTCACGGAACCCTTGCAACTTTTGGTCTTTTTCCGAAAGGATCGGATTTTTGATCGGCCAGTCGATTCCAAGATCCGGGTCATTCCAAGCCAAGCCGGAATCCGATTCCGGAGCATAGAAATTATCCACCTTATACATAAACTCCGTATTTTCCTCAAGTGTGAGAAAAGCATGCGCAAACCCGCGCGGCACAAACAGCATTTGGGCGTTCTTGTCCGACAGCTCAAAACTTTCCCATTTGCCGAAAGTCGGGGAATTTTTGCGAAGATCCACGATCACATCCAGAACTTTTCCATGCGTCACCCGGACGAGTTTCGCCTGCGCATTGGGCGGCAATTGAAAATGAAGCCCGCGCAAAACGCCTTTTTGGACGGAAAGGGAGTGATTATCCTGCACAAACCGTGCATCAACGCCAGCTTCCGCAAATTTCTTTTCACTGTATGTTTCGAGAAAAAATCCCCGCTCGTCACGAAACACTTGCGGAACAATAAGATAGGCTCCTTCAAGAGAAGTTTCTTTAAATTCCATATTCCTATCCTACTCCAAAAAGCCAAAAAAATCAAAAGAGCGCGGAGTAATCCGTGCCCTCGTCTTTTATCACAATATCTTAATATCCCAATTCTCTATAATTCTCCCCTCATCAGCTTGTTGAGCCGGTCCTTCACTTCTTCATCCGAAGGCTCCTCGGCCGGTTGCGGCTTTTCCCCTGTTTCCATTTCAATTGTGGGCAAATTTTCCGGAACGGTTGATTCATCTTCCTTTCGGCTAACCGGTTCAATTATTCTCGTCGCCTTTGGCGCCGGCTGCTCTTTTTTTTCTTCTGTTATGGCTTCTTGGTCAATTTCAATTTGGGGGGACACGAATTTTTCCGGCAATTGATATTTATCCTCCGCCGGAACCCGCAGAAATTCAAACAAAAACCAATAAAGCGCCGAAATCAATACACCAATTCCAAAACCGCCTGCAAGATAGCAAAATAAATTCGGCCGAACCGGATTTGCCAAAATTTCCGGATCCCCCAGCGATTTATACTTGAAAGGATTGCCGCCATAGAGATCGCGGGCATATTCCGCAACAGCTTCCGGAATCCGGACAATCGCGTCTTCAGCCAGCGTTTCTTCATCCGGCTGCGCAAAGAAAGAAACTTCCACTGCCGATGATCCTTCCAAGACTTTCGCGCCGGCAAAATTCTCCGCCATTTCTCCGAAAACATTTTCTTGGAAAGCCGTATTTTTGATTATTTCCGCCGTATTTCCAACTTCATATCCCAAATTTTTTCCCGTGAGCGACGAAGTTGGGAAAACAACGAGCTTGCCTGTCACCAAATATTCTTTGGTTGAAAAAAATGCGATCGTCAATGCCACAGCGGCGCCGATCACGCCGATGAGGATGGTGCGACCTAGGAATTTTTTTAGCGCGATGTTTTGGGATTCTTTCATGGTTGTTTCGAAAAAAATTAGCCTTGAATCGATTTGCCTTTTTGAAACGGCGAATCATTGCATTATGGAAAATCCCGCGAAATTTGTCAAATGCCGCATTCAAAAAACAAAAGCACGGTTCAACCGCGCTCCTGCCTTACTATAAAATTTCCCAAATCAAATTTCAATCCGCAATCTCCGCTTTCACGATGAGACGCCGCAGATCAGTTCCCAGCGGCCAGCAAGTGGAAAGCGTGAGTGTCGGGCCGGGAGTGTCAGCAAAAATCCGCCCGTCGTCCGGCGCGGCCGTGAATTTGTCCCGAACCGCATAGCGAAAAAGGATTTCCCGGCCGTCCTGCTCTTTTTCTGAAACTTCAATGAAGTCGCCTTTTTCCAGCTGGTTCAGTTTCCGAAAAATATAGTTATAATCCCCTTTCACCCAGACGTAATTGCTACTGTGACCCGAGATGATCGCGTTCCCCGCCTGCCCGGGAGAAGCCGAATCCGGAAAATGGCTCACCCCTGCTTGAAGATCGGCAAGCTGGCTCTTTTCGTCATCGCTTTCGGACCAAACCATGGGCGCCGCCATATTGATTTTGGCGATCCGGATTTCGGTCGCGAGGCGCGCGTCGCCGGGAGCGGTCGGGTCGTATCCGTTCCAGATTTCTTTGAGGTCGAAATAGCCGTCGCCGTCCGTGTCTTTTTTCGCGGGATCGGTTCCGTACACTTTCTCCATGCTATCCGAGAGCCCGTCGCCGTCCGAATCGTGCGTCGCCGGGTCAAAAAGCTCGATTGAACCCGCAAAACTCATTTGGGAAATTTTCGGTTTTCCGAAAAAAGCCCGCACGTCCAGATTGGCAAGATATGTGAGAACAACAAACATCGCCAAAGCAAGGCAAAATCCCAATGCCGCTTTTTTGAAATCGATATTCACTTTTCTCAAAATCTTGTCCATGGTTTTTGGAGGATATTCCCTATATACCGCGAGCGGTCCGGCTAATCTTGGGATTTGGCCGAACCGCTGGGTATATTTTCAATCTTTTTTGAAGATGAATTTATTTTTTCAACCAATACTTCTTGGTTCCGACTGCCGCAAGAGAAGAAACAACTGCAAGTCCCGCCACACCGGCCGTATTCGGCCCGGATGCAGGAAGAGACGGAAGGGCTTCCACATAAACAACTTTTTCGTGTTTGTCGTAATAATACCGCTTGTGGTTATGGTCTTTGTAGTGATGGTATTTGTGATGTTTGTGATGTTTGTCTTCGTGATCGCACTCATCATCTTTGCAAGTGTCGCTCTTTACAGATGCAGATGCGCTTGAAGAAGCGCTGGAGCTTGAATTAGAAGATGAAGATGAACTAGAACTTCCGTTACTGCTGGAGCTAGAGCTAGTTTTCTTTCCAACACTAGCGCTAGCAGCGGCACTGGAGCTAGCACCCGAACTTGAAGCCGCGGTACTCGGTTTCCCGGAAGTGCTTGAACTTGACCCAGAGGAGGTGCTAGAAGCTCCGCTTGCACTTGCGCCTATTTTTCCAACGCTGGCGCTGGCAGTAGCACTCGCAGATGAGGCTGAACTGGCACTTGAAGTCGCCGCACTGACCTTGGCAGCGATTGCCATTACAGCTATCAATGCAAATGCTAAAACTTTCGCTTTCATTGATTGCATAATTGTTATTTAATTGATTAAAAAATTAACATACTAGTCTAGCAGATAATGATTTTTTTGTCAAGTACACCCCCACACCAATTTTACCTAATTTTAAATCTTTATGAGCATACATAAAATGCTTTATAAAAAGCAAAATTACTATATTTAACTATAAGATTGGTGTGGGGGTAAATAAAAAGAAGCCCCATATCCGCCTCTTATCGATTTCCCTCCTTGGAATTTCGATAAGATTTTGGATATGGGACTTTCATAGGGCCTGTTTTCAGCCCTTATTTAGTGGCCGCAGCCATGGCCACCACCAGCCGCGGCGGCTGCAGCGGCGTCGGCAGATGAAGAGGATGAGCTGGCAGCAGATCCGCCAGCGCCTCCGGCACCACCAGTGGCAGTGGCAGATGCCCCGCCACCACTTTGCGACACATTTGTTTGAGCCGGGCGGATCAAACTTGCTCCTACCGGGAAAGCGGCGGCTTTCGCCATGTCTCCTAGAAGGCCGCAGATTGGGACAATTGGCGCTTGACCCATATGGGAGTTAGCATATTTTACGTCAGACCGCCCAGGGATCTTCTTTTTTTCCACCGTATGGGTGGTTTCTGATTCTTTTTTCCACCCAACTGAACGAGTCTGTTCCGGAGCCGGGCAACCGCCTTCCCGAAACTCCTGTTTATAGGTTCGGGTTACGGTTACTTCCGCAGTCACTACTTGCGGAGGAGTGTTTTGAACAACAACCACCTTTGAGAGAGGAGGTTGAAAAAGATACCCCCCGGTGATTACAGAACAAGCTTCCGAGCTCCCATAATCGTGCTCGAATCTGTCCTGATTACGCTCCCTCCACTCGGCCGAGGCGATATTTACCATGGCCACCAATAACACCAACACTACCAGTATAACTTTTTTCATTGTTCACTTCCTCCACATTTTTTTAAGATTTTTTTGGCGATTTCGGAATCCGACGACTGTCCGTAAAAGCATATAGCTCCTTGGACGGCGTCACCGGGACAATATTATAATTTTTCTGAACCGGATCGATGTATTCGACCTGGAGAGCTTTAGGTTTGTCGACCATCCGGAAGAAACCATTTTCATCAACAATTTCGTACTGGGTTTTGGTTTCTATCCCGGTCATATGTTTCATTTCGAGCTCGCTCGGCTTCCTTTCCGAACTAAGCGCGAAATGCTCAACCGCTCCCGCCGGTACCGGTTTTCCCGGCAGAACGATGTAGTTATGCACATCCCGCCGCTCGGTATACGTCCGAGCCGGCTTTGATTTGGGTCCATATCCCGGCGCATACCTGGTTCCGGTCTCCGCCAGAGATCTTCTATATATCTTAAACGGCCTTGCTTTGCCGTTTTTGTCTATTTCGTAAGTAATCTCCATAACATCCCAATCGGCAAGATACCGATAGGTTCCTTTTTCGGCGCTGTTCTGCGCCTGATGAGAGCCCCCATCTCCGGGGACACCGGCCTTATACCCTGCCGAGGGTGCGGCGCAGCAAATTGGCGCCTGGTCAGCTCCGCCTCTGGAGCCATCAGCACAATAACCCCGTGCTTGGGGGGCATTGTTTCCCTCATTCAGACCGGAACGCCCGGCCGGAGTTGGGAAACAATTAGCTTGAAAACTTCTATCTTTCACCGGTTCAGCAGTTTGATACCGCTGGCCCGGAGTAAAGGGCACATTGGGATAAGGGGCGGCGCAAACTGGCGCCTGGTCAGCACTATTGACCCGTGCCGGGGTGTTAGGGATTTCGCATCTTTCACGAGAATTATTGCCTTTGCCAATATAATTGGCGCTGGCAGGTCTCGCGGCTTGAGGTTTCGCAATAGGCACTTCCATTTCCCGCACCGGAGCCGGAGCTTCGGCTTTGGGAATGATAACCGGAGGTGCAGCCATTCTGGCTGGAGTCGCCTTCCGCGCCGGTTCATATTGAGGCCGAACTTTTTTCCAAACATCTTGCTTTTTAAATTTCGCATGATATTCGGGAGTCACTTCAAACGCAGGTTTCCCATCAACAGAAGCATAGGGAATGCCATCAATTTCGAAGTGATAGATCTTTGCCTCAGACAAAGACACCAGCGACAACAGTAAGGCGACAGCCACAAACAAAATCCTGAACAGCTTCATGGCTGTCCTCCTTTCAAATTTTTAATGATCTTGCGCCTGAATAGGCAAAAAGTGGCGATAATCATTCAAATTCCATATTTTCGGCACTTTCCGCCCATTCATACTCCAACATATTATTATATTCTCTTTTTTTGAGTTTGTCAAGGTATCCATAATTCTCCAAGTAGGGGCGTCCCGGCGGGGCGTCTCTCGCGCTGTTTTCCTATAAACCAAATTCCTTGTCCGTGTTCAATATTTCCGCTTTCTCAAGCGTTTTTCCGTCTTTTTGTTTCACCGAAAGGGAAAGCGGCAATTCGCCCGATCCGGACTGCTTCTGCGCCAAAAGGGCATAATATTTTTCATCGATATTTTCCGGAAGGACATACTTCAAGGTGACGGTTTTCGTCTCACCCACCGGCACTTTGACCAGCATCCCGAAGACGCTTTTCCCGGATTCTTCGGGGTATTCCGCCTCGCCCGACTGCCCGGATGCCCCCACCAAAAGGCGCGAACCTTGCGGGACATAAACCCGCAGCCAATCGCGATAATCGCTCGTCATCCAGTCTTTTGTCCGGCAAGCGTGCTTGTAGGTGATGTTGAGCGTTGCTTCCGGCTTTTCCGCCGAAAAATCCACCGCATATTCCACTTTCCGCCGGATGCAATAATCCGTCTTGAGCGCATTCATGTTGGCGTCCACAATGAACAAATAATCGCTTTCGCTCTCCCGGATTTCCCCGCCCCAGCCGACTGAATCGATTTCCTTTTGCAAATTTTCATCTTTGAAAAAAAGTTGGATGTCTTTTTCTTTGAGGCGCTCTTCCAATTTTTCGGCAAGCGTGAACTGCTCCGAAAAAGTGAGGTTCCGCGCCTTTTCAGAAAGGATTTCCGCCAACTCTTTCATGATATTCTTGCGCTCTTCTTTGGCAATTCCTTGCTCAACATAGCCCTTTTCCACTTGATATTCGAGCTGCAAGATCGCATTTTCATCCCGATATTCGCCCGGATATCCGTCGATTTTCACCGGCCCCGTCACCGAAAGAAGCGTATCCAGCACGTCCGTATTGATGGCCGCCACGCCGTCGATTTCTTCTTTTCCGCCGCCAAGGTGGTAGAAATATTCGGCTTTTTTGGCATTCACAGCAAAATCAGGCGACCAGTTAGAATCACGCATTTTCCAGTTTTCGTATCCCAAAATTTCCCGGAACGGCTCCGGCGGAGTTTCGCCAAGGGGCACGTTTTTGTCGAAATTTCCCGTGTCAAAAATGCGGATATCCTCAATTTTTCCATTTTTTGTCTTGAGGATTCCGAACGACCCGATGAATCCGCCTCCCGGACGCAATTCAAGGTTGTTTTGGAAAAGAAGAAGGAAGGTTTTTTCATCTTTGGTGGCGCTCAAAATGTCCATGAGGACCCGCGCTTCTTCTTTTTTTTCCGCACTGATCGGCGCGAGGCTGACCAGCGGCTTCAAGTTTTCCAGGTTTCGGTAGTGGATTTGGAGATACGCAAACCACCCGGCAAGCCCCAAAACCGCCAAAATCCAAAAAATGACCAATATTTTTCCGCTATTTTTCCGCTTCATTGACATATATTATGACAATACAATCTAGCAAATTTCAAGGTTTTGTCAATTCCACGCAAAAAAACTTGACAAGAATTTTTATTAGGATAAAATAAAATTAGATTTAGTCAGTTCAGTTCTTTCAAGGCACGGTGCAAACCCCCACCAGTGCCGCAGGGATTAGAAGGAAACCAAAAAAGCTTTATTCGGGTCAGAATAGCATAAAAAATAAAAACCCCGCCGCCTCCATCCTTCTTAACCCTCAACCCCTAACCCGAGCCTCTACGGAGGCTCTTTTCTTTTTCAGGACTTTTTTGCAAAAAATCTTCTGATTTGATATATTGAAAATACGAATGCCATTCAAGCAAAGCTAAAGCTCTTTGTCCAATCGGCTGACTGCAGGAAATTCTCCTATTTCCATTATGGTCGGATGAAGTAAAGCCTTGACGACAGAGCCGAAAGGAAATTCGGGAGACAGGAGGACAAATAAAATCAACAAACAGCTCGAAAATAAACCTTCAGGAGGTAAAAATATAAGAGGCCGCAATCTGGATTTTTCAGAGAGCGGCCTCGCTTTTTTTGAAAATCGTTTTGATAGGGGGAAACCGGTCACTCTCCCTTTTCTAAAGGGATAGATGGAGAGGGATTTCTCTGAAAGAAAAACCCCCATATTGCGTACAGATGATTAGGGAAGGTGTTATGAAGATCTCTAAAAAATCAATACAAAACTATGGCCTCACCACAAAGTGGCCACCTCTTGGGAGACAGAAAGAGAATTATGTGTTTCGTCGGTTGCTTTTGAAGAGGGAGGGGCAACTGGCGGGATACGCAAAAGAGAGAGACGGCTGAACCGACCAAGACTGACGAATTCATTGAATTCTGACGTCAACGAACGAGAGGTGGTTTTTCTTAGGTTAAAAAAATAAGGTGTTCCGTGAGATTCACCCCCACACCAATTATGTAACGCATCTGCTGATGCGTTTTTTGAGCTGAGAAAATGCCCTACTTCTTAATTTGAGATTATGCTCTCTGTCACGAGCATCTTTTTCGATACAATAAGCTTCATAATAAACTAGGCTCTAGACTAGCACTTTTCTAAAAAATTAATAATACTTGGTAACGATTTTCATCAATTCTTTCTCCAAATCAGCATCGTTTCTTTTCCATCTCCATTCGCATTCCTTGAGGTGCATGTAAAAA
>JAQVJV010000041.1 GCA_028695025.1 Candidatus Moraniibacteriota bacterium
TATTTTTACATGCACCTCAAGGAATGCGAATGGAGATGGAAAAGAAACGATGCTGATTTGGAGAAAGAATTGATGAAAATCGTTACCAAGTATTATTAATTTTTTAGAAAAGTGCTAGTCTAGAGCCCAAAATAATTATTTTTCCAGGTTTTTGTATTTTCGTTACTTTCGTATTTCGTAAAGATTATGTTTCAATATCCAAATCCAAGAACAAATGATCCGCGCGGACATCGATGGCAACGGTTTTTTGAAATGATTCCCGGAACCCTCACCTGGTTCACGCTCATCGGGATGTTTTTGTTTTCATTCCTCATCCCTGTCTGGGTGGCGGTTTTCATCATTGCTTTTGACATCTATTGGCTTTACCGGACGATCTATATTTCCACCTATTCCATCCTGGCTTTTCGAAAAATGCGGCGGCATGAGCTTGTCGATTGGATGGGCGCCTGCCGAAAAATCCATGATCCGGAAACGCTTCTTGCTGAGACGGAAGAAAAAATAAAAAGCTTGAAAAACGGGAAACGCAACCGGATGAAAGTCCAGGCGCTTAAGGCGCTCAAGAAAGAAGTCCGGTCGGTGGCCAAAAACCGGGGAAAATTTCTCAATTGGGAGGATATATATCACGTGGTCATGCTTCCTACGGCGACGGAAAGTCCGGAAATAATCGAGCCGGCCATCCAGGCAGTGGCGGATTCGGATTATCCCAACAAAAAATTCATCATCCTTCTCGCGACCGAAGAAAGGGAAGACGAAGAAAAAAGAAACAAAAAAATCAGCTATCTCAAGAAAAAATTCGATGGGGTATTTTTTGATTTTCTGGCAACAGTCCACAAAGTGGCTGAAGGAGAGATGAAAGCCAAGGCTTCCAACACGACTTATGCCGCCAAGGTTCTCAAGGAATATCTTGAAGAGAAAAATATCCCTCTTGAGCGCGTGATCCTTTCCAATTTCGACTGCGACACTTGCGCGCATCCGCAGTATTTCGCGGCGCTCACCATGAAATATATCACCGAACCGAACCGGCTCAATTTTGCCTATCAGCCGCTCCCGATGTACCACAACAATATCTGGGACACGAACGCGTTTGTGCGGATCATTGTTACCGGTTCCTCTTTTTGGCACATGGTGGAGGCGATGCGGCCGGAGCATATGGTGACGTTTTCTTCGCACTCGGAAGCGTTTCGGACGATTGTCGATGTCAATTATTGGCCGGTAAACGTCATTTCCGAAGATTCGCTCATTTTTTGGAAATGCTATGTCCATTTCAACGGGAACTATAAGGTGAAGCCGATTTATCTCCCGGTTTCTCTTGACGCGGTGCTGGCAAACACCTATTGGCAGACGATCAAGAACCAATACAAGCAAAAAAGGCGCTGGGCGTACGGAATCGAAAATTTTCCATTGCTCGCGCGGGCGTTTCTTGCGAACAAAAAAATCCCGATCAGGAAAAAAATGAAACACTTGTTCACAATGGTTGAGGGACATTGGTCCTGGGCGACCAATTCGTTCATCATCGCGCTTCTCGGATGGTTGCCGGTGATCATCGGCGGGCCGAAGTTCAACGAGAGCGTGCTCGCGCATAATTTGCCCTATATGACGCGCTATCTCATGAACGCGGCGCTTATTGGGCTGGTAGTCTCTATGTTCTTAAGTTTGATGCTGTTGCCGCCGCGTCCGGCGAAATATTCCCGAAAAAAGTATATTTATATGTTTCTCCAGTGGTTTTTGGTGCCGATCACCGCGCCGCTTCTCGGTTCGCTTCCCGCTATCGACGCCCAAACGCGGATAATGCTCGGCAAATATTTCGGTGAATTCTGGGTGACGGAGAAGGTGAGGAAGTGAGTAGGTGGGTTTTTAGTATTTAGTATTGTCTATTTCTTGTCATCTCGACCAAGTGCCCCGATTTTTCGGGGCACGCGTGGAGAGATCCATATGTCTTGGCATTTATTATACTAATGCAAATAAAATGAAATACGACTATTGCGCCGTTTATATAATGACCAATAACTCAAGAACCTTATACGTTGGCGTTTCTGGAAATCTACCAAAAAGAGTTTGGCAACATAAAAATAAATTAGCCGATGGATTTACGAAGAAATACAACATATACAAGCTGGTTTATTACGAGCAGACAACAAATATTTTCAGTGCCATTGAAAGAGAAAAACAACTGAAAAAATGGAGCAGAAAAAAGAAAATAGATTTGATTGAAAAAAACAATCCAGGATGGGAAGATTTAGGAGATTCTTTATAAGTTCTTGTCATTTCGAGTGATCCCGCTTGTCGGGATAGTCGAGAAATATTGGTGTTGTAGGCTGTGGCTAACCATTGCCGATAGACATAGATCTCTCCACTCCTCCGACGAAACGTCGGAGTCGGTCGAGATGACAAATTTAAGAAGTACTTCAAAAATAAAAACAGGGACAGTTTTTAGGCTGTCCCTTAGGTGAATCGATTGTTCTATCGTGGTCTTGAGCCACCGATGATAAATTTGAAAACATCATCTGGAAATTCCGGTGGTTCAGATCCTTTTCGCAATAGGTTTTCCTTAGGCTCTAGACTAGAAGATTTTTCTTCGATAGTCTAGAAATATGATTAAATGGGCAAAAATCAGCAGTTATCAACTGAAAAAAATTATTCATCATTTTGTAGTCGATGTTTCTGCCGATCAAGCC
>JAQVJV010000026.1 GCA_028695025.1 Candidatus Moraniibacteriota bacterium
CCATTGAGTATCCGTCAGATCAGTATCATACTTTTTTCGTTTTTGTTTTTGATGTCGCATAGGATCACAAGCTTATGGCTTATGTTCCTATTTTACACCAAAAGCAGGCTTTTTTAACAGGCTCTTACTGATGATCACGCGATTGAGCAGATGCGCAAAATGACCGTAAAAGAGTTTGTATAAGTGAAGAAATCGGAAAATTCGGGTATTTTCAAGGATAGTTGCTAAAACCTGAAAAAGGCGGTATAATAAGAGAACATTAACAAGTAAATAGCTTCGTTGCTGCGCTTTTTTACGAAAACCGTACTCAAAAATAGGGTGGTAAATAGGCCCATGCAACGGCATAGGTTTTGGAGACAAAATCACCGTTTTCGTCAGTAAACAAGAGCCTTTCCGGCGAAAGGGGGTAAGAGCTATTTAATGGTAAGGAAGGGGTAAGCAGTTCGAATCTGCTCATGGGCTCATGTAGCGATTGGTGATTTTTTATAAACAAAAATATGCGAAACAAAAAAAATATCCTGATCTTGACCTTTCTCGTTCTGGTGGCAATTGGATTGATTGCTTTGAGGCAACACCAACAAAAGAATAGATTAGTGCAAAACGAAAACCCTGATTCGGCCAAAAAATCGGATTCGCTTCAAGGTTCCATGGAAAGCGAGGATAACGCTGTCAA
The DNA here is from genome assembly GCA_028695025.1 of Candidatus Moraniibacteriota bacterium. Lineage (GTDB taxonomy): Bacteria > Patescibacteriota > Minisyncoccia > Moranbacterales > UBA11712 > STE-71. The sequence continues at coordinate 674 of JAQVJV010000026.1, forward strand.
TTTTGACGAACAAGACAAAATATACGAACAATTTGAAGCCGATTGCCAAAGCGGCCAGTGGAAAGTTTTCAACAGCGTTTCCGGGGATGCGGTGACATTGAGCGGGAAATTGCGAAGGGTTTATCCCGAAGATAGTACGGCTCCGGCTGAATTGAGAGGTTTTGGTTTTTATATCGAAGGGTCGGCGAATACGCCTCTTTCGGGGAGCAATTTGGCGGATTTGGAGCTATTTGAAGATCGCGACGTGGAAGTCCAGGGCGCGAAAAGCGAAGACGGAAAATCAGTGGAAGTGGAACAAGTGCGTTGCGCCGGAACAGAAACAGACAAAGCGGCCATCAATTCCCGCATCGCTCTCATGAATTGGATTGCTGAAAATATCAATTCCATCGCGCCCCAGAAAGCGCCGTACCAAAAATGGACGGTGGATACGGCAGATTTTGTCGATGAAAATCATGTTTATGTGGAATATTATGACGCAGCAGAGGATGATGAAAATTCCAACATCGACGTGGATACCAGCCGAAAGGTTCTTCTCGAAACCAGCCCCAAGGAAGACGGAACTTTCAATTTCACAGTGATGGCCTATTGGGAAATGGGGGATGACGATTATGTCTTGAAATCGGGGGCGGATAAGTTTGAAAATGTTTGGGACGTGATGACCTATCAATACGATCCGGACGGAAAAAGCTGGACGAGGATATAAACAGTTCATTGCGTTTACCGCAAAAATGCCGATAAAAATCAAAATTATACTTTTCTTTCTCTTGTTTTTCGGAGGCTTTTTCTTCGCTTCCGTTTCTTTTTCCCGCGCCGAGGGGCCGACAACCGTTCCCGACGGAACGCATGTAAAAGAAGCGACTACCTGGAAAAAATCAGAAAGTCCGTATCTGATCCAGGGAAGTGTTGCATTTGACAGCGGTTCGTCACTCACAATCGAGCCGGGAGTCGTGGTAAAATTTAAATATCAAGAAGGAAGCCTGGATATTTTTGGCGGCTTTTCCGCGGTCGGAACCGAAAAAGACCGGATTGTTTTCACTTCGGAAAGGGATGATTCTTCCGGGGGAGATACGAATGGAGACGGAAACGCAACTGAACCGGGCAAGGGCGATTGGCCCGCTTTGAGCATCGGAGGCCCCTGGTCTTCGGCAAAAATCAAATATGCTTCAGTCTTATATGGCGGAGGAGGCGCTTGGCCAAGTGCCTCGTTCATCATAAACAACCGTGGCGATACCACTATCGAGAGGACGGAAGTGAAATACAGCAAGTGCTATGGGCTGAAGATAATCGGAGAGCCTCTTGAAAAAATTGAAGAAAATGTGATAGCCCATAACGGTTATTGCGGAATCTATTATTCCGGAAGCGGAAGGACGATAACTATCCGGAACAATTCCATATACGGAAACGCTTGCGGTGCGCGGGTATATTTGCGGGAAGACGTGGTTGCGCCTCCCACGGACCGCATCGACGCGCGCTATAACTGGTGGGGAGATGATTCCGGGCCGGAATACAACAGCAGTTTCGGCTGGACGGACAATCCCGGCGGACAAGGGAATAAAGTGCTGGACGGGGTGATAATAGATCCCTGGCTCGAGAAGGATCCGAATGATGGTCCCGATCCCGTGATCATCATCCCGGGGATAATGGGATCATGGGAAAATTATGACGGAGAATGGAAAATCGATCCGATCTTTCATACCTATGACAATCTGCGTGATGAATTTTTGGCGAATGATTATGAAGCCGGAGTGAATTATTTCGAATTTCCCTACGAATGGCGGAATAGCAATGTGGGTAATGCGATAATCTTAGCAGAGAAAATAGAAGATATAAAAGACACAACCGGAAGATCGAAAGTGGATATTGTGGCGCATTCCATGGGCGGACTTTTGGCTCGGGAATATATCGAAAGTGATTATTATGCAGACGACGTGGATCAGCTTATCACCATTGGCACGCCGCAACTGGGAGCGCCAAAGGATTATATAAAATGGGAGGCTGGGGAGTTTTTTGGGGATATATATGAACGTGTAGGGAGATCCATATTTTATTTAGAAGCGTTAGAAAATAATTATAGAGGAATTTTTCCTTATATTCGTGAAAAAATTCCATCCGTAAAAGAATTATTGCCAATATATAGTTATCTCTACGATGAAATTGGAGACAACTTTGTGTTGCGGGATAACTATCCAGACAACTATCCACAAAATGAATTTTTGGAAAATCTAAACAGTTCCGAAAAAGTGAAACTCTTAGGAAGAGTGGATTTTACAAAAATTATTGGCAAAAAGGATGATGATTCAAGTACAATTTCTGGATATAACGTGGTTGAATATGATATAGATGGAATTTGGGACAATGGCTATCCAAAATATTTTGAAATTCCAGTTTTGAACAGGCAAGGCATATTAAAAGATGTTGGCGATGAAACAGTTCCGGTTTATTCATCTGAAGCTGAAAATGTTCCTGCCAATAAAACAACATATTTTTCATCCGACCACAACTCCCTCCCAACCGAAGCCCAGCAAGATATTCTGGAAATTCTTACCGGAGAAAGGCCAAATGGCAAGATTGATAAATGGCATACGCCAAATCTGCTTCTTCTTATGGCCCATTCCCCAATTGATATCCAAATCGAGTCTCCCGATCCAGGCAACCAAAAAATCGGTAAAAATTTTGAAACAGGCGAGTTATACGATGAAATTAAAGGGGCGTACTATACCGGGTTCAAGACAAATTCGGAATTTATCACCATTCCCAATCCGGAAAACGGAGAATATAAAATCACAGTCCAGGGAACAGGCGATGGCGGACACTATGCCATCGAAGCGGTGAAAATGACCTATGATCCGGATGATCCGGAAAACGCTATTGAATCCGCGGTGACAATTGAAGGCAAAATCCAGCCGGAAGAAATCAAGGAAAATGAAGTGGCTGTTGACGAAGAAGAAATCAGTTATGATGACAATCCTCCCGAAATCAGTATTTCCTCTCCCGAAGAAATAGATTATACTAATGATAAGATTTTGGAGATTGATTATTCCGCGACCGACAATGAGTCAGGGATCGCGAGTAGTTCCTGGAAAGTCGAGAAAGACGGGGAAAATGTGAATTGGGAAGGGGAAAGCATCGACCTCTCCTTGGTTCACTTGGGGGATTATATTTTCACTGTTGAGGCTTCCGACAATGCGGGAAATTCCAAGACAGAATCAAGAAATTTCCGAATCAAAACAGATATCGGCTCCATTAGAAACAATATTTTCCACTATGATTCCCTTGGTTTTTTCAAAAAGAAGGCAGTATTGAGATATTTGTCCGCAAGAATAAGAGCCATCAAAAATTTGCTTGATGCTCTGGAAAAAACTGAAAGTTCAAAACTGAAACAAAAACCGAAAGAAATGGCGCAAAAAGTCCTGGAAAAGACAATCAATTTTAAGATTGATCAAACAATCAAGCAAATCAACCGCAAAACGCCAAAATGGATTGATCCTCAAACGGCGGAGTTTTTCGTTGAAGATTTCAATTCGATAAAAATAAATAATTAATCAATGTATAATAATTTTCACGAAGCATGAACTACGTGGATATTATTTTAGAAAATATGGAAGCTTTATTCTGGGGAGGCAGTGCGAGTATGGACTTAAAATTAACAATGCTTCTAATAATAGTCTCGCTTATTGTAAGTTTTTTGTTGTATGTTATTAAGCGAAAAATTTTATTATCCGTGTTGATATTTTCTATTCTGACTAATGTTTCATTTTTTCTAAATAATGGATCCGGAATGTTTGACGCCTATAACATAGTTTGGCTGCTATATTTCTCCGTCTTCATTTGGCCAATTCTGAACATTGTTTTTATTGTCTACTACCTTAAAACCCAGCCAAGGAAGTGAAGAACGCGAAAAAAAGGCGATTGCCGAAAAACAGTTTTTTCTTGCAAAGTCGAACCTTTTGAGGTATCATTGAATCTCCGGGCCGTTGTTTCCGGAGCTTTAACCATAACTTAAACCCACTATCATGTCTCAAGACAATCTCATCAAACTGCGTTGCGAAGTATGTAAAAAAGGAGGCTATTTTTCCACGCGCAACAAAAAGAAGCTGAAAGAAAAACTGGAAATGAAAAAATACTGCAGCAAATGCCGGAAGCACACGCTTCACAAGGAGATGAAGTTGAAAGGAAAGTAGATTTCATTGAAAAATAGTCTGTCTATTCAAATTGGCGGACAAAAGCGGGCTTAGTTAAGTGGTATAACTCCGGTCTCCAAAACCGGTGTCGGGAGTTCGATTCTCTCAGCCCGTGCGGAAATAACTCAAACCAAAAATGAAAAAATTCATCCTCTATTTTTTGCTTGTCCTTCTCATCGCGGCGTTGGCGATTTTGGCCTACGGTTTTTATAATGCCAAAAATGTCCGCATTTGGGCCGAAGCGGCGGCGGAAATCAAGTCCCAACATGATATTTCCGCGAAAGTGGCCGACATCGAGAAATTTTTCGAAGCAAGCGGCGGGAAAAACACTGAAGAACTCAAAAATGACATGGCCGGTTTCCAAGAAAATCTCGAGAAAATATCCGCCGAGACGGAGGATGCCAAAAAGAGCATAGGCTCTCTCGGAAGCCCGTCGTTGGTCAGCCCGGAAAAAGAGGAAATCGAAAATTTATATATCCAAAGCAGCGGCCAAATCAAAAATCTTTCGGAAATTTCCAAATTCATGTCCCAGCTCTTTCGGGTTGCGTCAATATTTGATAGAATAAAGCAAGACGCGACCCTCGACGATATCCGGAGCATAATTTCTGAAGCGCGCTCAAAAAGCGGCGAGATCGATCCTGATATTTTGCCGGAGGATTTGCGAAGCGCCGGATCCGACCTCAAATCATCCATCGGAAATTTCCTGGCCGATTTGGGCGATACGGCGGAAGGAAAAAATGATGGCCAGGACCGACTCAACGGGAGCTATGCCGAATTTTCCCAAAAAGAAACTGATTTTTTCCAAGGAGCCAAGAAATATATTTCCTCTTTCCGGGATTTGGACGCTTTGAACAAAAAAATTGACGGCGACCTGGCCAGCCTGGGCCGGATCCGGTTCAGCGTAAAGTAGCAAAAATAAGAAAAACAAATGGCCAAAAAGAAAACGATAATTTGGAGCATTATCGGCCTCGTGCTTGTTTCGGGGGTCGTTTATTTTGCCTTTTTCCAAAAAGCAAAGGTGCAATATAACATGGCAACAGCAAAGAAAGGAGATCTTTCAAAAACAGTTTCGGTGACCGGGACGCTCAAGGCCAATGATACGGTCGGCTTGAATTTCGAATCAACCGGAAGGGTTCGCGACGTGCAGGTGAAAGTCGGCCAAACCGTGGCCAAGGGGGACATTGTGGCGGTGCTCAACGACGATAATTTGCAACTTCAAGTTGATCAGGCGAAAAGCAATCTGGACAAGGCGCGGGCGCAGGCCGGCGTGAGCGACGACTCGATCCATACGGCGGAAGTGGCCAAAGAAAACGCGGAAAACGCCCTCGGCGGCACGAAAAATCTCAACGATGCCAATGTGGCGGCGGCGGATCAAGTGAAGAAGGACGCTGAAACAAAATATGACCATGCCCAGGACTATTATGACCAGGTGAAAAGCGACAGCGGGGAGGGAAGCGCCGAAGCGAAACTCGCGAAACTCACGCTGGATGCGGCGGAGGCGGCCTATAACAGCGCCAAAAAAGCGCAGGATGTGGCAAACGAGCAGGCGGATCTCGCCAGAACCCAGGCGGAAAATACTTTGGAAACTGCGAAGGCCAATTTGGCGGCGGCCAAATCGAAATATATTGCCGCTTCCAACGATGCCTCGGTGGCCGGATTCGAAGCCGCCTACGAAACGGCGCTCAATGACCTTGACAAGGCCACTTTGCGCGCTCCGGCAGACGGGACGATCAAGGAAGTCAACTTCAAGGTCGGCGAAGTTTATAGCGGATCGTATAATGCATCCAGCAGTTCAACTGATTTTGCCAAAATGATTTCTTTTGGAAAAGTTCTCGAAACCAAAGTCCCCGAATCGGATATTGCGAAAATCAAGCTCGACCAAACCGCCTCAGTTTCTTTCGACGCGTTCCCGGCAGACGAAAAATTCAATGCTATGGTGGTTTCCGTCGAGCCGTCGGCGACGGTTGTCCAGGATGTGGTCGATTATGTCGCAAAACTCACGATGCAGACCGACGACCCGCGCTTCAAAGACGGGATGAGCGCCGATGTGGATATTCTGATCGAGAAAAAAGAAAATGTGATTTCGGTTCCCCAGCGTGCGGTCCAGGAAAAAGACGGGAAAGATATCGTCCAAATTTTGAAGGACGGCCAGCCGGAAGACCGCCAAGTCCAGTTGGGATTTCAGGGAGACGAGGGCATGGTTGAAGTGATAAGCGGGTTGAGTGAAAGTGACGAAGTGATTACTAGCACAAAATAATTTAAAATATCCAAATCCTGATATCCAATCAAGCAACAATAAGGTCAAAATTGTTTTTTAGCTTTTTGAATTTTTATTGGGTATTGGTTATTAGATATTAGGATTTTTTTTATTATGCTTATCAGTATCAAAAATCTTTGCAAGGAATACGACAACGAAGGCGTGGTGACCAAGGCACTCTGCGGGGCTTCTTTCGACATCAAAGCCGGCGAGTTTGTGGCGATCATGGGGCCGAGCGGATCGGGAAAATCGACCCTCATGCAGCTTCTTGGATTTCTCGATCGGCCAACCGGCGGACGGTATTTTTTTGAAGGAAAAGACACTAAAAATTTCACCGATGACCAGTTGGCCTATTTTCGCAATCAAAAAATCGGTTTTGTCTTCCAAGCCTTCAATCTTCTGCCGCGGACAACCGTTTATGAAAACGTAGAATTGCCGCTCATATACAATGAAAAAAGCGATTCTCAAGCCAAAATAAAGGAAAGGGTACAAAGCGCTTTGCGTTCGGTCGGCCTGGAAGAGCGGATGTATAATTTTTCCAACCAGCTTTCCGGAGGGGAACAGCAAAGAGTGGCGATTGCGCGGGCTTTGGTCAACGACCCGGCGCTCATCCTTGCCGACGAGCCGACGGGAAATTTGGATTCCAAAAACGGGCTCCAGATCATGAAAATTTTGCAAAGCCTCAACAACGAAGGCCGCACGATCGTGATGGTGACGCACGAGACTTATACTTCGGAACATGCCAAGCGCATAATTTCGATGCTGGACGGAACAATCGTGAAAGATGAACTGGTGAAACGGCGGCGAATCGCGGACAAAGAAAAAGGGCTATTGAAGTAATATCCAAATTCCAATACCTGATGCCCAGAAATAGGATTTATTTTTATTGGTTATTGGATATTAGAATTTACCATGAATCTCTCTGATCCTCTCAAAATTTCCTATCGCAACCTTGTAGCGGCCAAGTTTCGGTCGTTTTTGACAATTTTAGGAATTGTGATCGGGATCGCTTCAGTGATCATCATCATGGCGATCGGAACCAGCGCCCAGGAGCTGATCCTCAACCAGATCCGCGGTGTCGGATCAAACCTCATCGGGGTCCTTCCGGGAGCTTCAGAAGAAAAAGGCCCGCCGGCAAGTGCCTTGGGGGTGGTTATCACCACGCTCAAATATGGTGATTTCAAGGCACTTATGGAAAAAAGCAACGTGCCCGACGCGGTAAGCGGTGCCGTCTATCTTTCCGGGAACGATACGGTGCAATTCCAGGGGATCAATAAAAATTATACCTATCAAGGGACGACATACGGTTATGTTGAAACTGAAAACGCAACTGTGGCCAACGGCCGCTTTTTCACAAAAGATGAGGACACAAGTCTCGCTCGGATAGCAGTTTTGGGATCGAGTGTAGCTGACGATCTTTTTGGAAATACGATCGATCCGATTGGAAAAAAAATCAAGATCGGCGACCAAAGCTTCGATGTGGTCGGAGTTTTTGCTGAAAGAGGATCAGCCGCTTTTTCCAACCAGGACACGACCATATATATGCCGATTTATACGGCGCAGAAGATAATGCTAGGCGTGGATTATCTCAATTATCTCCGCATCAAGGTGGATTCAGAGACGAACATTGATCGGGCGAAGGCGGATGTCATCACCACTCTTCGCGAACGGCACGATATTGATAATCCGGAAGACGATGATTTTTCCGTCCGGGACCAGCAAACCGGCCTTGATGTGATCAACAACGTGACGGGAGCCATCAAATATTTCCTTGCGGCGATTGCGGCTGTTTCGCTTTTGGTGGGCGGAATCGGCATCATGAATACGATGCTTATCTCCGTCAATCAGCGGATCCGGGAGGTGGGGCTTCGGAAGGCGATCGGCGCCAAAAATGCGGCGATTCTTCTCCAGTTTTTGGTGGAATCGATCGTGGTAACGCTGATCGGGGGCGTTGCCGGCATCCTTTTGGGAGTGATTGTCGCCGGAATTGCGGCGCTTATCATCCAAAAATTGGGATACGCTTGGCCGTTTGTCGTCACTCTGCCGTCGATCCTGGTGGCGGTCGGGATTTCTTTTTTTGTCGGGATATTTTTTGGGATTTATCCGGCGCGAAAGGCGGCGAAGCTCAATGTGGTGGAAGCGTTGCGCTATGAGTAGCCTATACGTCAATTCGTAATTTGCAGAGAAAAAGTTATGCGATTCCCCAATATTTTCAAAACCACTCTCAAATCTCCCCACGAATGGATCGTGATTCTTCGGCTTGCTTTTCGCAATCTCAAAATCAACCTGATGCGGACGGCGCTCACTGTTTTGGGAATCGTGATCGGCATCACGGCGGTGATCATCGTCATGGCGGGCGGGGCGGGGCTTCGCAGTTATGTTCTTGGGCAAGTGGATGTTTTTGGCAGTGATTATATCCAAATTGAGCCGAAAGTGCCAGGCGTTTCCGACTATTCCTCGGAAAACATCACTGGACGGAGCACCGGACTTGCCATTACGACGCTCGAAATCGATGACGGAGAGGAGCTCGGGAAGCTTTCGAATGTGTCCGCCTGGAACGCGGGAAATATCGACCAGGAACTTTCGGTATACAAAGACATGACCAAGCGCGTGATCATCATCGGATATATGCCCGGCGCGCTTGAAATTGACCGCCAGCTTTCCATCGAAGAAGGGGAGTTTTTCACCAAAGGGGAAAATGATTCGGCGGAACAAGTGGCGGTGATCGGGTCCGGTGTGCGGGATACTTTTTTCGGGGAAGAAGATCCAATCGGGAAAAATATCAAAATCAAAGGGCAAAGCTACCGGGTGATCGGGCTTGCCAAGAAAAGGGGATCGGCCGGTTTTTTTGATTTCGACGACGTTATCTACGTTCCGGTGAATACGCTCAACAAAAAACTGATGGGAATTGACTATGTCCAGTTCATCACCGTCCAGCTCAAAGACAACAACCGGATGTCGGAAACGGAGGCGGACATCCGCGACGTGATGCGGCGCCGGCACAATATCACCCGGCCGGACAAGGAAGATTTTTCCATCGCTTCTTCAGTGGAGGCGAAAGAAATTATTGACAGCGTTTTTGGAACAATCAATTACTTGCTTCTCGCTCTCACTTCGATTTCGCTCGTCGTCGGAGGAGTGGGAATCATGAATGTCATGTATGTGGCGGTGGCGGAGCGTACGCGGGAAATCGGCCTTCGGAAGGCGCTTGGCGCGCGCAATTCAAGCATTTTGCGCCAATTTTTGTTTGAAGCGGTGATTGTGACGGTTGTCGGCGGAATTTTCGGGATTCTTCTTGGAGTTGGAGCGACCTATTTTTTGAATACGCTTCTGGTGAAAATGGGATATTTTCTTCAATTCTCGGTTCCGCTTTCAACAATTCTGGTGGCAGTGGGATTTTCGGCGGGAGTGGGAATTCTTTTCGGGATCTATCCCGCGTGGAAAGCTTCGCAACTCTCACCGATCGAAGCATTGCGGAAATAAACCCCCACACCAATTATGTATTATATTTATGTTTTAAAAAGTAAGAAAGACAGAATGTTATATACCGGCTCTACAAAAGATCTTCGGAAAAGGTTTGCTGATCATAATAATGGTAAAGTTTTTTCTACAAAATCCCGTATTCCTTTTGAATTAGTTTAGGCTCTAGACTAGAAGATTTTTCTTCGATAGTCTAGAAATATGATTAAATGGGCAAAAATCAGCAGTTATCAACTGAAAAAAATTATTCATCATTTTGTAGTCGATGTTTCTGCCGATCAAGCC
>JAQVJV010000027.1:0-4977 GCA_028695025.1 Candidatus Moraniibacteriota bacterium
GAATGGGGCGATTACCATGAATCAAGGGAAACCTCAAACAACAAGCAACAGGAAGGCAATGACCCGACTTTCGCCGACCTGCAAACAGCCACCAGGAAGAATAATATCTGCCAGATCATCCAGGAACCGTTCGCAGTTTCCGACACCATGAAAGTGGTTGACAAAATCGGCAAGAAAGACGCCTATGCCAGGGAGTTGGCTTATGCCATGAGACGGTATAAGAACACCCAGGAATTCGCGATTATCCGCGGAACCAAGGCATCCGGCTCTTCGGGAGTGGCCAGAGAAATGCACGGCATTCGAAACTACATCGTTGATGAAGGATTGTATACCGCGCGAAATTCGGGAACTTCGCTTTCCGAAACGGAATTCAACGACATGATTGAGGATTCCTGGAATATCACCGACGAGTATGTGGTTGATTTGATTCTGACGACCGGAAAGAAAAAGCGGGACATTTCCAAATTCACCGCCGGAAACACCAGAAACATTGACGCCCAAGACAAACGGCTTGTCAATTCAATTTCGGTGTATGAAAGCGATTTCGGAATCCATGAGTTCCGGGCCCACAAGGACATGCCGACCAACGAAGTGATGGGATTGCGCAAAGAACATTGCGTTATCGCCCACCTTCGAGCGCCAAAGCATGTGCCGTTGGCCAAGACCGGCTCAAGCGAAAAAGGAATGATTGAAGGAGAGACCACGGTTGAAGTCCACGGAGCGAGGGCAATGGTTCTCAGAACCGGGTATAACCTGGTTTAGATTGAGCTTTTAAGTCTGTCCGGGGATTGTTTTCCCCGGGCGGACATGTTGGGGCGACAGCATATAATCATCACCTCAGCGCGCATCGCCCTGCCGCTGGGGTGTTTATTGTATCTTAATTATCTAACAACAAAAAAATGCAAGAAGAATACGCGGTTAAAAAAATAGCTTCAGAACGAGCTACTGCGCCGGAACAAAAAGGACAAGTGACCAAAGAGTTGGAAGATTTATTCACAATGGTTGACGTTACGGAAAAAAGATTGGCGTTTTTAAGGGAGAGAATCGCTCCTGCGCTAAACACGGATCTTGGGGATAAAAGCATATCAGAAAAAAACCCCAGTGAGTGTCTTTGCCCCTTGGCGGAACAAATAAGGGTCGTCAGGGAAAGAATCGGTTATTTGAACATTGAAATGAAAGATATAGCCGACAGAATCCAGTTATGAGCGACAGTGGAATGACAATTTATGACCGGTTGGGACGGGCCGAAAGGCCGGCTTGGGCGATCGGAGCCGTTGATCGGCTGTTGGACAAAGTGAAAAGCAAGGGAATGTGGGAAACGATTGATTTTGTGATTGAAATCTGGGCCAAAAAGAACCCAAAAGAAGCCAAGGATTTTTTGGCGTATCGCAAGCAATTAACCAATTCCCGAAAGAATGACACCGGCTCCAGTGGAACCAAAACAAGGAGTGGGGCGACCAAGGCATCAATGCGCTATCTGTGCGAGGTTCCGGTGGAAATCCAAGGATTTTTGGATATGTTCTTTCTCAAGGAAATATCCAAAGACAAAAAAGCCTTTTGGCGAAAGTTCGCCAAGCGCTATCCATTTTTCCGGGTGGCGAAAAAAATCTGAAGTTAATTTTTAATCATAATAAAAATGACAGAAATCAAACCGACAGCGGGAAGAATCGTCCTTTACAAAGACGAAAACGGAAAGCAGTTTCCGGGAATCATCACCCATGTCCACGGAGAAAACATCATTGACTTGATGGTTTTCAAAACCAATGAATGCGTGCCGTTCACTTCCGTTCCCGGAGGAGAGGCGGTGAGGAACTGGGATTGGCTGCCTTTTCAAAAGGACCAACAAGCAAGATTAGGGTGGAAGGGCCGAGATGGTCAAAAAGAAGAAGTGAAAGAAGATGTTGAACCGCAAGAGGAAGGCAATGAAACAGAGGATCCAACCGAAGCGCCGGTTGAGCAGACCGTTTCAGCCGAGGCGGGAGAGGTTGAGGTTGAACCGAAAACCACCGATGAAGCGGCGGAAACAACCGAGGAAAAATAGTTGCCCTTCAGATCCCGAGTTTTCGGGATCAACAAGGATAATTATTCACAAACAAAAAACATGTCAACGGGCGAAAAAAAACATAAAATCACAATTCCGCCAAAAACTAAAAGCGGAAATTTCACTGTCAGGCTCAACCGTTATCCGGTGCCGGAGGTGATTATTGAGCACGGAAAAAATCCTGTGATGTCAACCAGTTCTTTCGAGGACTTGTATAATTTGCAAAATGCGCTGGCTAAGTTTGCAAAGGAGTTTAAAAATTATCTCAAACAAAATGAAAAAAATCGCGCTTAATTTCATTTTCAAAGGCAACGAGGAGCCGGAGCAATTGGCCAAGATGCTTTCCAGCGCGGCGCCGTTCGTGGACGGGATATTCGCCACCGCCACTTGGTCAAAAAAAGGCAAGGCGGTCAAGATGGTGAGAAACTTCGGGGGAAAAGTTTCCTTTTTCAAGTGGAACGACAACTTTTCCGACGCCAGAAACCATGCCCTTGCAAGGGTGCCGAAAAAATATGAATATGTTCTTTGGCTGGACAGCGACGACGTTTTGCAAGGCGGCCAAAACATCAAAAAACTGGTGGAAGCCGGACTGGACGGGTATTTCGCGACGTATAACTATCAAATTGACGAAAAGACCGGCCAAGTCTTGATTGAACACCCGCGGGAAAGGATTTTCAGGCGGGATTGTTATGTTTGGAAGGGAATGCTCCATGAGACGGCCATCGCCAAAAGGGAAGTCAAGACCGCTTTTGTCAAGGACATTGCCGTCAATCATTTCCCCAAGGAAGAGGAAGTGGCCGAGAACATCAAAAGAAACATCCGGATTTTGGAAAAAGCATATAAAAAAGAAGGCAAAAATCACGACCCGCGGACCGAGTTCTATTTGGCCCGCTGTTATTTTGACGACCGTCAATTGGGCAAGGCGGAAAAGCTGTTTTGGGATTATTTGGAAAAAAGCGGCTGGGACGAGGAACGGGCGATGGCATATAACTATCTGTCCGAGATCTATCGGAGCGTGGAAAAATATGACGACGCCATTGATTGTTTGTTGACCGCCATTCGGGAAAGGCCGGAATTTCCGACTTGGTATATCAATCTTGGAGTGGTTTACGGCAAAATCAAAGACTGGGACAAGGCGCTTTTATACACCAAATTCGGGCTTTCCATGGATCAGCCGAAAACCGCCATGGTGCTGGTGCCGCGCGATGACACCATGCGGGCGCTGGAAACGATATATTTTGCCTGTCTGGCCAAGAACAAGCCGCTGGAGGCGCTGGGCGCGGCTGACAAGATGCTGAAATTGTTCCCAAACGACAAACTGCTGGTTAAGCGAAAACAGGCGGTGGGCAACCTTTTGCGGATGAGCGAGGTGGGTAAAGCGGTTTCTAAAGTGGTTAAGGAGCTGGAGGATTTGGGCGAAACGGAGAAAGCGGAAGCCCTGATCGGCGGATTGCCTTCTTCAATCAGCGACAATGCTTTTTGCGAAAAACTGAAACAGAAATACATGCCGGCCAAAAAATGGCCGAAAAAATCAATTGTATATTATTGCGGAAAAGGCTTTGAAAAGTGGAGTCCGATTAATCTTGCCCAAGGAATCGGCGGCAGTGAATCGGCAGTTATCCATCTTTGCAAGTTTTGGTCCAAGAGAGGCTACCGGGTGACGGTGTTTGGATATCCGCAAGAGGAGGGGACTTATGACGGGGTGGAGTATTTGAATTATTGGCGGTTCAACCCGAAAGACGAGTTTGACATCTTCATCGGCTGGCGCAATGAAACGCTGTTTAACCTTGATCTAAAGGCTAGATTGAAGCTGATTGATTATCACGACGTTATCAACCCGATGGAGCTGGACGAAGAAAGACTTTCCCGGATTGACCGGATTATGGTCAAAAGCCAATACCACAAGCAAATGCTGCCGGAAAAGGCAAAGAAGAAGGCGCTGGTGGTTTCCAATGGGTTTGATTTGAGTTTGATTGAAGGCAGAGAGTTTTTGACCGACCGGCCGGCGAAACTGGTATACAGCTCAAGTTATGACAGAGGCATTGATTTGATGCTGAAATACGGATGGCCGATTATCAAAAAAGCGGTGCCAAAAGCGGAACTGCATATATTTTACGGCTGGAATCTTTTTGACGCGATTTACAAAAACAACCCGGAGCGGATGGCCTGGAAGGCGGAAATCCAAAAACTGATGAAGCAAAAGGGCGTCTTCGAAAGGGGAAGAATTGCGCAGAGCGAGCTTTTGAAGGAAAAAATGTCGGCCAATGTCCATTATTACGGCTGCACCTTTGAGGAGATTGACTGCATTTCGGTGCGCGAGTCGGCGGCGGTCGGGTGCGTGCCTTTCACAACGGATTATGCGGCGCTGAAAAACCGGAGTTATTGCCGAACGACTAAAGGCGACCCGTTTGACCCGGAAACCCACAAAAAGCTGGCAAGGGAAGTGGTGAAATTCCTTGAAAAACCGGACAAGAAATTGAGGGTAAAATTCCAACAATCGGCAGTCGGGGAAAGCTGGGAAAAAATTGCCGGGCGCTGGACGGAAGAGTTTGAAAAATGAAAAAGGTTCGCATTTTCGTTTCACTCCACGCCAAAGAAAGAATCTTGCAGCGGCTGGGCTGCCGAAATGACAAAGTGAAAAAAATCGCCGAAAAAGCCTGGAGGAGCCGGCAATGGCCGAAGTTTATGAACGATTTGAAGGAGCCGGATGAAAACGTGATTTATAGGTTCATTTTCGGCCTGGTGTTTGTGTTCCAATATATTCCGGAAAAAAGAATCGCCAAGCTGATAACCGCTTATCGCAAATGAAAACAACCAAAAAACAATTCAATCTTTTTGTCA
Source organism: Candidatus Moraniibacteriota bacterium (assembly GCA_028695025.1). Classification (GTDB taxonomy): domain Bacteria; phylum Patescibacteriota; class Minisyncoccia; order Moranbacterales; family UBA11712; genus STE-71. The sequence continues at coordinate 4,883 of JAQVJV010000027.1, forward strand.
AGGAGTGTAAAAAATGGGCCGGAAGGTTTGAACTCAACGGCTGGGAAATCACCTATTTTCACCAATATTGGAATAGCAATTCAGAAGCCTGGTAT
>JAQVJV010000027.1:5077-10625 GCA_028695025.1 Candidatus Moraniibacteriota bacterium
TGGGGCGGGTGGCTTTCCCGGCCGGACGCGCGGATAAGAAAGTTGGAGACCAAAAGGAAAATCCCCAAAGGATTGTGCATCGGCGGAAACGCCATCGCGCCGCATGAGCCGGATTTTTATGACGTTTTGTTTTTTGAGACAATGTGGTACGCGCCGCAGATCAAGAGCCACCGGAACATCGTTTATGCCTTCGGGATAAATTCAATGATATATAACCGGTGGAAATGGGACAGCAAGATTTGGGACTATGTTACCGTCGGGGCTTTCGCCATTTGGAAGCGGCAAGGCAAAATCACCAAGAAGCCGGGGATGAAGCTGGCTGTCGGTGAAATCCAAAAAGACAACCTTTCCGAGTCCATGGCCATCGTTTCCGAACTTTTGGCCAACAAGGTGATGGTGTCCGACATGGTGCCGCCGAGCGAACTGGCCAAAATTTATCATGCGGCCAAGACAGTGTATATTCCCGCCGATGAAAAAGGCGGCGGAGAGCGGGCGATTTGGGAAGCCCGGGCTTGCGGCTGCAATGTGGAAATTGAGAAGGATAATTTCAAATTGCGCGAGCTGCTGACCGGTCCGGTGCGCGATCAAAACTATTATGCCAGGCAAATCAAAAAAGGAATCAACAGTGTTGTTGGCTCCGCACAATGACGACGAGGCGCTGTTTGCTTCATACATCATCCTTCGGGAAAAACCGCTGGTGGTGATTGTCTATGATTCGTTCGTCCAGGGTTGGACCAATTCCGAACAAAGAAGACGGGAGAGCCTCAAGGCGATGAATATTTTGGGGGCTAAAGTTGTTTTTTGGGGAATCAGCGACATGGATCTTTTCGAAAAAGAAGTTAGGAGCAAATTAGGGCAAATCAAAGCCGGTTTGGTCTATGCTCCGAGCGGAAGCAACCGCCACCACGAGCTCTTGGGAAAGTTGGCGGTTGAGATGTTTGATAACGTCAGGCTTTACACCACCTATGAAGGTAACAACCTGCACGTGGCCAGGGGGACGGAAGTCAAACCGACAAAAAGAGAAATAGCATTAAAAAACAAGGCTCTTGACTGTTATGAAAGCCAGTTGGAAAAAAACCGTCCGCATTTTGAAGCAGTCAAGGGTAAAAGCGAATATTATGAACAGGCAAAAAATACGGGAAATCGTTAAGCCGGCCATCAGAAACTTCGTAGCTGAAAATCAAAAGTATCTTCGGGGCGACGTGATTGATTACGGCAGCGGCAAGGAGCCGTACCGGCAGTATTGCGAGAATTATTTTCCTTTTGAAAAAGGGTTTGAATTGCCGAAGAAAAAGTTTGACGCGGTGCTTTGCAATCAAGTGATGCAATATGTGGCTTTTCCCCAAAAGACGATTGACTTGTTCCACGGAATTCTGAAAGACGGCGGTTATCTGGTGATGACTTATCCGACTTGTTGGGAAGAAGTTGAAGATTGCGATCTTTGGCGCTTCACCGCCAAGGGAATGGAGTTGCTTTGCGAGAATTTCAATATTATTAAGCACGAGCCGCTGGGCGCTTATGAGTTTGCCGATCACAAACTGGTTTGCGATCACGGCATTGTCTGCCAAAAATGACCAAAGAAATTGTTTTTGAAAATCTAAAAGATTTTCACGAAGCGGCCCGGGCGGCCGGAGTCGGTTATTGGCTGTTTGAAGGGTTGTTGTTGGGCATATATCGGGACGGGGGTCCGGTGTATGGCGACGAGGACGACACTGATGTGGCAATTGAGCCGCTTAGTGAAGAAAAGAGGCTGAAACTGCTGAAGGAACTGGAAAAAAGAGGGCTTTGGCCTTGCATTATTGACGGCAAGAAAAGGGATAAGATTCTAGTCAAGGGAAAACTGGAGGCAATCCAGGTGGAACGGGGAGGCAACCGGATTGATATTTGCGTTTTGCGAATGAACGAACACGCCGCCTATGTGGCCGGGGGAAACTATTATCTGGTTTTTCCTAAGCACCATTTTGAGGGTCGCGAAACAATTAACTGGAACAACTTCCAATTTGACACGGTCAAGGACGTGGAAGGTTTCTTGCAATACAAATATCGCAACTGGCAAAGACCTGTCTATCGCGGACAGGGGTATTGCTATGAAGACACCGCTTTGAATCGAGCTTATGTGGAAAATTGGGATTTTAAGAGCCTGCCCCAATGATCGGGGTGACTTTCGGGGCGTTCGATCCCTTGCACTACGGGCATATCCGGTTGCTCAAAAGAGCAAGGGCCAGATGCGACTTCTTGATTGTCGGAGTTTCCAGTGACGAATATATCCGCAAATTCAAGAACAGGGAGCCTTTCCAGCCGCTGAAAAAAAGGATGGAAACCGTCAGGGCCGTAAGATATGCCGATTTGGTTTTTCCCCAGGAGATCATGACGACGCCCCAACGGGCCAAAGAAAGTTTTTTAAGAAAGATTAAGGAATTCAGGATATTTGTCGGCAGTGATTGGAAAGGTAAATTTAGCGGTGAAGGGCTGGGATGTGAAGTGGTTTATTTGCCCAGGACGAGAAATATCAGTTCAACTAAAATACGAAAATGGTCAGCGCAATAGTTTTGTCATACAAAAGAAGAAACAACATCCCAAGGATCATTTCCCATTTGCTTTCGCAGCCGTTCATCTCGGAAATCATCATCAAGGACGGCCTGAAAGACGATTTGGTTTGCTACGGCCGCTACGAGGCTGCGCTCAGAGCCAAGAATGAGACGATTTATGTCCAAGATGATGATTGTATCGTTTCGGGGATAAAGGACGTTTACGGGCGATTTCAGGGGCAAATAACCTATGGTTGCACTGAGGGCTATCTCAAGGACAAAAACCGGCATTTCGGCGACATGGAACTGGCGCTGGTCGGCTGGGGTTGTTTTTTCCCCAAAAAAGCGGTCGGGGTTTTGAACCAATACGTGAAAAAATACGGCAAAGACAAGGTTTTTTTGCGCGAGGCCGACCGGATTTTCACCCTCTTGCAGAGAAAACCGCACTTGGCGGTTCCGACGGCAATCGAGCATTTGAGCGGGTTTGACGACGAAACGGCCATGAGCAGCCAAGAGGAACATTTGGAATCAAAAAAATTAGCGATAAAACGATGCTTGGATCTGTGACTAATTGCTGGAAAGAAGAAGACTGGATCGGGGGATGCCTGGACCTTTTGGATGTGGACATAAAAGTGGTGGTAATGAGCGACTTGACTTATTCCGGCGCGAAATACGACCCGGATAAAAGCGAACAAATTGCCAAGGAAAAGGGAGCCCGGGTCTTGAAACTAAACACTGACAGCCAGGAGATAATGCGCAATGCCGCTTTGGAATTTTTGCAAAAAGAAGGTTGCGAGTATGCCATTATCGCCGATGCCGACGAGTGGTGGACAAAAAGGGCCATGGAAACAGTCAAAAAGGCCATTGGGAGCGGCAAGCCGGGCTACAAGGTGAAAATGCGCACCATGTTCCGAAGACCGGATTGGGAGGCAATTTCCACCGTGGACGGCGGTACGTTGGTGGCTGTGCGGACGGATTTGCGTTTTTTTCATCGCCGGGCGCTTGACGGCGATCCCCACATTGAGCCGGTAGACGCTGAGATTTTCCATTTCAGCTATGCCAAGAAGCCGGAACAGATCAGAAGAAAGCTGTTGAATTTTTCCCACGCCGACGAAGTCATTCCCGGCTGGTTTGAAAACGTGTTTTTGCCGTTTGAGCCAAAAAGGAGGGATTTTCATCCGACAGTGCCGACATCTTTCCGCGAATGCCGGACAATTAATTTGCCCAAAGAAATATGCGAAAAACTACAACCAGCGTCGTGATCCCGACTTATACAATCAGCGGTGATTTGGAAATTTTAGCGGCCAAGTGCGCAAAGTCGCTCCGCGAGGCCGATGAAATAATCATTTGCGAGGACGGAGGGACGTTCAGCGAGATGCTGAAAAACGAGAGCGACTGCTATATTTTCAACCGTAAAAACGTCGGATTTTCGGCCAATGTCAACCGGGGTTGGAAAATGGCGACCGGTGATTTCGTGATGATCGTCAATTCCGACATTGAAAAAATATCAGGCAATCTTTCGGACTTGTGCGTTGAGGGCAAGGTGACTTCGCCAAAAATTGAAAACCAAAGGATTGAAGGATTGGCCGGATGTTTTTTTGTGGTTCCGCGAAAGGTTTTTGAGCAAAGAGGCATGTTGCTTGAGCAGTTGAGGACTTATTGCAGTGATGAGGAATACGGCCACCGAACAAAGGACATTTTCCAAAAAATTGAATCAGTGACGGTTTCCCACGCCAGATCGCAAACTATGGAGGCGGCCAAAGTTGACCAAACCAGGGAGACCGACCGCGACAAGCAAATTTATGAACAACTTATTGAAAAAGGCCAAGCCGCGCATTAGCGTTTTGACACCGACCATCAGATTGAAAGGGTTGGAAATTGTGCGAAAGAGTTTGGAAAAACAGACGTTCCAAGACTTTGAGTGGCTGATTGGTTCGTCGTTTGATCCCAAGATTAAAGAAGCCAAGTGGGTGAAGGACAATTTTAAGGGGGGATTTTGGACATTCAACCGGATTTCCTCCAAGATGTGCAAGGCGGCCAAGGGGGAAGTGGTTGTTTTCTGGCAGGACTTCATCTGGGGGCCGAGAGACGCGCTGGAAAAATTCTACAACAACGTCAAAGCCAATGACGCGGCGATCAGCGGAGTGGGCGACCAATATTGCCGGCTTGACGATTATGGAAGGCCGGTGGGCAAAATTTGGGACGATCCGCGCAAATCAAGCCGGTGTGGTATTCTTTATGAATGCTTCCCCAACGACTGGGAGATCAATTTTGCCGCCATTAAGAGAATTGACTTGGAGAGGGCCGGATGGTTCGTGGACGAGGCTGATTTTCACGGCTATGGCGGAGACAACGTGCTGTTGGCCAAAAAGCTGGACGAGCAAGGGATGAGGTTTTTTCTGGACAAGACATTAGAGAGCCGGACGCTCCGGCACGGACGGGAACGGAAGGACTGGGATGATAACCATTTGATGCACAGCCGGTTCTGGGTTGACTTTTTGAAATGATGGTTGTAGAATGGAGAAAAATAAGCAATTAAAAGATAAACTTTATTTGCCCAAAACGATTTTCGTTCGGGGCTTTTTTTGTTTTCAAAACCATGGGAATATTGAACCTTTCGGAGCTGATGCAGAGGATGGGAATCCATCTGAACGGCGAAAAATCGGCGCCGGACAGCGGAACCGACGAATACGAACTTTGGCGCGAAGCGCTCAATGAATCGCAGGACGACTGGGCGGATGTTGATTATGACTGGGAAACTTTGCGGGGCACCGCTTTGACCAGCTTGCCGGTGAGCGGAACCAGCGTGGGATTGCCGGAAGGGTTTGTCAAATTGGGCGGTTTTCCCAAGATAATCGGCAAGGAATATGAAGAAGTGTATGCGGAAAAAACCGGCCTTAAGGAATCGTCTGACCAATACGTGAGCGTGAATTACGCACAGAAATATATGACCATCAATCCGGCGCTGGCCACGGCCGGACTGGTTGAAGTGCCGTATTTTTCCCGGCCGACTTCAATGA
>JAQVJV010000007.1 GCA_028695025.1 Candidatus Moraniibacteriota bacterium
AAACGGACTCTCCTTTGACAGCCATGAGGGCAATTGAAGCTTTTTGCTTCGGGGTGTATGATTTTTTCATACTTCCATTATATCAGATCCATCTAATATGGTTGTCTAGATTTGCCAGTCCATTATATCTATCACCTTTCAAAATCAGTCTTCGAACCCATTGGCATCCAAAAAATCCAGGAAATCTCGATCTTTCTCGTCTTAATGATTTTGTTTTTATACTGGTTGATCTAATCGAAGAAAACAGACTAAAATTCGATTTCGTGTGCGGACTACCACATGCCGGAGAGCCATTTGCCAGGATAATTTCCTGGATTTCAGGAAAACCACTTTTGAGGCTAGAGAAAGTCGAGAAAGACGATGGGAAACGAGAGATTGGAGATATGATTTCCCATATCCCATTTAAGGATAACCAAGCTGTACTCATCGTCGATGATCTTATTTCAAAAGGGCGCACAAAAGATGAAGGCGTTTCAAAAATTATCAGCGCCGGACTAAAAGCCATTCTATGCGTTTGTATTGACCGAGAAGAAGGAGGATCTAAACGCTATAAAAAAATTGGCATTCCTTTTTTCGCTGGCTTGACTGCTCGTGAAATATTGGGATTAGGATTCATAGAGGGACGAATATCCCCTGCTGAATATTTCTCCTGCACCGAATACCTAATGGGTTCCAAAAAATCTTACTAAAAAGCCTAGACTGGTAACAATTTAAGTTTTAGGCTTTTTATATTGCCAATTTTGGGAAAGTTTGCTAATATTCAAAGAGAAATGAATGCCTCGGGTATTGACTAAATTCTATTTAGTTGTATAATTTTTTTTATTGTCCAAATTATTTGGGTCGTTAGCTCCCGCCGTCGCTAAGGCTTTGGCGGGCAAGCAGTCGGCTAGGATAATATTATTCAAGATGATTTGGGTCGTTAGCTCAGTCGGTAGAGCAGTGGCCTTTTAAGCCAATGGTCGCAGGTTCGATCCCTGCACGACCCACAATTTAAAAAAATCAAATCTCAAAGCGCAAAACTCAAAACTTTTGACATTTGATTTTTACCTTTTGAGATTTTATTGGGCGTGTAGCTCAGCCGGTTAGAGCGCGTCACTGATAATGACGAGGTCCCAAGTTCGAGTCTTGGCACGCCCACAAAAAATAGTTAGTACACATAGGTATATTTAGAGGAGGATATATTTATGGAACAACTCAAAGGTATTTTCCAATTTAAGTGCCGTACATGCGGCCGTTCTTTCAATCCAGAGAAACAAACCGAAAAATGCCCAAAATGTAACGGCATTGATCTAGAGGATTATTCTTTATATCAATGCCCTTGCGGTTGCGGAAGCCTTCTTGACTTACCAAACATGCGCATTTTTCTTGGACTAAAAATTAATTTTTGCTGATAGCTCCTCGGGGCTATCTTTCCGGGCCCGTAGCTCATCCGGTAGAGCGCCTGTTTTGCATACAGGAGGTGAGGAGTTCGAGTCTCCTCGGGTCCACAAATCTATTTTAGAACCGACATAATGTCCGAAAACGAACAAGAATTCATCGAAAAAGCAGAAGCATATATCAAAAATCACAAAAACGAGCTGATCAAACGCTTTGCCAATCTGGAAAAGTATTGTCCGGTCGAAAACCCGGTCTCACTTTTCATGGCCGGGTCACCAGGGGCAGGAAAAACGGAAATATCCAAACGACTCATTGAACAATTCGCCAACGATTCTCCGGTGCGCATTGATGCCGACGATATTCGTGAAATGTTTCCAAATTACACCGGCGCCAACTCGCATATTTTCCAGCGTGCCTGCACAACGGGAGTCCATAAATTGTTCGACTATGTCTTGGATCATAAGCTAAACGTTATTCTGGACGGAACTTTTGCTTATGAAAAAGCGATGAAAAATATCGAGCGCTCGCTCAAGCACGATCGGCGTATTATTATCTACTATCTTTTTCAAGATCCGGCAGTAGCCTGGAAATTTACCAAAATTCGCGAAGAAACGGAAGGTCGCCGGGTTTCCAAGGATGTTTTTATTCGTTCATTCCTACGCGCCCGCGAGAATATCCAAGAGGCCAAGAGCCATTTTGGCGAAAAGATCGAGCTGAACATTATTATCAAGGATTTCACGAAAAATATTGAGAAAGTTTATCCTGATGTCGAACGTATTGATAAATATTTGCCGAAGGTGTATACTGAAAAGGAACTTGAGAAAATATTATGATCAAGAAAATTAAAAGTTATTTTTGCCCTAAACACAAAGAGAAGAAGGATTTTTCTTCGTTTTTTAGCCGTGCTTCGGTTGAAGAAAGACGTCAACTGATGGAAAATGTCGCTAGAAAAGCCAATGAAGATCAAAGGAGCATGATTGAGCGTTATGAAAGAGCCGGACACGAAACAACCTAAATTTTTGTTTTTTTCCAAACAGCTCGCCTGATTCCCGAATCGTGGCGAGTTTTTTTCAGGTTAAAGTAGTCTACAAAAAAACGAGGAATATCCTCGCTTTTTTTATTTCCCAAATTTTCGCTAGTCGATCCTTCTCCGCACCACCCCAAGATATGCCACCGGTGCGGCAACCCAGAGGAATTTGTATATACCCGAAACAAAATATTCCCGCACATCCGGAAGAATGAGACTAGCCGTTTCCTTCGCTGAATACCATCCAAGGATGATTGAAAGGGAAAACCCAATCACAATTGCCGTCCCAACCGTCACTTTCAAAAAATAGCTTGGACCTGATCCGGAAATCCGCCCGCGAATGACCGGCGAGAAAAGCATCACAAAACTCACCAGAACCGCAAGAAACAGCAAGGTTTTCATCTGCGGATCTTTGAGAAAATCGAAATCAGCGAGATTCAAAATGGCATAGGCGACATAGACACCAAGAAGCGAAACAAGAATACGGTGTTTTCCTAATGCAAAAGAAAGCGCAAAGCTTGCCAAAAGAAAAACAACCAAAAAAGAAACTTCTCCGGCCAACGCGCCCTTCAGGCCAAGACTGCTGATGAGATTCGTTAGGTACATGTTATTTTTTACTTTTTTATTTTTTCAACTTCTCAAATATTTCTTTTTCCTCCCGCGTGAGATCCCGCGGTGTTACTACTTGTATCTTAACATATTGATCGCCATGTCCAAAATGCGACAAGTGCTTCACGCCATGCCCCTTGAGCCGGAACACCTCGCCCGACTGCGTCCCCGCCGGTATTTTGAGCCTCACTTCCCCGCCAATCGTTTCCACTTCGATCTTGTCGCCAAGCGCCGCCTGCGAAAAAGAAATTTTTGCTTCCGAGTGAATATCATCGTCCTTTCTTTCAAAGCGCTTGTCGGGAAGAACATGAATAGCAACATAAAGATCTCCCGCTTGTCCCCCATGTTCGCCCGCTTCACCAAGATTTTCAAGACGGATCGACTGGCCGTCTTTGATCCCCGCCGGAATTTTCACTTTGATTTTTTCATACTCCTGGATCCGCCCGCTTCCCGAACATTTTTTGCATTTTTTCTCGGGAACTTTTCCTTCTCCGTGGCATTCCGGACAAACGGTCACCTGGGAAAAAGTGCCAAGAATCGTTCTCCGTTGAGTTTGGACTTGCCCTTCACCCTTGCAAGTGGAACACCTCACCTTCTTCGATCCCGGCTCAACTCCGTCCCCGTCGCAACTCGAACATTTCACGTACTTATATATTTCCAAATCCTTCTCCATTCCTTCAGCCATTTCGGAAAAAGTGATTTCCATATCAACTTGAATATCCTCTCCTCGAGCCGTTCGGGATCGACGGGATCGGGGCCCGCCAAATCCAGCCTGCTCGAAAATGTCTCCAAAAATATCCTCGAAACCAGAAAATCCAGCCTGCCGCCGCTGGCCACCGCCAAAATTGAATTCGAAACCGTCCGCGAACGAGGAAAAATCGCGGAAGCCCTCGAACCCTCCAAACCCGCCTTGTGATTGCGCCTGCTCAAAAGTCTGGCCATACTGGTCATATTGCGAACGTTTTTCCTTGTCGGAAAGCACCTGATAGGCCTCGTTCACTTCCTTAAAGCGCGCCTCATCGCCACCCGCTTTGTCCGGATGGTGCTTGTGTGCCAATTTCCGATAGGCTTTTTTGATTTCCTCGTCCGTTGCTCCCTTCTCAACGCCGAGTATATTGTAATAGTCTTTAGACATAAAAAATAGTATAGCCTAAGAGTATAAAATTCAAAAATACACCGCGCCCAATAAGCTATACATCATATCTTATCGTCATTACCTCTCTTTGCTCCCGGACCATTTCAATTAAGCCAGTTTTTTCCAGCATTTTAATAATCAGCAAAATGACCAGTCCCAGAAAAATTTCCACAATCGTTCCCAAAACCCGCGCAGTGAGAAAAATTCCAATGGCGATAATGATCGGGACATAAAATTTGTCTGTTCCCGAATATTCAAAGAAACTGCGTTCCGTCTTGTCGATATAGGACATGAGGACGTTTTTCATCGGCAACTCCCCGACAACATCCACTCCAAGTTGCTTGGAAAGATCCTTTTTCGATTTGGCAAGAAGTTTTTGCTGAACCTCGACCGCCGCCGTATCTCCAATCACCTTGGCGATTCCAGGCGCACTGTCTGAATTCAGGATTGTCTCATCGACTTCTGGCTGGACAAAATTCTTGGAAAGAAAGTCGTCCACTGACATTCCGCTTGTGATATCGTCGATAATTGCCCTTTTCTCCTCCGGCAGAACGAACCCGGCCGTCTTGAGACCGAAATCCATTTCCGCTTGAAGCGTTTCATCTTCGAGAAAAATCGGCGACGGAACTGCCGAGCGCTCGAGGAGATGGAAATAGTAGGCAACAGCAACAACCATGCAAACAGCTGTCACGAAATATTTGAGCGTGTGGCCGACAAGGCGGTAGAAATTCAAATGAATCCCCTGCGCAATCTCTTTTTTCGCCTGATTTTCCGTGAGCAGAAAAAGACCAAAAGTAATCAGCGCCCCGACAATCGAGAGGTTGAATCCCAGAAAAAACGGATAGACAACAAATCCAAGAACAAAACTCGCAAATTGCAGTTTCCAATTGCGCACAAACATCACCGCGAGCGCAAAAACAATCCCCCAGAGGCTAAAAGCAAGCGTCGGATATATCCAGCTGTGAGTTGATTCTCCTAGAAAAGCCCGCCGCAAAACCCACCAACTGGCCCATGTAGCGATCACATTCAACCCGAGGATGGTATACGCAAAGATTTTGTTTTTTCCGCTATAGGCGGACCCACCTTTGGCGGGCACGTTTTTTATCACTTTTTTATTTTACAACAAACTATTGGGGATAGGAAATAAATCCTGTCCCCAATTTTTCTACTATCTTACTTTTTCTCTCCATCATCAACCACTTCGCCCTCTTTCACGTCGCCGTCTTTTTTCTCTTCCGTAGCGCCTTCTGCCGGTTTTTCTTCGGTTTTGCTTTCACCGGCCTTCGCCTTGTCCGCTTCTTGAGCTGCTGCGTAAAGCTCCTGTCCGATTTTCTGCGCTTCTTGCGACAATTCCTCCGTCGCTTTCTTGATTGTCTCCAAATCGTCGCTATCTTTCACTTTCTTTAAGGCTTCAACTTTCTCCTCGACCGGCTTTTTCTTGTCAGTGGCGATTTTTTCACCGGCATCACGCAAGGCTTTTTCGGTTGTATATACCAGCGTATCGGCCATATTTCGTGCCTCCACTAGATCTTTTTTCTTCTTATCCTCTTCCGCATGCGCTTCGGCTTCCTTTGCCATTTTTTCCACTTCTTCCTTGGAAAGTCCGGTTGAGGCCTCAATCCGGATAGATTGTTCTTTCCCAGTTGCCTTATCCTTCGCTTTCACGCTCAAGATTCCGTTCGCGTCGATGTCGAAAGAAACTTCAATTTGAGGCACTCCGCGCGGAGCCGGCGGAATCCCGTCAAGCATAAACCGCCCAAGGGTCTTGTTGTCGACCGCCATTTCCCGCTCCCCTTGGAGAACATGAATTTCCACACTCGGCTGATTGTCTGCCGCTGTGGAAAATGTTTGCGACTTCGAAGTTGGAACAGTCGTATTCCGGTTAATGAGAGGTGTTCGCACCCCACCCATTGTTTCAATTCCGAGCGTAAGCGGCGTCACATCGAGAAGCAGCACGTCTTTCACATCTCCCGCAAGAACTCCACCCTGAATTGCAGCACCAAGCGCCACTACTTCGTCCGGATTCACCGTCGCGTTCGGTTTTTTCCCGAAGAATTTTTCCACCGTCGCAAGGACCAGCGGCATGCGGGTCATTCCGCCTACCATCACAACTTCATTGATGTCCCCCGCCGAAAGTTTTGCATCTTCAAGCGCTTTTTTGCATGGCTCAAGCGTTTTTTCCACCAATTCTCCGACCAGCTCTTCGAGTTTCGCTCGTGTCAGCTTCATCACCAAATGTTTCGGCCCGCTCGCGTCCGATGTGATGAACGGCTGGTTGACTTCCGTTTCCATAGCTGTCGAAAGCTCGATTTTCGCTTTCTCCGCCGCTTCTTTGATCCGCTGAAGAGCGAGACTATCATTCGACAAATCAATTCCCTGATCTTTTTTGAATTCCTCGAGAATCCAGCCGATGATTTTTTGATCAAAGTCGTCGCCGCCGAGATGTGTGTCACCATTCGTCGATTTCACTTCCACCGTGTCATCACCCACTTCAAGGATGGAAATGTCAAAAGTTCCGCCCCCGAGGTCATACACTGCGATTTTTTCGTTCTTTTTCTTGTCGAAACCATAGGCAAGCGCCGCCGCTGTCGGCTCATTGATGATGCGCTTCACTGTGAGGCCGGCAATTTCTCCCGCTTCTTTCGTGGCTTTTCTTTGCGCATCGTCGAAATAGGCCGGAACAGTGATCACCGCTTCCGTGATAGTTTCTCCCAATTTTTCTTCCGCGTCAGCTTTGAGTTTCTGGAGGATCATCGCTGAAATTTCCTGCGGAGTATAGCTCTTGTCTCCCATTTTCACTTTCACTCCGCCGTTTGATTTTTCAATTTTGAACGGCATGAGCTTGAGATCGCGCTGGACTTCTTCATCTTCAAACCGGCGTCCGATGAGTCGCTTGATGGAAAACAGCGTATTTTCAGGATTGGTCACCGCTTGGCGCTTGGCAAGAAGCCCCGCCAGCCGCTCTCCCGATTTAGAAATTGCCACCATCGATGGCGTAGTCCGCGCTCCCTCCTTGTTTTCGACGATTTTTGGCGATCCGGCTTCCACTACTGCCATAGCAGAGTTGGTTGTCCCGAGATCAATGCCTAGTATTTTGGACATAATATTTTGATTAATTTAATAAATTATTACTAACTTCCCATTTTCTCCCCTGAGATTACTCTCAGGAGAGATTATGAAAGTCACCTTTTACTTCCCATTTACCTTCACCGCGATTTTTTTCGGTTTTGCTTCCTCTGCTTTTGGAACAGTGACGCGAAGCATGCCTTTTTCATAGGTCGCCTCCGCCTTGTCGCCCTTCACATGCATCGGAAGAACCACCGACCGAGAGAAACTTCCCTCCCTAATTTCTTTTCGATAATAATCCTCACGCTTCGTTTCTTTCTTTTCCTCACGATGTCCGGAAACAGAAAGAACATCATTTTCGACATTGATATCAACATTGTCCGCCTCCACACCCGGAAGAGCCATCTCGACAATCACGTTGTCTTTGTCCTGACGCACGTCCATCGCCGGCACAAAACCGGCCGACGGCCACATATCCTCGTCAAAAAAGCGGTCAATTTCGCGAAAAGGTGTCCATCTTGTAAGTCCGTTCATGTTTTTTCACCCCCTTATCTAGGTTAATTTTTAAACTCAAAACTTCAAATTTCATTCCACTTCCACTCTCGCCGCCCGCACAATCCGCCCATTCAGCCGATAGCCTTTCTGCAACACTTTTTTCACTTTTTCGCCTTTTCCAGCCATCGCCTCGTGGATCCCCGGATCAAAATCGTCTCCCGCTTTCACCGAAATTTCTTCGATATCATTATTCCGCAAAACATCTTCGAGCTGCTTTTTTATATACACGATTCCCTCCACCCATCCGTTTTCTTTTTTCTCTTCCGGCACATGGGCAAGCGACGCCTCAAAATTGTCGACAACTGGCAAAATCTGCTCGATCACGTCCATTTTGGCAAACTTACGGAAATCTTCCTGCCGCTTCGCCTGACCTTTCTTGTAATTCTCAAAATCCGCTTGGCAACGCTTCCAGGAGTCGAGATAACCTTCGCCCTTCAAACTTTGGATATATTTCTCCAATAAGTGCTTTGTCCCATTAGCCAAATCTTGCTTTAACGCGTCATCTGGATTAAACCATTTAAATTCTTTTTCAAATTCTTCATTAGTCTCAACCAATGCTTCATCCCCATCGTATTTACACACAAAATCGATAAATACAAAATGTTTTTTCTTGTGAAAATCTTTTTCAAAAATACTCTCATTGAAACCCATCTCCCCGATAATCTCAACATCCAAACTTGTTTCTTCTTTGGCTTCTCTGACCACAGCTTTTTTCAGACTTTCACCCATCTCGACGTGTCCGCCAAAACAAGTATATTTTCCGCCCCACTTTTTTCCTTTCGCTAGAAGAATTTTTCCTTCATTATTCACAATCAACGCTCCAACAATTGGCTCTGGATATTTTTTTTCCTCACTCATAAATCTTAAATCTTAAATCAAAAATACTTTATACTTTATACAATATGCTTGATACGATCAGCAAAACCAGCGTTCCGCCCATCAGCCTTTTCATATACTCAATCAGCGATTTGTTGCGGGCGTATTTCATCCGTTTCGGCCCGATGAGAGCCAAGATCCCTTTTTCGCCTGATGCGGTCTTGTACGGCGTTACCATCATCGAGCAATTGGAAATCTCCTTGATCGGATTCTCTTTCCCGATGAAAATTTTCACCTCATTATCTTTGAGCTTCACCAGAAGCTGATCCACCCGCTCGTCGATATAGTCGAGTGTTTCCGCGAGACGGCACAAATCGTCCATTTCCTGAAATTCGGGCTCGTCCAAGAGTTCCCGCATCCCGAAATCATAGAATTCGTCTTTCCCGATCACGCCGGAAATGGCAAGATTTCCCGAAAGTCCCGAAAGCAGTTTTGCCGCCGTTCTCTCAAGCCGCGTATTCTTGGCTTTGAGCTTCAGAAGTTCCGCTTGCAGTTTCTTTTGTTCGGCTTTGGAAAGCTTTTTGTCCGGCATTATTTCCTCGACGAAATAGCGATAACCCTTGTCCGTCGGAATCCTTCCGGCCGACGTGTGCGGCTGGAAAAGATAGCCCATATCTTCCAGCTCGTTCATTTCTGCCCGAATCGTCGCCGAAGAAAGATCGAAGCCGTATTCTTTGGCAATATGCTTTGACCCGACCGGCACCGCCGTTTCGGTATATTCTTTCACCACCACCGAAAGCAAATTTTTCTGGCGATCTGTGAGCATAACCAAAACATTCAATGTTCGGGATACCCGAACATTGAATATTGGGGTAAGCCCGTATAACTAGCACTCAACCAATCCGAGTGCTAATTCCATTCTATATTACTCAAAAACAGTGTCAAGTCTTTCACTTTACCGGATCGTTTCCGCCCTGCGCCCAAGGGTGGCAACGGACAATGCGCTTGAGCCCCATCCAACCGCCTTTTGTGAGTCCGTATTTCTCAATCGCCTGATAGGTGTACTCACTGCACGTCGGATGAAAACGGCAAACTCGCTCCGAATATATGAACGACAAAAACCCCGTATCGAGGGAAAGGTACTTCTGATACCACCTAATAGTTTTGAGAATAATTGATTTCATGGTATAATTTTATAAAAGAATTCGAAATTATCAAAAATGCGTCAAATAAAAACAAAAAAAGTCACCTGGATCGATTTCACCGAGCCGAGCGCCGACGAAATCCTTTTTCTAAAAAAACTCAAGCTCCATCCCTTGGCGATTGAGGAGTTCACCATGCCTTCGGCGCGCCCCAAAGCAAGCCTTTATGACCATTGTCTTTATCTCACCATCCATATTCCCCTTTTCGACAAGGAAAACCGGAGGACTTTCCCCAGCGAGCTCGACATCGTCATAACGGACAAATATCTCATCACCGGCCACGATCAGGATATTTTCCAGCTTCGCGATTTTTTTGTCAAACTCCAGCGTAGCAAACGACTCCAAGCCAAGTATATGTCCCAAACGCCCGGGTATCTCCTATATTATATCATCGAATCCCTGCTTGAGTCCTGTTTTCCGAAAATCGACCATATCAACGAAAACCTCGACAGAATCGAAGAAGAAATTTTCAAGGGGAACGAAAAAGAGATGGTCCACGAAATTTCCTATGTGAAGCGCGACATCCTCAATTTCCGTCGGACACTGAAACCGCAAAAATCCGTGCTTGAATCCCTTGCCCGCGATAAATATCCGATGGTCGATAAGAAACTGCAGGAATACTATCAAGATCTTGTCGGCACCAACGAGCGGGTCTGGAACGCCCTTGAAAACGCCAAGGAAGTGATTGAATCACTCGAAGAAACGAACAATGCCCTCCTTTCCAACAAATTGAACCATACGATGAAAGTTCTCACTGTTTTTTCGGCAATTTTCCTCCCGATGACGGTGATTTCCAACATCCTCGCCATGAGCGCCACCATTCCTTTCGGCGACAATCCTCACGGCTTTTGGATCTGGATCGGCATCATGATCGCCGTATCTTTCCTCACTATCGGCCTTTTCCGGTGGAAAAAGTGGATTTGATATTGAAATTGGAAAATATATTTGAAAAGCAGGGCCGTTGGATCCTGCTTTTTTGGGGCGTGCTTTATAAGTTATCCACGCCAAATTATTCAGTTTTTATCAAGCCCATTTTACAAAAGAAAAAATGACAAGTAGTATTAAGAGGTAATATAAAGTACAAGTTTATGCTAAAACTCTATAACACCCTCACCAAGAAAAAAGAAGAATTCGCGCCTCTTCACAAGGGGAAAGTCGCCATATATACTTGCGGGCCGACGGTTTATGATTTTGCACACATCGGCAATTTGCGGGCCTACACCGCCTCCGACGTTTTGCGCCGATATCTTGAATATCTCGGCTATGAAGTGAGACAAATAAAAAACATCACCGACGTGGGCCACCTCACCGCCGATGATATCGCTCAAGCCGACACAGGCGAGGACAAAATGGCAAAAGCCGCCCGGCGCGAGAAAAAAACGCCTGAAGAAATCGCGAGGTTCTATGAAAACGCCTTCCGCCGCGACGAAGAAGCGATGAATATTCTCCCTGCCCACTATTTTCCCCGCGCCACCGCCCACATCCCGCAGATGATCAAGATTATTGAAACCCTGATCGAAAAAGGCCACGCCTACGAAAAAAACGGCAATGTTTTCTACGATGTCACCAGTTTCCCGGGATATGGGAAACTTTCCGGAAACACGCTCGATAACTTGAAAGTCGGCGCGCGCCTCGAAGAACATCCCGACAAAAAACATCCATGGGACTTTGCTCTGTGGCTTAAGGCCCCTGAAGAACATATTTTGAAATACGATTCTCCTTGGGGGGTCGGATATCCGGGCTGGCACATCGAGTGCTCGGCTATGAGCGTTGAGTATCTTGGCGACACGCTCGACATCCACACTGGTGGCGAAGATCATATTTTCCCACATCACGAAGCCGAAATCGCCCAATCGGAAGGCGCCACCGGAAAAAAATTCGCCAACTTTTGGTTCCACAACCGCTTTTTGCTCGTCGACGGTGAGAAAATGTCAAAATCGAAAGGCAATTTCTACATCTTGAAAGATATCACTGAAAAAGGCTTTGATCCGATGCATTTGAGATTATTTTATTTGTCATCGCATTATCGAAAGCAAGCCGATTTTTCCTGGCCGGCGCTTGAGCAAGCCAAAACCAATTATAATCGCATCGCCGAATGGCGGGGAAAACTGGAAGATTTATCGAAATCAAGACAAACAGATAATTCTAACCGAACATTGAATGTTCGGGTAAGATATTTTGAATCCGCGATGGGCGACGATCTCAACACGCCTCTTGCTTTGTCGCATCTTCATGAACTCATCACCGAAACGAACAAACAAATCTCTGAAAATAGCTTGACGGCCGAAAAAGCCAGAGAAATTCTCGCCGTGTTTGAAAAAATGAACACGGTTTTCGGCCTGCGTTTCCCCGAAAAGGAAAAGGAAATCCCTGAAGAAATTAAGCACCTCGCCGAAGAAAGACTAAAGGCCCGGAATAATAAAAACTTCCAGGAAGCCGACGACCTGCGCCAAAAAATCGAAGAATCAGGATTTGAAATTGAAGATATCGAAAAAGGCTATAAAATAAGGAAAAAATAAAAACAAAAAAAATATGCACAGCTTATCAGGAGTGCTTGTTTTGTGTTTGTCTGATATAATATTTTCACTATGCCGGAGAAAAAATCCCGATCCGCCTCATCGGCGGACGACAAGCGAAAGCCCACTAAGTTTTATTTAGGGGAAGCCCGGATTCCGCCGCAGAATATTGAAGCGGAAATGTCCGTTTTGGGCTCCCTCATGCTCGACAAAAACGCGATTGTGAAAATTGCGGATCTTGTGCGCCCGGAAGATTTCTACAAAGACGCAAACCGACTGGTCTATGAAACGATGCTCGAGCTCTACGAAGACCGCGAACCAATTGATGTTCTTTCTCTTTCCAACCGCCTCGAGGAAAAAAAACAACTGGAGAAAATCGGCGGCGCGACTTATCTCACCGAACTTGTGAACACCGTCCCGACCGCTTCAAACGTCGTCCACTACGCCAAGGTCGTCCAGAAAAAAGCGCTTTTGCGAAGACTCATCGTCACCGCATCGGATATCGTGGAGCTCGGATATGAAGAAGCCGAGGATGTGGAAAAAGTGCTCGACGAGGCCGAACAGAAGCTTTTCGGTGTTTCCCAAAAATACGTGAAAGCCGACTTCGTCCCCTTGAAAACTTATCTCGAATCCGCTTTCAACCGAATCGACGAACTTCATAAAGGCGACAAAGACCTGCGAGGCGTGCCTTCCGGATTTCACGATCTTGATTCCATCCTTGCCGGATTCCAAAAATCGGACCTTGTCATCCTTGCCGCCCGCCCGTCAATCGGAAAAACATCACTCGCCCTCGACATCGCCCGGAACGTCGCCGTAAAGCAAAAAGTTCCGGTGGGCATCTTCTCTCTTGAGATGTCATCCGACCAGCTGGTGGACCGCATGCTTTCCGCCCAAGGCCGCGTGGATGCCTGGCGGATGAGAACCGGGAGATTGGTCAGCAACAAGGACGAAGACGATTTTGCCAAAATCGGCGAAGCGATGGGAGTCCTTTCCGAAGCGCCGATTTTCATCGACGACGCGGCAAGCGCGAATGTCATGGAAATGCGCACGATGGCCCGGCGACTCCAAGCCGAGCACAATTTGGGACTCATCATCATCGACTACCTTCAGCTTATGCAAGGCCGCTCAACCGACAACCGCGTCCAGGAAGTTTCCGAAATTTCCCGGTCCCTCAAGCAACTCGCCCGCGAACTCAATTTGCCTGTGATTGCCCTTTCCCAGCTTTCCCGCGCCGTGGAAAACCGCTCTCCCCAAGTGCCGAAACTTTCCGACCTTCGTGAATCCGGATCCATTGAGCAGGACGCTGATGTCGTGATGTTCCTCTATCGCGAAGACCGCGAAAAACCGGATACCCCAAACAAAAATGTCATCCAAGTCATTGTCGCGAAACACAGAAACGGCCCACTTGGAACGGCGAATCTTTATTTCAATGATATGTATACGAGCTTCTCGTCGCTTGAAAAGCGTCAGGCAGAAAATTAATTCAAAATTAAAATTGTGGAATAGGGCAATTTTTATAAAACAAACTTGCGAGCGTTGCGAGCTCAAAAATTTTGCATTTTGATTTTTAAGTTTTGAACTTTTTTATGTTTCCTAAATCCTTCCAAAAACTCATTGATCACTTCGCCTCTCTTCCCTCCGTCGGACCCAAGATGGCCGAACGGCTGGTTTTGCATCTCTGGAAATACGACCAGGAAAAACTTGACGATTTTTCCCAAGACTTGCAAGGTCTCAAACGAAACATCCATTTCTGCTCCCAGTGTTTCAATATTTCCGAAAACGGACTCTGCGCTATCTGCGCCGACAAAAAACGTGAACAGAACACAATCTGCGTCGTGGAAGAGCCGCTCGACATCATTGCCCTTGAAAAAACCCGTCGGATGCGCGGGCTCTATCACGTCCTCGGCGGGACGATCAATGCCCCCGACGACAAAAACAATCCGTTGAAAATAAACGAACTTATAACCCGCCTCAAATCGGGAAATATAGAAGAAGTGATCATTGCCACCAATCCGACCACCGAAGGCGAAGCAACAGCCCTCTATCTCGCAAGGCTAGTGCGGCCTCTCAATATAAAAATAACCCGCCTGGCGCGGGGACTTCCCACGGGCGGGGATATCGAATACGCCGACGAAGCAACCTTGAGCGGAGCAATTGAGGGGAGACGAGAGCTATAAAAATCCCAAAATAAATTTCCAATATCCAATAAAAATTCAACGTCTAACTCCCAGATTTTTGATTTTTCGATTTGGGTTTTTGTTGGATATCGGGTATTAAAAAAACAAACCCCCGAAAGGCTTGTTTTTTATTGGAGAAAATTATATCTTAGTTATCTCCACTTCCGTCACCATCTGCCGATGGCCGAATTTTACCTTGTAACGCTTTTTCGGCTTGTGTTTGATGCCGGTCACTTTTTTCGCTTTGGCCTGGCCCAAAATTTTTCCTTCCACCTTCACGTCTTTCACAAGCGGCATTCCGACTTTCACTTCCTTATCCCCGCCCCAAAACAAAACCTCCGGAAATTCCACTTGCGTTCCGATCTCGCCTTCGATTTTTTCAATTTTAACTTTGTCTCCCTTTTTGACGAGATACTGCTTCCCGCCGGTTTTGATAATTGCAAACATGACTTTTATCAAATAAATTCTAAATACGCTTAACTTCAATAGATTAGCTTTTTATAGTCAAAATGTCAATAATCGCTGATCATTGCAACGTTACTTTCACTTCCGTCTCCTGGCCGCCGCGGTTGATCTTGAGCGTCACCCGGTCTCCCGGCTTGTATCCAGAAATGAGATACGCCAAATTTTGATCGGGATTTATTTCATCATTGTTTACGCCAAGAATAATATCCCCGAGTTTGATTCCCGCTACGTCCGCCGCGCTTCCTGCGATCACCGCAAGTCCCTGCTGTCCGCTCGGCGACCAAACCAAAGCGCCCTTGTCAAAACTGTTTCCCGCGAGAAAAGCGGTTTCTTTGGAGAGTGAGACATAATAAACACCCAAACCGGCCCGCTCTATCTTCCCCTGATCAAGATATTTATCGATCACGAACTGGACGTGATTGGCCGGAACCACGAAATAGCGCGCTTCCGAATCTTCAACACGGCTTCCGATTATTCCCGAAGAATTTCCGTTTTGATCCGCCGCCGCGCCGCCCACCATCGCTTCATTCAGGGAATTTCCGGGGTTGAGCTGGCCGAAAAGCACGCCCTGCAATTTTTCAGAAGTGGCAATCGGCCCTGCCAGGGAATAATCCTTGGCCAGTTCGCTTGAGAGGCCGAACCGCAAAGAAAGTTCGGCGTTGAACCCGCTCCGGCCGATGAAAACCGTTTTTGTCCCCACTTTGATGTCCTCCGGTGCGATGAACTCCGCCACCGGCAAGTTCTGGGCGCCGTCATCAAGCTTGAGAAGGACCAGATCCGTATAGGGATCCGCAACAACCACTTTGGCTCCGTATGATTTTCCGTCTTGGGAAAATGCCTTGTATTCAACATCTTTTCCGCTGAAAAATTTTTCGCCGAAGCTCGCCACCAGTCCGTCTGCTGTGACAATTGTTCCGCTTTGCGAAGAAATATTTGCATAAGAAACATTTTTAGAACTGCCAACCGCCGCCGGACGGGCCACGATTTCCACGATGCTCGCCGCTGATTTGTCGGTGTATCCGGAAACGTTCCCGCTCTCGCTCACCGTCACCTCCTCGGTTTTGTTGATGACCGTCACATTCTCCATGGCTTTTTTGAAAAAATCCTGATTCTCAAACCAGCTTAAGGTCGAAAGCCTGGGGAAAATATATTTTTCCATCGCCACCGAACTCACTCCCGCAACCAAAAAAACGAAAAAGGCGACAATAATCACTTTTGCAAGCTTCGATTTCCATTTTGAATTTTTTTCTTTTCCCATAAGCTTTATATAACCGGATACCACTTGGTGCTGAAAAGGATCAGCGCCGCCGACCCGACCAAAAAAAGGATCTCAAAAAATATCACCCGGGCGCTCAATTTTCCCTGAAAAAAACTGAGAATGATCTCCCAGCCAACGCAAAAAATTATAAGGGTTATTACGCTTGTTGTCAAATATCCGAAAGGCCAAAAATTTTGGATCCAGGCGGTTTGGGCGATGAGTATTGCTAAAAAAACGCTGTATATAAGCCTTTTTTTCGGATCAATCTGATTGGCAAAAAAAGAGGATTGGGCCGCAATAAAAGTGACTACCGCAAAAATGACCATAAGCCCCCAGATCGGGAAAGCTACGTTCAGATACCAGCCAAACACCGCCGCGTACCAAATGAACAAAGCGGCAATCGTCGCTAAATTGAACATCGCCTTGGCTGTTTCGTCTCTTTCATATTGCTTTAGCCGCCAGCCGGCCAAGACGGAAAAATAAAAAACCACTGTCGACAAAATGAAAAATAACCGTATCTCTCCCGGCGAATCGATGAGAAAAAGCAAAAAAACCGAAGCCGGAACCAGAATTGCCGGAAGGATGAGGTGGCTCCATCGGCCGACCGATAGTTTAGCCCAGATGACAATAATCAGGGAAAAAACAATTCCAAACCAAGTGGAATAACTTGCCATTGTCGCCGCCGCCCACAAATTGGCGGCAAAAAGAAAAGATAAAAAAAGTGTGTTAAATTGAAGAAACATGCGCCTTTATAAAAACCTATTTCAGCTGAAACCAGTATATACCCGATCCTATTTTATGACAATTTTTCCTTTTTCAATGTCGATTTTTACTTTCTGCCCTTCTTTCACTTTTCCCTCGACGATACGCAGGGCCAACTCGTCCAAGACTAAATTTTGGATAGCTCTTTTCAAGGGTCGCGCCCCATAGATCGGGTCAAAACCCTCTTTCACCAAAAAATCTTTTGCCGCCGGACTCACCGAAAGGGTGATATTTTTTCCAACCAGCCGCCGCGCCACCAGATCGAGCTGAAGATCAACTATTTTTTTGATTTCACCCGTTCCCAAAGGGTGAAAAATAATGATCTCATCCACCCGGTTCAAAAATTCCGGCTTGAACTGCTCGCGAAGAGACCCCAAAACCCGTTCCTTCATTTCCTCCTCGCGCAAAACAAAATTTTTGCCTTTCTCTTCTTTGAACCCGATTTCCTGCATCTTATAGATAATGTCCGACCCGACATTGGAAGTCATGACGATCACCGTGTTTTTGAAATTGACCGCCCGCCCCTTTCCGTCCGTCAACCGCCCGTCGTCAAGGATCTGGAGCAGGATATTGAAAACTTCCGGATGGGCTTTTTCAATCTCGTCAAAAAGGATGAGGCTATACGGCCGGCGGCGGACCTTCTCCGTGATTTGCCCGCCTTCTTCGTGGCCGATATATCCCGGGGGAGATCCGATGAGCTTTGCCACGCTGTGCGCCTCCATGAATTCGCTCATATCCACCCGGATCATGGCATTTTCATCATTGAACAAAAATTCCGCGAGAGTTTTGGCAAGCTCCGTTTTCCCCACCCCGGTGGGTCCGAGAAAAATGAATGATCCGATCGGCCGATTTTCTTCGCTGATTCCGGCGCGGCTACGGCGAAGAGCGTTCGCCACCGCTTTTATAGCTTCATCCTGGCCAACCACCCGCATTTTGAGTTCCTCTTCGGCTTTTGCCAGCTTTTCCATTTCACCTTCGAGCATTTTCGAGACAGGAATCCCTGTCCAGCGCGAAACCACCCGGGCGATATCCTCTTCCGTCACCTCTTCTTTCAAAATCGGATTCTTGCTTTGCATCTGCGCCAGTTTTTTCTGTTCATTCTTGATTTCTTGCTCAAGCTCCGGAATTTTTCCGTAGCGGATTTCCGCCACCCGGCTCAATTCCCCTTGCCGTTCCAAAACATCCGATTCCATCCGCAATTTTTCGATCCCGCTTTTGTGTGTCCGGATATTGGTGATGAGATCCTTTTCGCTCTTCCATTGCAGTTTCAGCTTGTTCGCTTTTTCGTTTATTTCCGCCACTTTTTTCTCGATTTCTCTCAACCGGTCTTTTGAAGTTTTGTTCTTTTTTTCCTTTTTCAGCGCTTCTTTTTCAATTTCAAGTCTCCGCTTTTCGCGCTCCATCTGATCAAGCTCCGCCGGCATACTGTCGATTTCCATGCGAAGGGACGAAGTTGCCTCATCAATGAGGTCAACCGCCTTGTCCGGCAAATTGCGATCGGTGATATAGCGGTCGGAAAGTTCGGCCGCCGCCACAATCGCGCTGTCGGTGATCCGCACCCCGTGATGAATTTCGTATTTCTCTTTGAGCCCGCGCAAAATGGAAATTGTGTCTTCAATTGACGGCTCACTCACAAAAACCGGCTGAAAGCGGCGTTCGAGAGCCGCATCCCTCTCAATGTACCTCTGATATTCTTTGAGCGTGGTCGCCCCGATCGCCCGCGCTTTTCCGCGCGCAAGAGCCGGCTTGATCATATTCGACGCATCCATCGAACCCTCGATGGCGCCCGCCCCCACCAAAGTATGCAATTCATCGATGAACAGGATATATTTCCCGGCCGACTTTTCGACTTCATTCATGATTGCCTTGAACCGCTCCTCGAATTCTCCCCGGAATTTCGAACCGGCAAGGAGCGAACCGAGGTCAAGCGACAAAATTTCCTTCCCTTTGAGCGTTTCCGGAACATCCCCGGCTATGATTCTTTGCGCGAGCCCTTCCACGATCGCCGTTTTTCCGGTTCCGGCTTCCCCGATCAGCACCGGATTGTTTTTCGTCCGCCGGGTGAGCACCTGCATGATGCGCCGGATTTCCTCTTCCCTCCCAATCACCGGATCAAGCTTTTCCTCCGCCGCTTCTTTCGTGAGATTGACGGTATATTTTTCGATAACCTGATATTTCCCTTCCGGGGCGGGGCTG
Organism: Candidatus Moraniibacteriota bacterium; assembly: GCA_028695025.1. Taxonomy (GTDB): domain Bacteria; phylum Patescibacteriota; class Minisyncoccia; order Moranbacterales; family UBA11712; genus STE-71. Next base: position 19,162 of record JAQVJV010000007.1, read on the forward strand.
TCCACCCGCTGGTTGCCTCGCACTTCTTTCATAATTTTAGTTACTTTATCGCTGTTAATATTTGCTTCTTCGAGAATTTTCTTGGCACGGCTTCCCACTTTGAGAAGCGCCGCAAAAAGGTGCTCCGTGGAAACGAACTCGTCCCCCATCCCCCGCGCTTCATGGAAAGATTCCTGAAGGACCGCCGCCATTTCCGAAGAAAGAAAAAATTGGGGCGTTCCGGTCACTTTTGGGATTTTTTCAATATCTTTATATATTTTCTGCCTCAACTGTTCCCGATCGACCTCCAGCTTGTCGACAATAATTGGAACTACGCTTTCCGACTGGCCGAGAAGGATATAGAGGAGATGCAAAACATCCACCACGTTCTGTTGGAGATTTTGCGAAATTTGCTGGGCCCCTTGGAGGGCTTCCTGCGATTTGAATGTGAGTTTGTTGAGATCCATAAAAAAATTTTCACAACCTACCTCTCCTTCCCAAGGAGAGGATCGGGGTGAGGTTATAACTTGGCACTCTCATTATCCGAGTGCTAATTCAATTATACCGCATTGGAAATTACTGTCAATACAGTCATTAATACATCATCAGGCTTCCATAAAATTCAAGCGACTCTTCTAGGGTGCATAGCTCGTTCTGATCTACTTATTTGACCAAGCTTAAACCGTCTTGACGCCCCCCCCGAAACAAATATAATAGAATTAATAATAAATAAAACAAAAAACATGGATAAGGAAATTAATAAGCCTCTCGGAATCAGCATGATTGTGATTGCCGCCATTGTTGCGGGCGGATTGATTTTTTGGATGACAAAAAAAATTCAATTTTCCCCGGTCGTAGTGACGCAAAGCAATGTTGAAACAAAAGCTGGGCAAAATAATAAACCCGAGGCAATAAACACCGCCAATCCAGTTGCAACCCAAGCAAACCAGAGCCAAAATAAATCATTTTATTCTTTTTCGGCAGGAAAAGATTTCTGCAGCGAAGAAGGGGGAAACATGCCAGATAATGGACAAGGAAAAGTTCAAATACTAATTCAGAGGGATAATAAAAGCGCAGGATCTTTCACCCTAAATGGAATGTGCGTACCGGGCGGATACAAGATATTGAGCCGAACCGATCAATATCTTTATTTTGCTATCAGACCCGATGGCTTAGGAGGTTTTTATGTCCATGATTATGTTTATCCGAACATTTTGCGGATGAAATTGTCAGACAACAGTGTTGAACAATTGGCTGATATGAAAGAATTGACAACGGTCGGAGTTTCAAATGATGGAAATCTTGCCGTTTATTGGGCCAATGAAGGAGAAAAAAATGCCAATTGGAAAATTGTTACTCTAAATACGGAAAGTCTATCAAAAAAAGAATACGTTATGCCGACAAAGAATGCTGACGATAGCTACGGCGATTATATATTTTCCCCATCCAATGACATGCTCGCAATAGGCGTGATCGACAGAAATAAAGCTGCTGAAAATGAAAAATATCTGAAAAATACCTTTTATATTCTCGACTTAGCTAACGGAACATACACAAAATACGATTCAACCAACAAAAGTAAATATCCCTGGGTGAATCCAGATTATGTTCAGCCCGCCGAGCAAGACATGAATGCCGATAATTAGAAAATTATAAAAAAACAGTGCAAAAAGAGCGCTGTTTTTTATATCGCATCAACAAATACTGCCAATTCGGTTCTTATTACATCATCAAGCGTCCATAAAATTCAATTTTTCAGCCAATATAAAAGGAGCCGCCAACGGCAGCTCCAAACTTCCTTATTTTCCCCGAATCATACTTGCCTCTTTATCTGAGACAAGCTGATAATCCGAGGGACTCACGCCCCAAAGCGCCCGCGGAACGCTGGGGTTGGGGAAAATTTGCACTTGATGATTTACCGGCGGCAAACTTTGGGCGCCGCCACACCCACCAGCCAAAAAAACCATTAAAACAAAAAAAATATTTTTCATATACCCCCCTTTTTTTGTATGTGGTTATTATACACCCTTTTTCTGTTTTTGTCAATAGATGCACTTTACACACAAAAAAAGCCTTAAAAAAAGGATTTTTTTAGCTTTCAAAGCTTATGCAGCTTATTTCGCTCCCGGACATGGGGAAAAATCGCAATTTGGTCCGCTTCGTCCGACGTAACTTCCATCCGGGCACTGCCTGGCTTCCATTGTGCAAGCTTTTTCAGACCCCAATCCCGCTCCCCCATTGACTGAAACACAACTCTTTCCATCAAAACATTTCCCCTCGCCGCAGTCACAGGCTTTCACCTGATGACTATGATCCGGCGCGCATCCGCAAGCGCCGATCGCACAGGTATTCGAAAAATCGTTTGCTGATTGACAACACAGGCTTTGAGAAATTTTTCCGCCCGCGTTCACGCACGCCAACTCTTTAGCATCTTTTTTAGGTTGCATTGTTGAGCGACTAGCAGAAGAATAATCCACTCTCAAGCTACAAATATTAACCACCCCCGCAAAAATCAAAGCCACAAAAATCAAAATCAAAATGCCAAGCCTGGTTGAGATTTGTTTTTGCATGCTATAAAACACAATCTACATTATCAATTTTCCAAATTCCGTCCGTAAGAATAAGATTTACTTTCACAAGATTATTAGGAGCCATATAAGTTCCAGAATTTTCGTCACAAAAGCGAATTTTGAGATAAGCTCTAGACAACTATTCACATTTTCAGCGAGCAATTATTTAGAAGGAATCAGTGACACAAAAACAAAACCGGGATATTCCGCTTCGTGAAATTTGTTTTCGGCTATTTTTTCAACCAACCAAAGACTATCTTGGACCGGAATCATCATTCGTCCGCCAACGGCAAGTTGATTTTTGAGTGCTTCGGGAATTTCTTCTGCCGCGGCCGAAACCAGAATGCGATCATAAGGAGCTTCTTTTTTCCAACCCTTTGTTCCGTCAGCGCAGATTATTTTCGCCCGTCCCTCGGAAATAAATTTGTATTTTTTGACATTTTTCCTCCCAAAATCACAAAGTTTCTCAATTCTTTCAATTCCGATTACTTTTCCGGATTTGCCGACAATTTCCGCCAGAAGCGCCGTCGTCCAACCTGATCCGGAACCAACATCCAGTATTTTCTGACCTGGTTGCGGAGCCAATTTTTCAAACATAAAAGCCACTGTGAGTGGCTGGGAAATGGTCTGGCCTTCGCCTATTGAAAGCGGCATGTCCAAATCGGCGCTTTCTTTTTCTTTCGGCAAAACAAAATCATCGCGTCTTATTTTTTTGAATGCCTTGATCAATCGTGGGGTTTTAAGATAACCTTCGGATACAAGATATTGGATTAATCTACTCATAAAAAAACCAATAACCGATTCTCCAACCACCAAACTTTTGGTTATTTGGCCATTGGTTATTCACCTATTCCCCCATCACTTGCACGATTATATCCCTCTTTCTCGCCCCATCCAGCTCCACCAAAAAAATATTCTGCCGCGGTCCAAGAAGCATTCTCCCTTCTTCCACCGGCACAACTTCGCTCACCCCCACGATCAAATTTTTGCAATGGCTGTGCCCGTTGGACCGTCCGTCCGAGGTCGATTTTCCCGATTTTAGCTCAAAAAGGTCATGGGAATAGCGCTCGTCGATCGGAACCAGGCGGTATAGCATCCGCTGAAAATCCTGGACCAGAAGCGATTCATCCTGGTTGATTGCCACTCCGCAAGTGGTATGCGGCGAAAAAACCATTATCTGCCCGTTCCTTATGCCGGAACCGGCAAGAATTTCTTCCACATTGTGGGTAATATCAATAAATTCAATCTGACTTTTGGATTCAACACTTATGTTTTGTTTTTGTATTTTCATTTTATTGGCATTAAACATCTGGCATCTGGTACAAAAAATACCAGATACTAGATACTAGATACAAAAATTCGAGACACTGCTTTCGCCACTTTCTTGTCGAGAACTTCTGGTACAATTCTATCATTTTTTGGATTTTTCACCAAATCGGCAATCGCCTTTGCCGCCCTAATCTTCACTTTTTCGGAAATATTTTTCACCCGCGCGTCCAACGCTCCCCGGAAAATCCCCGGAAAAACAAGGGCGTTGTTGATCTGGTTGGGAAAATCGCTCCGCCCGGTAGCCACGATCTGCGCCCCGCCTTTTTTCGCTTCTTCGGGCATTATCTCCGGGACAGGATTGCTCATCGCAAACACAATCGCGCCTTCGTTCATCTTTTCCACGTCTTTCGCCCCAAGCAAATTGGGCGCTGAAACTCCGATGAAAATATCCGCCCCCGCCAAAGCCCCGGAAAGATTCCCTTGGAAATTTTCAAGATTCGTTTTTTTGGCCAATTTGTCTTTGGCGTCGTTTTTGTTATAGGCGCAAATTTTGCAAAGCGGGCTACGGCTGTCGAAAACGATCAAATTTTTGGCGCCGTACGCCATAAGCAACTTCGAAATGGCAATCCCCGCCGCCCCGGCTCCGGAAATGACAATTTTCACTTTTTGGATATCTTTCCCGACAACTTTGAGCGCGTTGATGAGTCCCGCAAGAACCGCAATCGCCGTTCCATGCTGATCATCATGAAAAACGGGAATATCAAGCTCCTTTTTGAGACGTTCCTCGATTTCAAAACAACGCGGAGCGGAAATATCCTCAAGATTAACGCCGCCAAAACCAGGCGCGATATTTTTCACCGTCTCGATTATTTTTTCCGTATCCTGCGTCGCAAGCACAACCGGCACCGCATCCACTCCGCCGAGCTCCTTGAAAAGGGCGGCTTTCCCCTCCATCACCGGAAGAGCCGCTTCTGGGCCGATATTTCCCAAGCCCAAAACCGCGCTCCCGTCGGAAACGATCGCCACGCTGTTTGATTTCCAGGTGAGCTCATATGCCTTCTTCTTGCTTTTTGCAATCGCTTTTGAGAGTTCGGCTACTCCGGGAGTGTAGATGATTGGCAGGCTTTTTTTCGTAATCCGGTGACGACTTCTAATTTCAATTTTGCTATTTTCAAATTTCATAAAATCTAAGACGCAATCTGCGTTTTTTTATACACGCTTGCCGTAGCAACCGCCCCTTCCGCCGCCGCGGTGAGGATCTGGCGCAATTTGTTCGATCCGGTGGTCGCGTCACCTGCCGCGTATAGTCCCGAAACATTCGTACTTTGGTCAGGATTAACCAATATGAACCCCCGCTCATCAAGGTCGACGCCTAACTGCTTTGGAAGCTCGACTCCCGGCTCGCTCCCGATTTCGACGAAAACCCCCTTCAAATCAAGCTCGTTACTGCCGTTATATTCCTTATCGAGCTTCACTTTCGAAACTGTCATTTCTCCCATTATCTCCAAAATGTTCGTTTGATAGATTATTTCGACATTCTCTTTCTTTTTCAAACTTTCTTCATAGGCCGGATCCACTTTCAATTTGTCGCCGCGATAAATAAGATAGACCTTGGAGGCGTATTCCGCAAGAAGTTGCGCCGCCGAGGCCGCGCTGTTCGCGCCGCCGACCACCGCTACCGCTTTTCCGCCGAAAAAAGCGGCATCGCACGTCGGGCAATAGGAAACTCCCTTCCCGCGAAATTCCTCTTCGCCGGGAATAGCCAATTTTTTGTATTCCATCCCGAGGGCCAAAATTATATTTTTCGCTCTATGTTCGCCGGTGTGGGCCGTGACAGAAAACCCGTTTTCGCCCTTTGCTATATTTAAAACCGAGTCCATCACAACTTTCGCGCCCAGTTTTTCCGCATGGGCGCGCATTTTTTGGGTGAGTTCAAGCCCCGAAACTGATTCTGTTCCCGGCCAGTTCTCCACCTTGTGCGCTTCAACCGCCTGGCCGCCCGGTTCTTTGGCAATCACGATATGGTTGAGCTTATAGCGCGAAGCGTAAATAGAAGCCGCCAGCCCCGCCGGTCCCGCGCCGATGATTATAAGATCGTACATTTATAGTAAATTTAAACTTGCTTTATATCTTCTCCAATTCACTCTTCAATACTTCCTTTGATTGCACTCCCACAAACTGTTTCACCGGTTTTCCGTCTTTGAAGATTATGAGGGTCGGGATGGACATGACCGCATATTCGCCAGCCGTCGAACGATTCTCATCAACATCCAATTTTCCCACTTTGAACTTGTCTTTTACCTCTTCGGCCAATTCTTCAATGATCGGACCCATCATTTGGCATGGTCCGCACCAAGTCGCCCAAAAGTCAACCAGGACCGGCTTGTCGCTCTTGAGAACCTCGGCCTCGAAATTTTCATCCGTGAATTGCATCGCCATATGTTTTTTTTGATTAATTTTTAGCTAATTAGGTCTCCCGGTTGAAAAAAATCATTGCGCCCGCGCCGAGAATCACGAGTGCTCCAATGATGAGGGGGGCATAGCTCTTCTTCTGTCCTGGGTCAGCCGCTTGGACGGTGTTATCCGCCGTTTGAGCGGTCTCCGATTTGGCGGAAGTTTTGCTGATCAGACCATCATGGACCACCAGCCCGGAAATATCCGCCCCGTTCGGATCGGGGAGTTGATAGGCTTTGTCTGATACCTCAATCTCTTTTTCAAAATTATCAATAATGGGCTTGTCGCCGATCAAAAATTTGTCTCCGAAAGCAACAACCGGAACCCCGCCCCGTTGTTCTTCGGGATATCCGTTGGCTTCATAAAGCTTCATAAGAAGCTCCCCATTTTTTCCGGCAGAAGCATCCAGCTTCACGATGTCATATTTGCCATATATTCCATTTTGGGTGAAATAATCGTCCACATTATGGCAATGCGGGCATGTATCAAGATAGAAAAAATAGGCAGTTTTTTTGGGAGCATCCTGCGCAAAGGAAAAGATAGGAACCGCCAAAAGGATGGATAACAGCGCAACTCTGATTTTCATAGAATTTTTAGTTTTCAATTTGAAATTTGAAATCAATCCTAAATTGAAAATTCAAAATTTAAAATTTATCACTTCCCGTATCTCCTCCCCCGCTTAGCATAATCCAAAATCGCCTCTTTTATCTTTTTTTCATCGAAGTCCGGCCAAAGCGTTTCGGAAAAATATAGCTGGGCATTCGCCACGTCCCACATCATGAATCCGGCGCTGTTATGCGGCTCGCCTCCGGTCCGCACCAAAAGATCGACCGGCGGCAGATCCCTAGTTATGAGATTTTCTTTGACCATCTCCGCACTAATACGCTTCATCCCGCTTTTGCATTTCACAAGAATGGAATTCATGGCCTCCAGCATATCGTCATCCCCGTTGTAAGCCAGCAAAAAATTGAGGAAATTTTTTTTATAATCCTTCGTTTTTCGGAGGCAATCCTTCACGATTTTTTTGAGAGTTGCCGGAAACTGTTCTTCCCAGCGGCCAAGCGCATTGATCTTCACCTCGTTTTTGTGGATATCGTCGCTGTCCATCAGCTTCAAAAAATAGCGCCGATAGATATCAAGAAGCGCCTTCTTTTCCCTGAAAGGCCGCTTCGTGAGATTGTCAACCGACGAACCCCAAAAAGTGACATATTTCACCCCGGCATCAAAAAGAGCTCTCAAAACTTTCTCAAAGTTTTTTGCTCCCGCTTCATGTCCATCCCACGGCTGGAGCCCTTTCTTTTTTGCCCAGCGGCGGTTCCCGTCGGGGATGATCGCCACATGGACCGGCACGTTTTTTATTTGAGACATAAGAAAACAGAAAACTGGGAACAGCGCACGCCCCTGTTTATTTTTCGCCTATTCAACAATATTGGTATCACAAGAATATTATATAAAATAGATTTGAAATTGACAATATAAATAACTGCTTGACCGAGATACGTAATGAATGATAACATCTGGTAAGTTATTTTTTAGATCTTTAATTTTAAAGCAATTACATGAGGAGTGACGGCAATGGATGAAAACTGTCTGATTATTCCCTGTCCATGTATGGATGAATGTGCTCGCAGAGGCGTCAAGCTTTGCGAAATTTCTGAAGAAGAGTATAGAAATTTACCTCCCTTGGACAAAAAAAGTGTTATTGGAGTAAAATCACTTTCAGATCAAGATCTTGAATTTATAGCATCATTAGCAGAGCTACTGCTATCTTAATCTGAACCAAACGAAATTTAACACTTGGCCCTTTCGCAGGGCCATTTTTATTTCCCGAAAAATTATCGGGTCGAAATCGCACGCAATACTACATTTTTTCCAACTCTTTGCGAAACTCTTCCAACAAATCCTCTTCATCCACTTTTCTCACAATTTCCCCTTTTTTGCAAATCAACCCCACTTTTTCACCGCCGATGACGGCAAGGTCGGCTTCGCGCGCTTCCCCTGGCCCGTTCACCGCACAACCCATCACAGCCACGTGGATATCCTTGTCGATTCCTTCGACCATTTTTTCCACTTTTTTTGCCAGCCCTATCAAATCAATTTTTGTCCTTCCGCAAGTGGGACAGCTCGTGACGGTAATCCCTTTTTTCCTTATCCCAAGCGAGCGCAATATTTCCCAGACAACCTTGACTTCTTCGACCGGATCGTCCGTGAGAGATACTCGGATAGTGTCACCGATTCCCTCATATAGCAAATGGCCAATGCCGATCGAGGACATGATTGTCCCTCGAAATTTCGTCCCGGCCTCGGTGATTCCAAGATGCAGAGGATAATCCACCTTTTTGCTTAGCATCTTATAGCTCTCGACTGTCCTTTCAATGTCCGAAGCTTTGAGCGAAATCACGATGTCGCGAAATTTGAGCTTTTCCAAAATTTTTATGTGCCGCATCGCCGACTCCACCATTCCTTTGGCGGTGGCTTTACCGCCGTATTTCTCCAAAATATCTTTTTCAAGCGACCCGCCGTTGATCCCAATGCGGATGGGGATATTTTTTTTCTTGCAAGCCAATGTCACTTCCTTCACTTTTTCAATTGAGCCGATGTTTCCCGGATTGAAACGGATCTTGTCCGCTCCCTGGCGGATCGATTCAAGCGCCAAAAGATGCGAAAAATGAATATCGGCCACCAGCGGGATTTTGATCTGGGATTTTATTTTTCCGAGAACTTTCGCCGCTTCCATGTCCGGGACTGCCACGCGGATCACTTCACAACCGGCTTTTTCAAGTTTATGTATTTGCGCGACCGTTGCTTGGACATCTTCCGTTTTTGTGTTAGTCATCGACTGTACCGCGATCGGCGCATTTCCACCGATGAAAACATTCCCTACTTTCACTTTTCTTGTTTTTTTTCTTTTGATCATGCTATTTTTCCCGACTGATTATATATTCCGCGATCCCCGCGAAAAAATCTTTGGCTTCCTCGTTTTTGAAATCAACTTTTTCAAGCGCGGCAATGGATTCCTCCACGAATTTCCTGGCCAAATTTTCCGAATACTCAAGCGATCCGGTTTCGCGGATGATCTCGCGAAATTCTTCCACGTCGCGTTCAGTGATATTTTCCCGGTTGAGACAGCTTTTGATGATCTTTTTTTGCTCCCGATTGCCATTTTCAAGAGCTTTCACGAGAAGCAAAGTCTGTTTTCCCTCCATAATATCCGACCCGACCGGCTTTCCGATTTTTTTCTCATCGCCGAAAATCCCCAGGATATCGTCCCTGATCTGAAACGCTTTCCCGAGCGGCAAGGCATAATCGGAAAATTGCTGAAGATATTCCTTTTCCGCGCCCGCGAGCACCGCTCCCAAATGCATCGGCCCTTCGAAGGTGTACCGAGCCGTTTTCCCTTCGTGCATTTTGAGAATTTGTTCTTCCGTCGCTTCCCCGGCATGGCTCATGATCACGTCAATCATTTCTCCCGGGATAGTGACAAAAACAATTCTCTGCAACTGGTCAAGCGCTTTCAAAATCGTTTCCGCCGGAAAATCGGCATTGAAAATGATATCGCAAGCCATCGAAGCCGCCAAATCTCCCGAAACAATTGCCATCGAATTCCCGAAGTGATCACTGTCTTTCACGAGGCTTAATTTTTTCCCGATTTTTTTGTAGCGTTCGTGGATCGTCGCCACCCCGTGCCGGCTGGCATCTTTGTCGATGATATCGTCATGGATCAGCAGGAACGAATGCAAAAGTTCCATCGACATCGACGCCTTCACAACCTTTTCTTCATCTTTCCCGCCAACCGCAAGATAGCTATAGTACATCACCGCCGGACGGATCCTTTTCCCGCCGGAAACCGTATAATCCCGGATCATCTCCACCGCTTCTTCCGCTACCATGTCCAGTTCCCCCGCCTCTTTCAATTTTTCGCGAAAAAAAGCCTCGAGATGAGGATCGAAACGGATTTTATAGTTTTTGAGAAGCTCAATAGCGTGCATATAAGTCAAGATCTATAGCCAACTCTTCCTTTTTCTAAAGGGGGATTTCACTTATCCACATCATAAGATTTTATTTTGGGGTTGACAAGGGAGGGGAAAAGTTTAATAATATTCGATAGTTAGTACTACTACTAATCAAAATCTATACTAGTCAGGAGGAAGAACTTTGAGGTGCGGACATAAGAACTGGATTACTGGAAAAAGATGTAGAAATTTTCTTGGGGATGCAACCAAAATGGAACCCGGAACCATAGTGACTTGCTCTGGATGCGGACAAAAAACAAAAGTGAACCGTCTTCACATTGAACTGGACAAAAAAATGCAACGAAAATCATTTGAGGCGGGTTTAGAACCCGCGTCTCCTCGCGCTCTTTTTGTAGGTCACTCTTTTATGGATTCCTAAATTTAACCTCTCTCCTAGAACCTAGAATAGTAGCTTTAGCCCTCCGCAAAACGCTGCCGAGGGCTTTTTTATTTGCAAAAATAAAAATTCTGTGACCCCAACGGGAATCGAACCCGTGTTACCAGGATGAGAACCTGGCGTCCTGGCCGCTAGACGATGGGGCCATTTGCAGTATTCAAAATACAAGAAAAATATATATTTGTCCATAAAACAAGAATTTCGGCAAATTGAAAAGCCCCGGGCTTGTTATCTGAACGATGTCAGACACAGACGCCGGGGCCTATTTTCGGTTTTTTGAGTCTCATTTTTTCTCCCCTTTTTTCATTTTCATAGTGTTGCATGATGCACCATCCTTTCAGGTTGATACCTGACGTCCCACGCAACCATGAGGGTCATAAATTCTTTTGCGTCTTCACTGGTTGGGTTGGGGTTGGTGCACATTGTCCGCCAACAGCAATTTCTATCACAATACCCTTCACAAGTTTTAAAGCAAGGAGAATTTCCTTCTCGAATTTGCCTAGTCCTTATGAATTGGATAAATCGATCTCCCAGACATTTTGGGCAAAGTCCATGACTGTCGGCAACAGAATCGCCATCAGATACATACGGATGGCCGCATCCAATGCAACCACGCATAGATTTTTCAAACATGGCTGTCTCCCTTTAAGCCGACATCACCGGCAACCTTAGATCTTGCTTCGTAGCAGGCGGTTTTCGGGCCGTAAAGCACCAAATGCCTAACCACCATCGCGTGACGCTCCCGAAGAGGGAGTTGGAAATAAAGATCACTCGACATGAGCGATCTAATTATCTCTCTGAAAGTCATAACCCACCCCCTTAAAATTTTTTTATATTTTCTCTCGCCCAAGAAACTATGCTTCATAATTTCCTCGGCGAGAGAAGCTATATTTTGGGAGTCAACCCCGCACCAGTTCCCATAATTATTCTTGCTATTATTCAAGGCTAACTGCAAAACGGCTTCGCCTTGCACGATTGCCTACTAATAATTATCACCAGAACTGGTGCGGGGTAAAAAAAAGCGACCGCATGAAAAAACCGAATCGCTTATCTTCAAGTTTCAAGGTACAACGGTTATCCCCTATTTTTACCCAGTTAAACTCGCAAAGCGAATATATCAACCGGGGTCTTTTCACAACCGTGGTACCTCGCCATATTTGACATGATTTTTGTTTTCGAAGAAGTGCTGGTTCTTTTATTTTAGGCTTGTTTCAGAAAAGCTGTCAAGAGGCAGTTATCCACATTTTTTTAGCTTGAATTGGCTATTTTTCGCCTATTGTCCCGGAAGCCATTTTTTCGCTTCTTCCGGATGGAGCATAACTTCTTTGGATATGATCTCCATTTTCATTCCTCGGGATCCTTTCACTAAAATCACATCCCCTTCTTGAAGCATATTTTGGATAGGGTTCTTTGCTTCAATCGGGGTATGATAGCAGATTATTTTCGAATTGTCAAGGCCAGTCTTTCCTGCTTCGTCGGCAATGAAACGCGCCCGCTCACCCACCGCAATCAAAACATCCGCCACTTCCGCCGCTTTCCTCCCCACTTCGCGATGTCCCTCTTCCGTTTTTTCACCGAGTTCAAGCATATCCCCCAAAACGGCAATTTTTCTCCGCGCGTCAATCTTTTCCAAAACTTCAAGCGCGGCGAGCATCGATTGCGGCGCGGCATTATAGCTATCCTCAATAATCATCGTGTTTTTAATCCCTTCAATAAGGTTGAGCCTCCCGGCTGGAGAGCGGAAGTCCCGGATCGCGGCGGCAATCTGCACAAGATTCATATTGAAACCGATCCCGACCGCCGCCGCCGCCAGCACCGCCGAAATTTGCGGCCGTCCGACCGAATGAAGAAGCCGCATGGGAATCGTCGTTCCTTGATAGCTCAACTTGAAGCTCACTCCCCGGATTTTGTTCATGCTTCCGCCCATTCCGTCCGCCGTTTTCTCATAGCCGAAAAATATGTCCGAAGCGCGCACGTCCGCGTCTTCCGAAAAGCCGAAGGATATTTTCCGCGCTTTCACTTTCTCCGCCATCTTCCGAATTTCCTTGTCATCCCAATTGAGGATCGCCACGCCGTTTTTCCCAAGTGTCCGGACAAGCTGGCTTTTCTCCCGCGCAATCGATTTCTTGTCTTTGAAAAACTCCAGGTGGCTTATTCCGACCGCTGTCACCACCCCCGCCTCCGGATGGAGGAAATCAACCAGATATTTGATGTCGCCCGGACGATCCGCCCCCATTTCAAGCACCAGTATCTCCGGATATTTTTCCCGGGAGCCGAAAAAAGCGATTGAAAACGCTTTCAAGATGGCCAAAAACCATTGGGAAAAACTTCCGCCCCCGCCATCAAGGCCCAAGACAGTGAGCGGAAGGCCAATTTCATTGTTGTAATTCTTTTCATTCCTGCGAACCCGGTACTTGGCGGAAAGGACGGCATAAACCGCTTCTTTGGTGGAAGTTTTTCCAACTGATCCGGTGATGCCAACCACCCGCGGTTTGAACCGCGCGAGAGCCTTCGCAGCAAAATATTTGAGAATTTTTTCGAGCAATATCAGTTTTTTGGATTTCATAACGGAAGCTTTAAAGACTAAATTTAAAATTTTTTCACTTAAACTTCATTTCAAATTGAAAATTTTAAACTTCAAATTTTGATTAATCTTTCTTCTTGTCTTTATTTTTATCTTTTTTTTCTTCTACGGGTTGGGCCGGCTGCTCCGGCTGCGTTTCTTCTTCAACCGGCGTTTGATATATTGAAACATCATGCGTCGCGTTGAAAAGATCCACGTCTTTCTGGGAATATTCTTCCGTCGGCTCGACATTGTAATAATCTAGCAGGAATTTCGCCATTTCGCCAAATGTCGGCGCGGCGCTTGATTCCGCCCATTCCACATTCTTCGGATTGTCCAATTTCACGAGCATCGCGAACTTCGGGTCGTAAGCCGGCGCATAACCGGCAAAGGAACCGATATGCTGGTCTTCTTCATATCCTCCGCCTTCTTTTTTCGGAACCTGGGCTGTTCCCGTTTTTCCGGCAACAAGATAGCCCGGAACGCCCGCCCGCTTTCCGTGCCCGTTTTGCACCACGCTTACAAGCATGCGCGTGAGATCAAGGCTCGCGTCTTTGGAAATAACGCTCCGCACAATTTCCGGTTCGATATCTTCTTCTTTGCCTTCATCATGCTCAATTTTTTCTATCAGATGCGGTTTCATCAAATTTCCCCCGTTGGCAAAAACCGCGAAAGCCGCGGCCATTTGAAGCGGCGTCACCGAAATTCCCTGGCCGAACGAAGCCGTGAAAGCGTTGATATCCCGGAGCGATTCAAGACCGGAGATATTCCCCCTCGCTTCGCCGATCGCATCAATCCCGGCTTTTTGGCCGAACCCGAAATTTTTCACGTAATCCAAAAACCGGGTGTTTCCGAGCAATTTTTCCACATAGATCGCTCCCGTGTTGAGCGATTTTTCCAGCACTTCCGTCATTGTTTGCGTCCCATTGGCCTTGAGATCGGAGTTTTTGATCGTATATCCAGCTTCATTCACTTCTCCGGTGTCAACATAAGTCGTGTCCGGCTCCACTTGATCCGCATCCAGGCCGGCCGCCATCGTAATCGCCTTGAAAATCGACCCGCATTCATATGTTCCGCTCACTGCCGGATTGGAGAAAACGGAAATATCCTCCACTTGCGAAAAATCATTCGGATTGAAATCCGGCACTGAAGCCATGGCAATCACTCCGCCGGTTTTCGGATCAAGAATCACGATGCTTCCCCGATCGGCTTCATATTTTTCCAACGCCTTCTTGAGGGCCATTTCCGCCCGGTACTGGACAGTATGGTCAATCGTTAGATAAAGGTCGGCTCCGTTTTTCGATGGCTGGATGTTTTTTTCCCCGATCGATATCCAGCGGCCGCCCGTGTCCTGTTCCTGCTCCAAATGTCCGGGAACACCCGCGAGCTCTTGGTCATAGTAGGCCTCAAGCCCGTATCTTCCGACAGTCTTTTCACCGTCCGATCCGACAAAACCGATGACTTGGGAGGCGAAATTTCCTCCGGGATAGTATCTTTCGGGCTCCGGAGAAAAATATATCCCGCTCAATTTCCTTTCTTTTATCCTGTCAGTTTGTTCATCGGGAACTTTGTGCTGGATGACAGCATACCAACCGTCCGGCTGATCTAGTTTTCTCTCAATTTCACCACTATCCAGCTGTAAAATATCCGCCAAAGCGCCGGCCGCGGTTTTCGGATCTTCAACTTCCCGCGGAACCGCAAAAACCAATGACAGATCCCGATTGATAGCCACCGGAAAATATCCGCTTCCGTCATGGGCAAAAATCTCGCCCCGCTTGGGTATCAGTTCCTGGCCGTTCCGATGCTGGTCATCTGCCATTTCCCGGTAGTAAGTATGGGCTTTTATTTGAAGGAAATACAGCCTCACAAAAACGGCAAATGCGCCCGCCAACACAAAAAAAACCAGGATATAAATCCGGAAATTGGCTTTGAAAGACCATTTTTTGTCTTTTGTATTCTTCGCCACCATGTCTATTGGTCGTTGTTCATTGATTTTTGTCCGTTGATCTATTTCATCGCTACGTTTCCGGGCAAAGACATATAGCTCACGTCTTTGGGCGCGGTCATATTCAAATTTTTGGCTTTTTCCTCAATGTCATACATTGATCGCAACTGCGCTTCTTTGATTTGCAATTTTTCATTGTCGTCTTTGAGCTGATCCACCTGTTTTTCCAAATCCCGGATCTGATACCCCTGTGTCGCCACTTGGTTCACTTCAAAAATATAAGCCACTCCGAAAGCGCAAATCATCACAACCAGGAAAAAATTCAAAGTCGTCCAGCCTGTTTTTGCGGGCTGTTTTCGGCGCGCTTTTTTCTTTTCCCCAAATGTCATGGGGTTTGCGTGCGCGATGGATATTTGAGTGGCATTCATTGGACTTGCGTCCCCCCGAGTTATTTTTTTGTTTTTTATTTTTTGTTTATATTTTCTTGGCAATTCTCAATTTGGCGCTACGGCTCCGCGGATTGGAGATGATTTCCGCTTCACCCGCCATAATGGGCTTCCTGGTGATGATTTCAAGCTGTGCCTTGTGCTCGCAGACACATTTCGGGAATCCCGGCGGGCAAAGACACCCTTGCCCGGCCTCCCGAAAAAAATTCTTCACTATCCGGTCTTCAAGCGAGTGGAAGCTGATGATAGCTAATGTCCCCTGACTAGCCAGCACATCAACCGCCTGGTTGAGAAATGTTTTCAAATTTTCAAGTTCACGGTTGGTTTCAATCCGCAAGCCTTGAAAAACTTTGGTGGCAAAATGAATTTTTCCTTTTTTGTATCTTTCCGGCACGGACCGGGAAACAATTTCCACCAATTCTTCCGTTTTTTCTATATTTTTAATTTTTCTTTCTTCTACGATTTTTCTTGCGATGCTCCCGGCAAACCTTTCTTCTCCGAAATTCCTGAAAATTTTGGCCAATTCTTTCTCGGAATAACAGTTCACGACATCCGCCGCTGTCCCTTTTTGTGAATTTGAGTAGCGCATATCGAGCGGCCCGTTCCGGAGAAAGCTGAAGCCCCTTTCAGGATTTTCAATCTGGTCGGAACTGAATCCGAGGTCGACGAAAACTGCGTCTGCGGTCTTCACCCCCAGCCCCCTCAAAATACTTTTTAAATTGGCGTAATTATCGACGGCTCCGCACCAATTTCCAACGATCTTCCCTTCGCGATTCCCTAGTTTCGTGAAATGAAGAAGGGATTGGCCGTCATTTTTTGTTTTAATATTGATCGGCGCGGAGCCAGCCGACATGATCAACTCTCTTTTTGCAATAGAAATTCCTTTTTGGAGCGTTCTTTCAAAATTCCGGATCGGCTTCTCATCCCAATCGATCGAAATCAGCCTGCCTCCGGGAATAATCTTTTCCAATATGGCTTTCGAATGGCCGCCCGCCCCCAACGTTCCATCAACTACTGTCATTCCGGGTTTCAGGCGCAAATTTTCAATTACCTCCCCCAGCAATACTGATTTGTGTAGCATGATCTTCAGTAATTAATGACCAAATTTATATCGACTATTGATCATTGTTCTTTGTTCACTGTTCACTGTCTAATAGATTCCCAGTTTCCCCAATTGTTCGGCAATATCATCCGTATTCTTTTCCGCTTCTTTTTTGTACTTGTCCCAGCTTCCGCTATCCCAAATTTCGAGACGATTATAGAGCCCGGCCACCACCACTTCCTTTTCAAGGCCGGCGTATTCTTTCAGATAATCCGGGATTAAAACGCGTCCCAATTTGTCGATATCCACGTCCACCGCCCCGGCAAGCATCAAACGCACGAAACTGCGCGTTCCCGATTCACCCATCGGCAAACTCCCAAGTTTCGAAGACAACTCTTCCCAGGTTTTCATCGGATATACGAAGAGACATTTATCAAGACCGCGGGTAATCACTGCTTTCCCATTGAAGTCATTGCGGAATTTGGCCGGCACCGCGACTCTCTTCTTCGGATCTATATTATGGCTGTATTCTCCTATAAACATAAAGTGAAAATATTTTTGAAAAAATATTTGTCCACAGATTTACTGACTTATCCCCACTTCTATCCACTTTGAAACACCTTAGATATATTCTACCCCACTTGAAAACATCGGTCAACACTTTTGAGTAAAAATAAAAATGGCTTATAAAAGCCATTGTATCGCTCAAAAGCCACAAGTTATCCACTCTTTTTCGTTTATCAATCCATAATCAAAATTTCCTCACCTCCTGGCTCGATCTCTTCCTTGGCGATAATCATCAATGCAAGAAGAGCGCCAACGAAAATTATCACCGAAGCGACGAAAAAAACTGTTCGATAAGCTTCAATCTGCGCCTTAAGGATAATAAGAGAAGTAAATTGGGTAAGGTGGGTCTGATCAAAGGCACGAAGCGAACTATAGCGAGCGATTTCCAGAATCTTAGATTCGGTTGAGTTATTGAGAATAGTTCCGAAAACCGCAATCCCGAAAGCACCGGCAATATTCCTCGCGAGCGCCAGTATGGAAGACGCAATTCCAATCTCCTGCGGAGGAACCACCGTGGCGATGATATTCGTCCGCTGAGCCATTCCAAAACCGATTCCGAGCGCCATAACAACCATGGGAATGATGATGTCCGTAGCGTGCGATCGGGCATCAATACCAGTAAACATATAGAGCCCGACAGCAGCAACAAGCGTGCTTAAGGCGATAACATAACGGGGTTGGACTTTTCCAGTAAGCGACCCCCCCAAAGGCGCCACAAGAACAATCGCGAAAGCCATCGGAATGAAAAGGTAACCAGTTTGGGTGGCATCATATCCAAGATAAGTTTGGGCAAAAATCGGAATAAGAAAAACGCTTCCCATCATCGCCATGAAAACGATGAAATTATTAACAAGCGTATTGGTAAAGACGCTTTCTTTAAAAAACTTGAAATCAACAATAGGTTCTGGATGGTTTTTCTCCACAGCAATGAATAGTGCGAGCGATAGCAAAGAAATAGCGTAAGAAGCCAAACTTTCCCAAGCAAGCCATCCCCAGCTCATACCCTTATCAAGGACCAAAACCAACGCCCCGAGAGAAATTCCCAAGAGTATCGCTCCCCACCAATCAAAATGAGTGGCTTTCTTTTCCGAAACTGATTCATGGATATATGTGAGAGCCATAATGACCCCAATGATTCCAATCGGGAGATTAATGAGAAAAACTGAGCGCCAACCGAAATTGTCAATGAGCGGACCCCCGATAAGCGGACCAAAAACCACTGCGGCAGCAAAAGAAGACGACCAGATTCCAAGCGCCTGCGCCCGTTCTTTTCCATCAGGAAAAGTGACTGCAAGGATCGCCATCGCCGTTGGATAATCAGCTGATCCGGCGACTGCCTGAATAACCCTGAAGATTATCATTGAAGACAAATTCCAAGCGAAACCCGCCAAAACGGATCCAAAAATAAAAATGCCAAAACCCCAAAGATACACTTTTTTGCGGCCGATGGTATCTCCCAATTTTCCCCAAATCGGCACAAAGATGGCGTTGGCTAGAATATAGGCCGTGGCAATCCAACCGGCAGAAGTCACAGTTATCTTGAAATCGGTGATGATATCCGGAAGCGCCAAATTGACTACCGTCTGATCTAACCGCCCCAAAAAAGTCCCCACAATCACCGTGATGAGAACCATCCATCGATCACGGCCGATTTTTGATTTTGAGTCATCGCTCTCTGTCATTGCTGCCATAAAAATATACAAATAGTCGTCCCGCAAAGCGGGAATCCAAAATTTTTAATTTTTCATTTTTAACTTTTAGCTTTATTGATAGATCCACATTTTTGCCGACATTCCATTTTTGAGTTCCGGATATTGGCCGACATTGAAGCGCGCTTTCACATTGAATTCATTCTCCTGACGCTGGTCGGAAATATTGAAAACGACATCGGAAGGCCGTGAAGTAGGACTCACCTCGTCAATTACGCCTTCAAATTGCTTTGATCCGAAGGCGTCCACGGTGAAAATCACCCGCTGTCCAACCTTCACTTTGTCCAACCCCTTATCCTCCTCCAAACGGCCAACCACTCGAAAATCTTCAGACTTCAGCATGGTGACAACCGCTTGTCCGGGAGAAAAATAGGTACCGATTTGATTTTGCCTACTGATGATAAGCCCCGCATCTTTGGTTTTCACAAGCTCATTTCCAATCCGGGCCACAACTAAGTCTGCGGGGACAAAGTCACCCGTTTCCACATATATCTCCTCGAGAACTCCCCCATTCTTGGCGGAAAGTGTTATTTGCGGCGCATCTATCTCCGATTTTTCCACATAAACCCGCTTGGATATGATGTTCAGATAAAAACCACCTCCAATGACGGAAATAATCACAAACAAAACGAGAGAAATAATCATGATTTGCCTGGTTTTGGACTCACCGGTACTATTTTTCGCACTATTGTTAATGCTATTTACTTCTGGCATATGTTTTTTATTTATAATTTAGAATTTGATAACCTTATCCCCTTCGGAAAGACCTGAAAGAATTTCCACGTTTCCATCCGAACCGCGCGCGCCTTCTTCCACCTCTTTTTTCTCCGGCAAACCGCCGGATATTACCATGACATAATCCTTCCCGCCATCTGAAAAGAGAGAACTTTGGGGGACAAAAACTGCATTCAATTCCCGAGAGAGTTTTATCTTGGCGGTTCCTGTGAGGCCAACTTTCAAATTTGATCCTGAATCAATGAGATCAAAAACAACTTTGTATGCCGCCGGTCCACCGTTTTGGACAGCCGGCGCGGGATATATATTTGATATTTTCGCTTGCAATGTTTGGCCATTTCCGTCTGTTGAGACGAGGGTTACCTCGGCAGAATCGCCTACTTTCACCTTTTTCATATCCGTTTCAGTAAGATAAGCGTCCGCTTCAAGAGCATCTTCCGAAGAAATGGAAAGGATCGGAGTGGCTTGCGCTTTCACTTCGCCCGCTTCCGCATCTTTTTCAGTGATCACGCCTTCCATAGGCGCATAGAGCCTGGTTTTTGCTAATTCCAGCTTGGCTGATTCCACCGCGCTTTCAGCGGCTTCAAGTAAAGATTCTTGGGCGTCTACGCCAGCCTCCGATTTGTCTCTAGTTTTTTCTTGCGCCTTGACATCGTATTTATTGGCTGTATCCGATTTTTTAAGGCTTCTCACTTTCGCTTTTTGAACCTCAACATCTTCTTCAGCCTGGCCTAATTGAGCGTCAGCAGCATCACGCAACGCCTCTGCGCGGCTCAAGCCAGCCAAGTACTCACTATTTTCCTGCTCGGCTAGAAGCTGGCCTTTTTTCACCATATCCCCAACAGAAACATATATCCCTTTTATTTTCCCCGTATTTTCAAAAGAAAGGTCGCTAGCCACAGCTGGAGCAATGGTGATATCTTCGCTCAACTCGGTTTCAATCGCTCCTTTTTTAACCTCAAGAATCTCAACCTGGTTGAAGGCGGGCGTTTTGGAAAAATACATTCCCGCCCAAGCCAAACCCGCCAAAAAAACAACTATCGCGGCATATAAAAGCATTTTGTACTGTTTTTTCATATTGTTCATGGTTTTTTCAATATACTTATTGCTATCAAATCTATATTTTTGCCATTTTTTCCAATATTTTCAATAAAGCTTCTTTTTCTTTCGCCGAAAGAATTTCCACTCTTTTCCGAAAATTCTCAAGTTTTTTTTGAAGTGATTTCTCCAATATTTTTTTTCCTTTTATTGTTAGAAAAATCTTCGTCACCCTCCGATCTTTCGGATCGCCCAGTCTTTCGACCAAGCCTTTTTTAACCAAATCGTCAACTAGTGAAGTGGCCGACGGAGGAGTAATATACAAATAATCGGCCACATCCCTCATCAAAACCTTGCCGCCCCCTCGAATAAAACGCAACGCCTCTATTTGCAAAACGGATAATCCCTGAATATTTTCGGGAACGGCTTTGCGAATTAATCTTCCTAATGAAAAAATAGCTGTGGTTATTTTTTCCGAAATTATACTGTCTGTCATAATATAATATTTTATTTCCTAAATATTAGAAAATCTAACTAAATTCAGTATTGGCCATAAACATCTTTTTGTCAAGCTTTCACTTCAGTTTACACGGCATTAAATTTTTATTTGGCTCTAGACTAGCACTTTTCTAAAAAATTAATAATACTTGGTAACGATTTTCATCAATTCTTTCTCCAAATCAGCATCGTTTCTTTTCCATCTCCATTCGCATTCCTTGAGGTGCATGTAAAA
>JAQVJV010000028.1 GCA_028695025.1 Candidatus Moraniibacteriota bacterium
TTGATCGGCAGAAACATCGACTACAAAATGATGAATAATTTTTTTCAGTTGATAACTGCTGATTTTTGCCCATTTAATCATATTTCTAGACTATCGAAGAAAAATCTTCTAGTCTAGAGCCTTTATTTATCCACATTCCGGCTTTTTCAAGCCTTCTTGCGCCTTTTTGAAAGGAATTGTATAATCAAAATGTAATATAAAAAGACAAATAAAAAGACGGGCTGTTTTGGTGTGGGATTTTTGTTTTTAATGTTTGAAACGTGCCAAAATCAGCTTTAAATAAATAAATGCCAAAAAAGAAAACCAGCGAAAAAGATCAGGATCAAGAACTCCAAAGGATCGCCGCGATACGCGAAATGATCACCAACGCCGAGCGCACCATTACTTCTGCCCGCGCCATGCTTGCCCAAATTGAGGGCGTTCCGGCAAAAAAAGCTGCGCTTCGCACTGCCCCCTCCGATGAAAGCGGCGAAGTGGTTGAAGGAGTTTTTGACGGACAAGTCATGATTGGAACCGACGGAAAACAGTACCCCGTCCCCGCCAACTACGCTTCTAAGTCGAAGTTGGTCGAGGGCGATATGCTGAAGCTCAATATCACTCCGGACGGTTCTTTTGTTTATAAACAAATCGGCCCAGTGGAAAGAAAAAGGATCATCGGCATCGTGAGCCAGGATGACCTCGGAAACTATGTCGTGATTGCCGAAGGAAAAGTCTACCGGGTCCTTCTCGCTTCCGTCACCTATTTCAAAGCCGACCCGGGAGATGAAGTAACGATTGTCATTCCCCGCGACAGCGAAACCGTCTGGGCGGCCATTGAAAACCTGGTGAAAAAAGGGGCATCTTCCGGAATAAGTTTGGAAAATCTTACACCCGTCGAAAACAATCAGCCGGAAGAAGGGCTAAGGACTGTAAAAACAAATGAAGACAGGATGGGCCAGGACGGAAAATTGGATTTTGACCTGGTGGATGAATGGACGCCCGAAACAAAAAGTTTGGACAAAGAACTGGGAAATTCAAGTTTGTAATTCTTTGTTATAAAAAAATGAAAAAAAGGGAAATTGGTTTCAGTTTAGTTGAAATTTTAGTCACAATTGCGATTATAGGGATATTAGCGGCGGTTGTTCTTGTTTCTATGAGCGGTTATAAAAACAGAGCCAACGCTACTAAAGCCAATGCCATGTTGAATACCGCCGTTTCCAGTATGGCCAGCTGTTGGGCATCTGGAGGAAAAGTTAGCGGCCCATCCGATGGATCCAACATTTGCAAATTGAGTAGTAGCTACGGCCAATGGCCCAGCCTTTCCGGAACAGGGTTTTCATATGATTCCACTGGCAATAATTGCGTAAGTTGCTCTAGCCTTGGTTATATTAACAATAAAAATAATAATATGTCCGATAAAAATCAAACAAAGAGCTGGACAGAAAATATTATCTCCGTAGCCAAGGCTGCAATTTCACCTGATAACCCTTGTGTTGATTCATCTGGTAATTGGTATTTTAGCGCCAAAAACAGCTCTACTTCCCAAGTAGTTTGCTGTAATAAACTCATGAAAGGCTGTAAAATCATCACCGGAGCCTGCAATGCCACTACTAACTAAAAATAATTTTTTCTCAAAAACAAAATGACCAAAACAAAAATTCAGTTCTCGTCGAGAGACATTATTTTCGGCGCGATCAATGGCCTGATTTTCGGCGCACTCCTTCCGGTGGTGCTCAAAAACATGAATGTCGCCATGTCATTCAATAAAGGTGTCATTGTTGCCGTGTTTTTCACAGTTCTTGCCGCCGTTGGAATATATGTCGGCTACCTTCTCTCCGGCATCATTCCTTTTCTTTTCCAGTTCGCCAAATTCGGCGCCATCGGGGTGGCCAATTTTGCCGTTGATATTGGAATCCTGAATCTTTTGATATTCATCACCGGAATCGCCGCCGGGACATATTACACCGTTTTCAAAGTTATCTCTTTCACTTTTGCCGTTACCAACAGTTATCTTTGGAACAAATTCTGGGCTTTTCACAAGGAAACCACCAAAGAAGCTGGAAAAGAATTCGTGCAATTCATAGCCGTTAGCATCATCGGACTCATTCTCAATGCCCTTGTCGCTTCCATCCTCGTGAATGTCGTCGGGCCTCTTGGCGGAATCGCTCCGAAAACCTGGGCGAGCGTCTCCGCCGCCGCCGCTTCTGTTTGCGTCATGTTCTGGAACTTCGTCGGATACAAGTTTTGGGTTTTTAAGAAATAAAACACAATCAAGCAGGGACGCCCCCCCGCCGGGGCGTCTTTTTATTTTGACTTCTGCTCTTCGAATTCATATAATTACCCTATGAGCACGACCCTTTATCGAAAATATCGTCCTGCCACTTTTTCCGAAATCATCGGCCAGCGCCATGTAGTGAAAACCCTCAAAAACGCTGTGAAATCGGAGCGCATCGGCCAAGCCTACCTTTTCGCCGGACCGCGCGGAACAGGAAAAACCTCTCTCGCCCGCATCTTCGCAAAAACCATCAACTGCGGCCATCTCAAAAACGGCGATCCATGCCTCAAATGCGCTTCCTGCAAACTCATCGCCGAAAACCGCGCGCTTGATATCATCGAAATTGACGCGGCTTCAAACACGGGGGTAGACAACATCCGGGAACTGAGAGAAACCGTGAAACTGCCGCCGAGCTCCCTCAAATACAAAGTATATATCATCGACGAAGTCCATATGCTCTCCGGCGGCGCTTTCAACGCGCTTTTGAAAACTTTGGAAGAACCGCCCGCTCACGTCGTTTTCATCCTCGCCACCACTGAAGTCCACAAAATTCCGGAAACGATCCTTTCCCGCGTCCAGCGCTTCGACTTCACCCGCCTCACCTTGGAAGAAATCATCACCCGCCTCGGAGAAATCGCCAAACTTGAGAAAGTGAAAATTGACCGGGAGGCGCTCGAAATCATCGCCTCTTCTTCCGAGGGTGGCATGCGGAACGCAGAAAGCCTTCTCGGCCAAGTGATCGCCCTCGAGGATAAGAAAATAACCGCCAAGGAAGTAGAGTTTCTTCTGGGAACTGTTTCCGAAAAATTCACGGCGGATTTCGCGGGCCTTGTCATTGAGCAAAAACTATCAGAATTATTCGCCAAAATCGGCGAATTGCGCGAGATCGGCGTTGATTTCAAAAGTTTCGGAAAATCGCTTCTTAACTATTTCCGCCAGATGCTCATCCTGAAAATCAATCCAGACCTTGGGAAAAAACTTTCCTATGAAATAACCAAAGAGCGCCTCGAGCAGATTCAAAAACAAATCGGGCAAATTGAAGTTGAAGGCATTCTTGGATTCATTGAAAATCTCCAGGAAAGTTCCGAAAAATTCAAATCAAGCCCCATTCCCCAACTTTTTCTGGAAATTGCTATCGCCAAACTCGCCGCAGAAAACGATCCGGCCAGACTCTCTCCCTTTCCTAAGGGGAGAGTTGGAGAGGAATTTAAAAATAATTTCAAACCAAAAAATCCTCCCCTAGCTCCTCCTCTTTCAAAGGAAGATCAACTAGGTGAAAAAAAAACTGAAGAAGAAACTCCGGGCAACCAAACAGCTGAACAACCGAAAAAAGTTGAAAACAAGCCCTCAACAAAAATAAATATCGATGATATTCTCCTCAACTGGCCGCAAATAATCGAATCCCTGAAAGACTATAACCACTCCCTTTCCTCTGTCCTGAAGCTTTGCCAACCGGCTTTGGTCGATGAAGAATATCTTGTCCTCAAGACCAAATATTCTTTCTATTGCGAAAAGATCGTCGACGCCCAGAACCGATTGACAATCGAGGATGCGATTGCTAAGATTACTGACGCACAATTGAAAATCAAAGCCCTCACTGAAACGGAATTTTTGGAAAACTATCCGGATCACAAAAATGAAAAAAGCCTGCTTCAAGAGGCAGTGGACATTTTCGGCGGGAAGATAGTCAGCGATTAGCCGCAATATTGGGCCGTAGCCAAGCGGTAAGGCATCAGGTTTTGGTCCTGACATGCGTAGGTTCGAATCCTACCGGCCCAGCCAATATTTAAACAAAACCTATGGACCCCGAAATACAAAAACAACTCGAAGCCATGAGCCAGCGGATTGAAGAAATATATGTCTCCGTGGAAAAAACGCGGAAATATTTCCAATGGACGCTGATCATCACCGTCGCGACGATCGTTATTCCCCTGATCGGGATTGCAATCGCTATCCCCTACGTTTTCAGCGTTTATTCCAGCGCCCTCAACGGATTAATGTAAATTTTTAAATTCAACCAACATGGAAGAAAAATGTCCCACTTGCGGCGAGCCGATGGATCAATGCCAATGTTCCGAAGAACATGCTTGCCATTGCCCCAGCTGTTCCCACCCTTGCGGAGCGCCCGACGAAGAATAGTCCGCGAAACAAGCACCTTCCCAAGGTGTTTGTTTTTTTGTATAATAGGATCATGGAAGGAGGTGAGAAAAAATGAAGAAGATGAACGCACTCGATTGGATCGCGGTGATTTTGGTCATCGTCGGCGGTTTGAACTGGGGTTTGGTCGGTTTTTTCAAGTTTGACTTGGTGGCAACGATTTTTGGAAAGATGTCCACTTTGACCCGGATTGTCTATGATCTTGTTGGACTTTCCGCTCTTTATATGATCTACTGGAAAGCCGCAATGAAGCACGACGAATAGCCGCTGACGATTGGGAAAATAAAATATCATAGGGGGAAACTCAACCTCACCAGCAGGACTGGTGTGGTTTTTTGTTTATTTTTCCTTCCAATTTTTCCGGCGAAGTTTTTTGTGATAACTGATCGCAAAGCGATGCGCCTCTTCCCGGATTTTCTCCACAAGTTTCTTGTCGCTTATCACTTTTTGGCATGCTAAAGCTTTTTTGTCATAATAAATATCTAATTTTTTTCTGGTCGGACCTTTGGCAACGGCCACGATTGCAATGTTGTGTCCGAATTCTCCGACGACATTCTCGGCCATATTGAGATGTCCTTTTCCCCCATCAATAAAAATAATATCCGGCAGCTTCCAATCATTTTTGAAACGCCGCTGCAAAACCTCCCTCATCATGGCAACATCGTCAATTCCTGAAACAGTTTTTATTTTGAACTTTCTATACTGTGCTTTGTCCGGCTTATTTCCCGAAAACACCACCATTGAACCCACCGCGTATTCTCCGGAAATATTTGAAATATCATAAGCTTCGATGCGAATCTTACCCCAACATTCAATGTTCGGGTAAAACCCGAACATTGAATGTTGGGAGTCTCCTGATATCAGCGCCACATCTCTTATATGTTCCAGCGCAAAAACCCTATTCCTCGCTTCAGCCGCTTTTTCGAATTCATGTGTCTTGGCGAACTCCCTCATCTGCCTCTTGAGCTCAATAAGCAGTTTTTTCTTTTTGCCTTCAAGAATCATTTCAATTCCATGAATGTTTTTAAGATAATCCTTTTTCGTGATTGCTCCCGCGTATGGCCCCGGACACAAACCGACCTGATGGTCGAAACAACACTGCCTCGTCGCCTGCTTCGCGCTGTGATAAGGAAAAATTTTGCGGATCAGTTTCAAAGCAATTTCAAGTTGGCGTTTCGAAACATAAGGGCCGAAAATTTTTGTATATTGTATCTTGTATTTTGTATTCTGTATTTTTGGATATTGGATATTAGATATTGGATATTTTTTCAAATCTGTTTCCCGCATCACCAAGACCCTTGGAAAATCCTCTTTTGTTATCACCGCGTAGGCAAATGACTTGTCATCTTTTTCCCGGACATTATATTTCGGCTGGTGTTTTTTGATGAGACTTGCTTCAAGAATCAACGCCTCAAGGACCGAATCGGTTTCATGGATTTTTATGTCCGCAATTTCAGGAATCATCGGTTCGATATGCGGCCGGTCAGAAAAAGAAGGCTTGGCATTCGGTTTTCTGAAGGCCGAGCCTTCGTCAAAACGCCCGCGAAAATAACTCCCCACCCTGTCCCGCAAACTGGTCGCTTTTCCAATATAAAGAATTTTCGCTTTCTTATCGCGAAATTCGTACACGCCGGGGGACTTGGGGAGATTGGAGATTTTGGATTTCACAGTGGTGCTTGACAATATCATAAATTTGATATATAATATAAGGTTGGACTAAAAATCACAGAAAGGGGGCTCGCATGAGCACTTTTAAAAAAATATTTTTACGATTCCTAGGGATTGTTATGATTTTATCAGGAATCGGAATTGCCGTTATTATGGCGATGTCCATGCTCTTCTCGAAATCTTTCGGAGATCCCATAGGAGAAATAATCACAATGTTAATCATGGGATTCCTATTTTTCTGCGGATTAGCACTTGCGGCCGCAGGAATAGATGTTTGGTTAATTGCTAGTGGAAATTGGAAGGATGAGGTAGTGAAATATTATCCTCCTCTATCTGTAAAAGAGCGACGTAAGCGAGGAAAAAATATTGTAGTTTTCATGCGACACGCTCGCTATCTAGCGATTAGAAAAAGATAAAAAAGAGGTATGGGCTCCACCTTAACGGGCCTGTTTTTATTTCCAAAATACTTTTCTTCTTTGTCATCCCGGGCTTGACCCGGGATACAGAAAATAATACTTTAGCTTAATCCCTGGATCCCCGATCGAGTCGGGGATGACAAACCAAAATACTAAATACAAAATACTAGCTACTAACTACTAGATACTACTTCAACGCTTCCCTCAAAAACTTCCCCGTATAACTCTCCTTCCAATATTTCGCTACTTCTTCCGGCTCTCCGGTGACGACCACGCGGCCGCCATTCTCGCCGCCCTCGGGACCGAGGTCGATGATCCAATCCGCGGTTTTGATCACGTCGAGATTATGCTCGATGACCACGACAGTATTCCCCGCGTCCACCAAACGATGGAGAACCTCCAGCAGTTTTTTCACATCCTCAAAATGAAGTCCGGTTGTCGGCTCGTCAAGGATGTATAAAGTATTTCCCGTCATGCGGCGCGAGAGTTCGGAAGCCAGCTTGATCCTCTGCGCTTCTCCTCCCGAAAGAGTCGTGGCGGCTTGTCCCAGGGTGATATATCCCAAACCCACCTCTTCCAAAACCTTGAGCGGCGCGTGGATCCGCGGAAAATTCTCAAAAAAGATTTTCCCTTCCGAGACTGTCATCTCAAGAACTTCGGCAATATTTTTTCCTTTATACCGCACTTCGAGCGTTTCGCGGTTATATCTTTTTCCTTTGCAAACATCGCACAGCAAAAAAACATCGGCCATGAATTGCATTTCCACTTTGAGAAAACCCTCTCCGCGGCAATTATCACAGCGACCCCCGTTCACATTGAAAGAAAATCTCCCCGGTCCATATCCCCTTCCCCGCGCATCCTTGGTCATTGCAAAAAGTTCGCGAATTGCCGTGAAAAAACCGACGTAAGTCGCCGGATTCGACCGCGGCGTGCGCCCAATCGGCGATTGGTCGATATGGATCACCTTGTCAACATGCTGAACTCCAAGAATCTCTTTATGCCTCCCGGGACGGTCAAGCGAGCGCATGATTTTCGCCGAGAGCGCTTTTCCAAGAATATCCTCGACCAAAGTTGATTTCCCCGAACCGGAAACTCCGGTGACGCAAGTGAGGGTCTTGAGCGGAAAATCAACTGTAACATTTTTCAAGTTATGCTCCGTCGCCCCTTTCACCGTTAGCCATTTTTTGTTTTTCACCGGCCGGCGGACTTTCGGGATTTCAATCACCGCCTCTCCCCGCAAATATTTCGCCGTGATGGATTTCTTGTTCTTTGCCACTTCCTCAACCGAACCGGAAGCGACAATTTCCCCTCCCAGCTTTCCCGCCCCGGGACCTATATCCACCAGATGATCCGCGCTTCGGATCGTTTCTTCGTCATGCTCAATCACAATCACTGTATTTCCAATATCACGCAACTTGTGAAGAGTCTCCAAAAGTTTTGCGTTATCCCGCGCATGAAGCCCGACTGACGGCTCATCAAGGATATACAGCACCCCGACAAGCTGCGATCCGATCTGGGAAGCAAGGCGTATCCGCTGCGTTTCCCCGCCGGCAAGCGTGTTGGCGGCACGCCCCAAAGTGAGATATCCAAGCCCTACATCAGCAAGAAATCCCAGGCGATTTTTGATTTCTTTGAGGATTTTACCAGCGATTATTTTTTCCCGTTCTGTAGTTTCAAGATTTTGGAAAAACTCAAGCGCATCAGAAACGCTCATGGTTGAAATTTCACTGATGTTTTTTTTCCCCACCCGGAACCAAAGTGCTTCTTTTTTGTATCGCGATCCGCCGCATGTCGGGCATGGGCTCGGAGACATATATTTCTCAATGTCCGCCCGCACGCTTTCGGAATCGGTCTTAAAATAACGATCCCGCATGAATCCGAGTATTCCGGTCCATTCAACGTCAAAAGTCCAAACCGTTCCCGTTTTTGCCCGGAAATGAACTGTGATCGTGTCCGGATCTTCATCGCCGTGAAGAAGGATATTTTGCTGCTTTTCAGAAAGGTCGCGAAAACGGACATTATCCGGAATGCGATAATGATTTGTCACTGCGCGAAGAACTGAGCCTTGATAGTTGTTGGGCTTATAGCTCCAGGGCATCACCGCGCCCTCGGAAATCGTCTTGGTTTTATCGGGAACAATCAGATTCGGATCAATTTCTTTTTTTGTGCCCAACCCTTCGCAATCGGGACACGCCCCTTGGGGAGAATTGAAAGAAAAAAGCCGCGGCTCAATTTCTGGAAAAACGACCTCTTCATGATCGGGACAGGAAAGATTTTGGTTGAATATGAATTCAAAGGTTTGGCCTTGAGGAATTCCGAGAGCTTTGCTCGAGGAAGGGAAAGGCCGAACCTTGGTAAAATTTATACTCTTCACCTTTACCAGCCCGCCCGACAACTTCAACGCCTTTTCCACGCTTTCAAATATTCTCGACAAGTTTTTATCGTTGATCTCCACTTCATCGACTTTCACATCTATTGAGTGCTTTTTATAACGCGCGAGAGAAAGCCCTTGTTTGGCTTTTTCAGTAAGATCAATTTTTTTCCCGTCAACATAAGCTTCGGAAAAACCGCGCTTCCACATTTCACCTAAGAGTGTCGAGTATTCCCCTTTTCGTTCGCGCACAACTGGAGAAAGAATTTCAATCTTGGGACATCTCCTAACATTCAATGTTAGGTTTTGATTACACAAATCCAAAATCCGATCCACAATTTCGTCTATCGAAAGCTTCCTGATCTCTTTCCCATCGATAGGGCAATGCGCCACGCCGATTTTGGCAAAGAGAAGACGCAGATAGTCATGAATTTCCGTCACTGTCCCCACTGTTGAGCGAGGATTATGCGACGACGCTTTTTGGTCAATTGAAATCGCCGGACTCAACCCCTCGATAGAATCAACATCCGGCTTCTCCATCTGCCCCAAAAATTGCCGGGCATAACTCGAAAGACTCTCAAGATATCGCCTTTGTCCTTCGGCAAAAATGGTATCAAAAGCCAAGGTCGATTTTCCCGACCCTGAAAGTCCTGTAAAAACGATGAATTTCCCTCGCGGAAGCTCGAGATCAACATTCTTTAGATTGTGCTCGCGCGCCCCGCGTATAATAATTTTATCCATAACAAATGCAAAAAATCCCCAAAATTGGCCTGCCCCGCACCAAATTTATCCGCAAATACAAAAACTTGCCCCAAATTTGAATTCCAAATACCGCACTAGACAATTTGGTGCGGGGGGTTGCTGCATAGTAATACTATTCACTTAGTAACTGTTCAATATCTTTTTAACAATACTCTCACGAAACACAAAACTATCATTTGCAAACTTGAATTGAGTTTTCGTTCACAGTTCTTCCAAAGCCTTCGGCATTTTTCGAGCCAAGAGAAA
>JAQVJV010000008.1 GCA_028695025.1 Candidatus Moraniibacteriota bacterium
CCATTGAGTATCCGTCAGATCAGTATCATACTTTTTTCGTTTTTGTTTTTGATGTCGCATAGGATCACAAGTTTATGGCTTATGTTCCTATTTTACACCAAAAGCAGGCTTTTTTAACAGGCTCTTACACAACAAACTTTCGCTATGCTCAAAACAAACATAAGAAAGTTGTTGCACGTGAATAAGGTGCGCATAAGCTAACGTTTTTTTAATCGGCAGACAAGAGTCAAAATTAGCACGATTAAAGATGATAAAGGGATTCGAACCTTCCTTAGCCATTTTAAGATGATGTAGTCCCAAGTGGTGACGGGTCTCCGAGCCAAACCTGACATCTATTTGTCTCTGGTGCCATTTTCGCGCAAATTCCGCGTGGCGCGAAATGTAGTCTTTGGCTCTAGGCCCCAGACGCGCATTGAGCAAAGGATCATTCATAGCTTCGTCCGCTCCCAGAAATTTGCCGTATTGAATTTGTGAATTGCCCCCATAAAGTTTGGATAAAGCGTCGTAATCAATCACGGATACCTCGCCGCAATTCCCACTCTCGAGCGCCAGAAAATCTTTTTGAGAGATCATTCCTCCTTCGGTTGCTCGGTCTCTGTCACCTTCTCTTTTCCAGAAAGTGTAGGCGTTTAAGATGCCCTCGAGCGTGGATAGAGGGCCAACGTTGTGGGCGACAATAATAATTTTATTGCCGCCCCTGGAAAAACCAATATATTCCGTGGTTGTGGTCGTGAAATAACTCGACCAAGCCCCGGAATTCAACCCGGTTCTCAAGCGGGCCTGGATGATGTCCGGCAAAGTGGCGATCCGGCCGCCTTTGCCCGCAAATTTTCTGGCCATTTCCCAAACCTTATCAAAATGGGTATGGTGATAGAAGGCCTTCACTAAAAGTTTTTTAAAGGACAAGGACATGGTATCTCTCCTTTTTCTCCGTAGTTTATTGAGATCATTGTCCCAACAGACCAAAATATATATTTTTAGAAATATCATCAATAATATTGGCTGAAATTGAAAAATAATCAGCCGAAAATAAAAAATATGTTGACATATAAAGCAAAATATTATATACAATAAATAGTGGCAAAATTGTTGACAAAATTGGACTTATGGAAAATACGCTCGAAAACCAGCTGAAAAAAGCGGGACTCACGGAAAGCGAGGCAAAGGTCTATCTCGCCTCGCTTGAACTTGGAGAAACGAATATCAACCGGATTTCCAAAAAATCGGGCATCAAAAGAAGCACGACTTACTGGGTCATCGATTCGCTCAAAGAGAAAGGGCTGATAAGCATTCTCAAAAGAAACAAAAAAACTTTTTATTTTGCTGAAGATCCCCGGAAGATAACCTGGCAAATGGAAGAAAATTTGAAGGAAGTCGGAGCGTCAATGCCGGGTCTTTTGGCGATTGCCAATTTCATCGACAAAAAACCGTCGGTTCGTTTTTTTGAAGGGCAATCCGGCATTAAGGAAGTCTTCAAAGATACCCTTTGCCATCCCAAACAGGAAATTCTGGCCTGGTTTCCCCGTGCGTTCGAAAGTTTCATCGATGAATATTATGTCCCGCGGCGTATCGAGAGAAAAATCTGGGTGCGGGCGATCATGCCGGACAGCAAAAAGTCCCGTGAATTCGCAAAGGCTGAAGAAAAACAACTGCGAAGGTCGAAACTGGTTTCCGAAGAGGAATTCAACCTTGATGTGGAAATAACTTTGTACGGAGAAAACAAGGTCGGCATCATCTCTTTTGAGGAGGAAATAGCCATGATGATCGAAAGCCGGAAAATCCACAACAGCCTCAAAAATATTTTCGAGATTATGTGGAAATATATTCCGGATAAAAAAGCGTGAATGAAAAAAATTCCGCAATTTGTCTACTTTTCCCATTTATTGTAAAATTCAAACAGCAAATACTAAGTGTCTTTAAAACAAAATGCGAAAAAAAATATCAATAATCTCTTCTTTTTTGCTTGTTGCGGTTCTTATGGTTTTTTCCGGATGCGGTTGCAAACAAAACAGCTCGACTGGCTATGAAGTCCACCTCGAAGTATGGGGGCTTTTTGACGATTCGGACGTGATGCAAAAGGCGATCAGCGATTATCAAAAACGGAATCCGACCGTGAAAGAGATTATCTACAAAAAAATGACGGTGGATTCGTATGAAAACGACATCATGGACGCGCTGGCCACCGGGAACGGGCCGGACATATTTCTCATCGGAAACACTTGGCTCGCAAAGCACAAAGCAAAGCTGGCTCCGGCTCCCATTGACAATCTTTCAAGCAACCAGTCCCTGATCATCACTCCCAAGCAAGTCCAGGACCAGTTCGTGGATGTGGTTTCTTCGGATTTTGTTTCAGACGGAAAGGTCTATGCCCTTCCCCTTTCGGTGGATTCGCTCGCGCTGTATTACAACAAAGATCTTTTGAACCAAGCCGGAATTTCCATCCCTCCCGTCACGTGGACTGATTTTGATACGGCGGTGAAAAAAATTACCAGGATTGACTCTCTGGGAAATATCGAACTTTCCGGCGCGGCAATGGGAATGTCGAGCGATGCCAGTTCCGGAACGGGAAAAATCAACCGGGCGACGGATATCCTTGCGCTTCTTATGATGCAGGCCGGGGCCAATATGGTGAATGCCGAAAGCGGCCAAGCCAGCTTTGCCGATTTTACCAAAACGACTTATGGCGCTGATATGTCCCCGGGAGAGCAGGCATTAGCCTATTATACAAAATTCACCGATCCGTCGAACGCCGAATATTGCTGGAATTCGCTTCAGCACAATTCGATCGACAGTTTCATCGAGGGGGGTACGGCGATGATGCTCAATTATTCCTGGAATATTTCCAAAGTCCAGTCCAAGGCGCCGAAGCTGAACTTGGGAATTGCCGATGTCCCCCAGAATATGGACGCGGGCGGAAATGGAATTTCCATGGATTTTGCCAACTACTGGGGATATGCCGTTTCCAACTACAAAGTGCAAAACCAGGAATATGTGGAGCAGGCGACGGGGAACAAAAATACTTACGCGACCAATGACCAGCGCATCGCCGAAGCTTGGAAATTCATCCGCTTTCTCACGATGACGAAGGCATCAAGTTCCAGTCTTCCGGTGGCGCCGCAAACAACCGAAAGCGCCAATTTTGATCCGGCGGCGGAGTACGCGACCAATCAAAACAAACCTGCGGCTCGACGGGATTTGATCGAGAATCAGAAATCAGATTTGCTCCTTGGCCCGTTTGCCGATGGAAATCTCATTGCCAAAAGCTGGCCCCAGCCGGACAATCTGGCGGTGGAAAGGATTTTTGACGAAATGATCGATGATGTCGCTCTCAAGGGAGAAAAAGTCCACGACGCGATCCAACGGGCCCAAAACAGCGTAAACGTTTTGACGAGAGATTGAATAGGTTTTGTCATTTTATTCTCTCCCTTTCATAAAGGGAGAGCGAGAGAGGGATTTAATATTTTTTGAAATCCCCTTTTGTTCCCCCTTTTGAAAAGGGGGAGAAATACTATGAAATTTTCAAAGAAAAATAAAATCTATATAAAAATATTTTTTTCGGCAATCATTCTTTTTTTCGCCGCATCTTCTGCCCATGCCGCGCTGGTTCCATGTGGGATTGGAGAGGGAAACGCTGACTGTACGCTTTGCCACCTGGTGGTCGGCTTCAAGAATATCTATGACTATCTCCTAACACTTCTTCTTTCCGCGGCAACGGTGGTGATAATAGTCGCTGGAGTGATATACATGATCTCAAGCGGTAACAAGAATTTGATTGATAAGGCTAAATCGGCTTTCATGTACACAATCACAGCAATTGTTCTTGGTCTCACCGCTTGGCTCATGATCAATACGGTTCTCAACGCTCTCGGCTTCAAAAACGCCGGAAGCTGGTGGACCTTCACTTGCGATACGACTCAAACATCGGTGAATAATAATCTGAATACGGGAATTAAACTTCCGGGATTAAGTGGAGGAGCGTCAACTGGAAGTCAAACAAATAAGGCTCAAGGGGACGGAACTTGCGGGGGAATAAAAGATAACGTTGAAGATCCGAACAATTGCGGAAAAACCTCTCAAGCTCTTGACACTTTGTTGGCTTGTATACAAAGCAGAATGAATGCAACAGGCATTGAAGTAAAAAAAAACTTTAATCCTTTCAAAATTGAGGAAGTTTTTGCGTCTGGAAAACTTTCAATTAGTATAGGAATTGATGAAAACAGCCATGCTAATAATTCTTGTCACTATGGTGGCCGGTATTGCCAAGGGCAAGCCAATGCAGCTGATTTGCATGGAGATATGCCCGCTATAAAAGATGCGGCAATTGCTTGTAACGCTGATACAGTTATCTATGATAGTATGGCTTATTATGGAGGTAAGAGTAAGGCTTATACAGGAGGCAATAATAAAACAGGAGATTGGGCGCATGTAAAACATGTCCATGTCAGCGTCAACAACAAAGCCTGCGGATGTGATTATTTAAAATAAAAAGATGAACAAGTTTTTGAAAGTGTCAATTATAATAATCATTGTTTTCGCTATTGCCATCCTGTCTCTTTGGCTGATTTCAATTTTCAAAGAAAAGCAAGGCCAACCGGAAACTACAATAAATGAAACTTCAGAAAATTTGCCCTCCAGTCAGCCGGTTCAATTGCCGGGTAGCAGTCAAGGCCAAGAAGTTTTTCACGATAGTTCAATTCGAGTTGAAGATTTGGATAGTAAAGAGCAAGTTCAAGCGGCTTTTGAAAAATATGTCGATCAAAACACAAATGATTTCCCGGAATATTTGCAGGATGGAATTTCAACTGACTATCCAGTGAATGATGAATCCGGAAAAATAGTGGATTTACAAACATTTTTTTCCTTCGTTGGGGCAAATATAAACCCCCAAGTCAAAAAAATGATTAATTCTAGTTTCTATGCCTTGTATTATTGTCCCAATGAAAACGGTCAAAAGGCATATGGAATTGCTTTTGACGCTATCTATCCAGATTCGAATAATTTGCAGTCGCAAAGCGGAGAAATGAAGGGCGCGATGAAAAAATGGGAGCCTTATATACTGAAAGATTTGCATTTCATTCTTTTTCCTGATGACAACATCTCTGAAAACGATTTGAATCAAGCATCGAACTTTCGAGATGGCGAATTCCGCTATGCAGATATCAATATTTCTGGAAAAAGCGAATCTATTGATTACGCTGTCAAAACCGACGAAGGCAATGGAGTGAATAGGATTTATATCACCACATCCCAAGAATGTCTCAAGAAATCATTGGATTATCTTTTTGATTATTAATATAAAAACCAACATGAAAAAAACCATTCTTTATATCCTTGCGTTATTTTTTTTCACTTCTTTGGCTCTAGCGGCTTATGCGCAAGACATGACACCTATCGGTGAATTACAAGATGCTCAAAAAAGCGGAACATATAGAAATCAAGCGGCTATTTCAAGCAACTCTTTTGCCAATCCTCTTGGAGTAGATACAGTTGAAGGCGTACTGGGGAATATCACGACTTATCTTCGCGGGATCGCCGGGACGATTGCGGTTATTTTCATCATCATCGGCGGAATAATGTACATGCTTTCCGGTGGAGATAAGGATTCAATTGAACGAGCTAAAAAAACCGTCATTTATGCTTGTGTCGGTCTTGCCATCGTGCTGGCCGCTCCTCTTTTTTATCAAGAAATCAAGGCGGTGCTCTCTGGAAATAGTCCCGGGTCTGCTTTTCAGTCTCTTCTTACGAACATCTTGAAACTCCTTTTGTCGATTGTCGGTTTTCTTGCTATAATATCAATGGTTGTCGGCGCCACTTGGATGCTCACGGCGGCGGGCGATGATAATCGGTATGAGCTTGGGAAAAAAATCGTCACCTATGCCATCGTCGGTCTCATTATCGCAGTCGGTGCATTGGTTATCACCAATCAAGTAGTGAGTCTCGTCAACGGTTGATAAAAAAGAAATTTAAATAAACATTGACCCAAGAAGGGAGGTGAATCGATGAAAGAAAAAGCAAAAAATATGGTGAAATATTTGTACGCGGTTTTATTCCTGGTTCCTGCGACGACCCTTGCCCAGTTTACCTATCCGAGCGGAACCAATCTTCCAGGAGATGGTGGAACCAGTCTTTATACCATCATCCAGAACATCATGCGCTGGCTGCTTTCCATTTTGGGTTTTGTGGCGGTGATCGGCTTTGTGATTTCCGGAATTCTCTACCTGGTTGCGGCGGGAGACGAAGATGCCCAAGCGCGGGCCAAACGGGCGATGATCTACTCCATTACGGGAGTGATCGTGGGAATGGCTGGGTTGGTGGTGCTCTATGCTGTCGGGAAATTTTGGAATGCCAACTCAAATTTCTAGTCTTTGAAAAAATTTAGTTTCCACTCCCCCCTCCTTAAAGAGGGGGTTTGTGTATCCGGGCATTTGGTATATAATAAAATCAGATTAAATTTTACATTATTTTCTTGCTGTCATCCCGGCCTTTGAGCCGGGATCCAGGGTATGAAAATAAAAGTAGCAACTTTGAATGACTTGTAAATTAATTTATATTTTATGATAAAAAAAATAAAAAAAATACTCCCATTATCTATTCTTGCGATGACATTGTCCCAACCGGCTTTTGCTCAATGGAATACGTCAAATTATGATTCCACCAAGCTTCCTAAAACAGCGCTTTATTCGATTATCGAAAACACGACCAAGTGGCTTTTGAGTGTTTTTGGATTTATCGCAATCATTGGATTTGTTCTTTCTGGAATCATGTATCTCTTGGCAGCGGGTGATGAAAAGACTCAGGAGCGAGCCAAGCGGGCAATGATATATTCGATTGTTGGAGTAGTGGTTGGTCTTGGGGGGTTGGTAGTGATATATGCTGTTAATTTTTTCTTGAGTCAGGGTTAAGGGTAAAAAATATTTCAGAAGAAATGAAAAAAAATATTCTTAAAAAAACAAAATTTATAACATTATTATTTTTTTTCGGCATTGCTTTTTTGGCAAATGCTCAAACCGTGGCTTTACCGAAAAACACTGGTCTTCCAAGTGGGACATTGACCAGTGTCATTTCCAATCTTACAAATTGGCTTTTGGGCATTTTTGGTTTTTTGGCAATTATCAGTTTTATTATCTCCGGGATCATGTATATTCTGGCTGTTGGGGATGATAAGGCGCAGGAAAAAGCCAAGAAGCAGATGCGGTGGTCGATTGTCGGGGTTGTTATCGGGCTTGTTGGAGTCATTATCATCAACGCGGTTGACGCACTCCTTCGCGGTGTGAATAACAAGTTCTAAAAATTTTTGCAATTAAAAACCCCGCGGAGACGTTTGCCTCACGCGGGGTTTTCGTTATTTGGGGTGAACAATCTCGATCCGGATAGTCCGGACGGAGATCGTGTTGTCCCCCCAAATTTTCAAGAGATTGACTCCTTTATAAAGCATTTGGGGAGTCAATCCCTCGGTATTATCAAAAAAAACTCTTTCAAAGGCCGGTCCTTCTTCCGACCGCGAGGGCCGAAGCCTTCTTCCGTTGACCAGAAGGTAAATATTTCCAGATCTTGCCTGCTTCACTTCGGCGATGATCTGGATTTTTACCGCATCTGGTCGCCAGGAGAAATCCGTAGTACGAAACTGGGCGAATCCCCCTTTTTTTATATTTACACCCGTTCCGTTTTTTTCCGCTCTATTTCCTTCGATGAATTCCAAAAAGCGGGAATCACAGCTGGTTTCAATCGGTTTCGGTGCTGGAGCAAAAGCGGGTGGAACTGATGTGGATTTAGATCCTGGACCCAATCCTTGTTTCGGCACCCACCACCCGATCGCAATGAGGGCGGCGATGACAAGCACTGGCGTCAGCCAACTGTATTTTTTAGTCGCCGCTGTCGCCGGAGCCGCTGGGGCTGGGGTTGAAGTTGCGTCGGGAGTTGGAGAATTTTTTGAATCAGCGGTTTTATTCGCTTGATCTTTCTCAATATCCCTCTTTTTTTTGACATTATTCAAAATGAGGATTAAAGGTAGGCATATTAGTAAAGATACTGCGAGGATTACCAATGGAATTATAAAATTTCCCATTCCTATTTCCTTTCAAAGTTGCGAAGAATTTCACCAAGAGGTCCAAGGATTTCATTCAATCCAAAAATTGTTAAGTTCTGAGCTTTGGAAATATTTTCTGTTGCTGATTTTATGGTATCAAGTGTTTGGAGGAATATAGCAGATTCGCCATTAGCTTCGATTGCCTTTGCGACTTCTTCAATATAATTCTTATCGCCTTGGGCAATGAGTTTTTTTGACTCCATCTTTCCCTTGGCATCTTGAATTATTCTTTGAGCATCAGCCTTTCCGATTAATAATTGCTCAAGAGCCTTTTCGATTGCAGGATCAGCTGCCTCAAATTCAGCAATTGTTATATCTTCGATTATTATTCCACCTTCGTCGAAGATAAATTTCCGGACGCCGGTAAGATCTTTAGGATCTTGAAAGATAAAGCGCGCGTCTTTTTCTTTAGATATGCCGATTCTTTCACGAAGACCCTCGTTTACATGCTCCATTTGAGTGCGAAGATAAATTTCTTTTTCAATTTTATCTTCTTTGGTTGAGTATTCGAAAAACTGGAAGCCAGCTAAAGTTTCGCGCCACTTAGCCATAATCTGCCCGCGAAGGAACGTTTTAATATGTTCAACATTGAAAAGTGCCTTCCATGGGTTCCTAATTATGATATAAACGATAAGTTTTGCCCTAACATCAACTCCGTCTGCAGTCTTTAGATTTGGAGTTCCATTGGTCGGATCCTTATCTTCGGGTCCATATTCAATAGTTAGAACAGATAATGGAAGAGAATGCAGAGGTTTTACCTTGGTGTCCTCTTTATCTGTCAGGGTCATATACCATTCATAAACTTGGTAGACCCATGGTCGTCCGATATAATGTAAACCCTTGTTTACCCGAATAATCTTAGTTCCGATATCATTCGGGTCGCAGCATTTCTTTATTTCTTCCCAAACCCGTTCATTGCAAGCGATGTAGACTTTGAAAAATATCCGGTCTCTTGTGATAGCAAGTCCGGTCATCTCAAGTACTCTCATCAAAAATGACCCAATATCTGCCAATTTTCGTATGAGAATATCAAA
Organism: Candidatus Moraniibacteriota bacterium; assembly: GCA_028695025.1. Classification (GTDB taxonomy): domain Bacteria; phylum Patescibacteriota; class Minisyncoccia; order Moranbacterales; family UBA11712; genus STE-71. The sequence goes on from JAQVJV010000008.1 coordinate 9,121, forward strand.
AGTGATCCACAGTATTGCGAGTGATACTGCATAAGCTATTATTAACATAGCTATTATTAACATCTTCCTTCTCCCTTTCTAATTTTTTAAAGAACTCTCTCAAGAGGGTCTTGTTTTTTACCTCTTGGACGCTCTTCGCGAGCATCGCAACATACTATCACATTTTTTGATGTTTGTCAATCGAAAATTTTCCCAATGTTTCACGGAAAAAAGCCTTGTGTTTCCCAAAATTTCAAGCTAATATATATTGGCATATATAAGGCTAAAGGGCAGGTGGTGAAATGGCAGACACGCTAGCCTTAGGAGCTAGTGCCGCGAGGCGTGAGGGTTCAACTCCCTCCCTGCCCACATTCATTTCTTTTTGAGATTTTTACTTCTCTCTTGTTCGCAATCACCTCCAACATTCAATGTTCGGATTTCCCGAACATTGAATGTTGGGAAGCGCCAATGCTAAAAATCATTTTCCAAAATCAGGATTTTATCATCGTTGAAAAACCGGCGGGGCTGGCGGTCCATGGCGGAGCGGGGATGAGCGAGCCGACGCTCGTTGGTTTTCTCGTCGAAAAATTCCCGGAAATCAAAAACGTTGGAGACAATCCGGCGGTGCGCCCGGGGATCGTCCATCGCCTCGACAAAGAAACTTCGGGAGTGATGGTTGTGGCGCGCAACCAAAAGACTTTTGAATATCTCAAAAAACTTTTCGCGGATCGCAAAATTGAAAAAAAATATTTGGCGGTTGTCCATGGAAAACTCAAAAGCAAAACGGGGAAAATCGAGGGTGAGATGGGCCGCTCCAAAAAAGATTTCCGCAGACAATCCCTTGTCCGGGGAAAGATTCACCCTGTTGAATCCCGCAAAGCGGGTCTGGCTTCGCCAGAATTCAACAGGGTAAACGTGCGAAAAGCAAGATATTCTTTAACCTTTTATAAAACACTAAGGGAATCCGGAGAAAAGACACTTCTCGAGGTCTCTCCCAAAACCGGGCGGATGCACCAGATCCGGGTGCATCTGCAATCGATCGGCCATCCGGTTGTCGGGGACAAAAAATATACTTTCAAGCAGTGGAAGAATGACGCGGCGCCGCGTCTTATGCTCCATGCCGTTTCATTGGGCTTCACCAGCGCCCACAATGAAAAATATTTTTTCGAATGTCTCCCTCCGCCGGAATTTCAAAAAATTTGAATCACAAAAACACCCCGATATGAAGGGTGTTTTTGATATTGGAGCGAGTGAGCGGAATCGAACCGCCGTCTTATGCTTGGCAAGCATATGTACTAACCATTGTACTACACTCGCGATTAATATTCCCTAGACAACAAATCAAGCCATATAAGAATTTTCTTTTTGAGATATTTGTTGCCTAGCTGGATTGAACATACTCCGTAACTAACTTTTCTGGTTTTGTGTCTGCCATCTATAATTACTGGTTTATAAACATTATTTTTGTTTATATCTAATCTTTTACTCCAGTAATCTATACAATTTCCTTGATCCAAATCAGGATAAACTATAATGTTAATTTTTAATTTATCTTCACTAATCTTACAGACTTCAACTAAAAACCTTTTAAATATTCGAAGCAAATCACTGTCAATATTTCCCACCCTAACAATACCATTTGAAAAATTTTTATCTCCTTCTCCCCAGTATAGAGCCAAACCAAGAAGAAAAATCTTATTATGCTTTAATTTTTCAAAATCATCTTTTGCTTCTTTCTCTGATTTTTTGTAAAAGTTATGCCATTTTATTTTTTTCAAATTATTCAGATGTTTTAGTCTTTTTCTGCTTATCTCTTTTGCTCTTTTAGTTAGTTGTCTCTGGATATTTTTCGACCAATCAATATCCCTAAGCCAATAGGAGACCGTACTCTTGGAAACGCCAAGAATTTCAGCTATTTGCCGATAGCTCTTTTTGGCTCTCCTTAATTTGATAGCTTGTAATTTCTTATCTTTATTCATGAACCTTTGTGAATACATTTGTATATTAACACATCGGTTCTAATTTTAAAAGTACTCTAAATTTTATGGGTGCCGAGGGAGAGAATCGAACTCTCGACACAAGGATTTTCCTTGTTGCTGACCCGGATTTCTCCGGGAGTCGGACTATTTCATCCCCTCTCTTCGTGAAAAGAGGGGTCGGGCGCTGATGCAGGGTTATTGTCGGGCCTCACCTGCTAGTCTCTACACCTGCCTTCGCTAAAGCCACGGGCTTTCCCGGCGAAGGATTGGCTCGAGATTACCATATCCCGATTTTACATCGAAACTTAGGCTTCCTCGAATTCACCCGATTTTCATTTTCACATTGCTGTGAAACGGACCGAAAACCAGTCCTCTGCTCTACCACTGAGCTACCTCGGCTTGTTATATATTGTTCAAATAACTGTGGGCGCGAAAAAACTTTCACCCCGCGCCAAAATCTGCGTGGACGATGCTGGACTCGAACCAGCGACCCTCTGTTTGTAAAACAGATGCTCTAACCAGCTGAGCTAATCGTCCTATATAAGTTAGTCTGTAGTCAAAACTGCTTGCCCGCCAAAGTCCCGCCGAAAGCGGGACGGAGGCGGGAGCTACGCGCCCGTCTAAATAAATCTGGTGCCGTGGGGGAGACTCGAACTCCCACGCCCTAATGGACACCAGCCCCTCAAGCTGGCCCGTCTACCGATTCCGGCACCACGGCTTAAATCTATTGCTTTTTTTCTTCTTTACCTTCCGCCACTCCTTCTTTATTTTCGGATATTTTTGAAGTATCTTCTTTTGACGTTTCCGCAGGCTTTTTGTTTGCATCTTCTCCAGCGGCAAACTTATCCAGTTCCTTGGTTTTCAATTTGGAGATACGCACTCCTTTATTGCGGAGGTAATAAAGCTTTGAGCGGCGGATTTTGGCTTGCTTCACGACTTCGATTTTGGCAATGGCGGGAGAATGAAGCGGGATGGTGATTTCCACGCCGATGCCGAAAGAAACCCGGCGGATAGTAACCATGGGAGAAGAACTTTGCCGGCCCTTGATAGCGATCACGATCCCCTCAAAAATCTGGATTCTTTCTTTTTCTCCTTCTTTGATCTTGCGATGAATTTTGACTATCTCGCCCGCTTTGAGATCCGGCCTTTTCGAGGATTCGCGAACCTTGGCGTTGAATTGCTGTACCTTTTGCATCCTTTTGGTCTTTTATTGAAATTATTATAAAAAATGACTTTTTAAAAGCTAGTTTATACTATAACTATTTTCCCAAACCGTCAAGCATTGACAAATTGTTCCAGATGGATTATACTATCCTAGTGCCCGATTGAAAAAGGGCCGCCCAAGGAGGGCAAAAACTACTTTTTCGAAAAAGGGTTTTTTATTTGGAAAATTTCTTCAAAAAAACATATGACTAGGCTCGAAATGGTCAAACAACTCGAATTTCTCATCGCTTTCCAAGCTGAATGCCTGGCTAAAGGAGACTGGGAAAGTTTTGACAACACAGAAAATGAAATCAAAAAAATCGAAAGGGTGATTTTGGACGAAAAGCAAAAAACAGCTTGAATTTCAGGTGAATTCTCATTGTTTCACGAAGGGTATCTCTTGTTTCACAGGAACTTGACTTTTATTATATAAAATGCTATACTACCCCGTTAGGTCCTGAAAAGGGCTTTTTTGTTTGCCTCTCTTCGAGGCGGCTTGAAGTAAGGATCTGACATTAACAATTCAAGCATTTCAATGCGTATTTTGGCGACATTGATCCTCTCTGCGATCCTCGCGACGGTTAGTCCGGCGCTTGCCGCAGACACGGACGATAACGGAAACCAAAATGCCAAACAAACATTGGAAATCAAAAATACAAGCACTCTTGATGATAATTTTCTCTTGGCATCCTATGTGCCGAAGTTCTCTCAAGAAAAAAATGAATTTCATCCGAAAAACAATTTTCTGATCAACGCCTCGGCCTATACCGCCTCCGCTGACGAATGTGGAAAATCAGACGGAATTACGGCAAGCGGCGCAATGGTCCGGCCAAACCATACTCTGGCTTGTCCCAAACAATATGCTTTCGGGACCAGGATCCGGATTGATGGTATGGGAACTTATACCTGTGAAGACCGCGGCGGCGCAATCAAAGGAAATCACTTCGATATCTATATGACTACCAAGAAAGAAGCCTTTGAATTCGGCCGCCAGCACCTTCTGGCTGTGGTAGTGGAATAAAGAAAACCCCGACTCAATCGGGGTTTTCTTTTTGGAGATTTTGGACGGTTTATTTTATGATCTTATCTACAATTCCATATTCTTTGGCTTCAATTGCGCTCATGAAATAGTCGCGTTCGGTGTCTTCCTGCACTTTTTTGATTCTTTGTCCGGTATGCTTGGAAAGAATTTCGTTGAGACGCTCTTTGGTGCGCATGATGTGTTTCGCGTGGATGGCAACATCAGTGGCTTGTCCCTGGGCGCCGCCCATCACCTGATGGATCAATACTTCGCTGTTGGGGAGGCAGAAACGCTTTCCCTTTTTTCCGGAAGCGAGGAGCAGGGCTCCCGCCGAAGCGGCAAGTCCCACGCAGATGGTTGAGACGTCGGCTTTCGCGTATTGCATCGTGTCATAAATCGCAAGAGCCGCGCTCACGCTTCCGCCCGGTGAGTTGATATAGAGGCGGATATCGGCTTTGCTGTCCTGGCTATCCAAGAAAAGAAGCTGGGCGATTATGGCGTTGGCGATATGGTCATCAATCGGCCCTCCCAGAAAAATGATGCGCTCTTTCAGGAGCCGGGAATAGATGTCATAAGCCCGCTCGCCATAGGCGGTTTTTTCAATAACGGTGGGGATGAGAAATTGGTTTTGTAACATGAATATTTTTAATTATAATTTTTCCAGAAATTGGAATACTTTTTCGTTGAGGATTATTCCTTGGATATAATTATACAGTTTTTCCATATCAATATTTTTTTCCATGTCCGGTATTGTTTTGTAGTACGCCATAGCTTTGTTGATTTCTTGCTCAACTTCTTCCGCAGGCGCTTTTATCTCTTCTCCTGCGGCAATTTCCCGAAGAACAAGGGCGGCACGCACCCGCTTTTCGGCGGTATCTTTCCATCCCTCCACGAGCTCGTCTTTCGATTTCTTGATATTTCCAAGGTATGTCTCGAGATCCATCCCCATCGAAGCTATATTTTGTTCCATCTCCCCCAGCATTTTTTCAAGCTCTTGATCGATCAATATGTCCGGCAGTTCAATTTTTGATTCCCCGGCAATTTTTTCAATTGTTTCCGTTCTCCACTTTTCGCTTTCTTTTTTTTCCTGCTCAAGGTTTATTCCTTCGGAGAGGCTTTTTTTGAGAGCCTCAAAATTTTCGAAGTCGCCAAGGCTTTTGGCGAAGTCATCATTGATCTTCGGAAGTTCTTTTTCCTGGACGATTTTCATCTTAACTTTGAAGCGGGCCGGTTTTCCGGAGAGATCCTTTTGATGATAGTCTTTCGGGAACGCAAGGTCAAATTCTTTTTTGTCTTTTTCTCCCATTCCGACGAGGTTGTCTTCGAATCCGGGGATGAAATAGTTTTCTCCAATGGTGAGAGGGTGATTCTTGGCCGATCCGCCATCGATGATTTTTCCGTCAACAAATACGTCAAAATCAATTTCCACCCGGTCCCCTTTTCGGGCTCCTCTTGCTACGGTGACCAGCTTGGCCCGGCTTTTTTGCAGGGTCTCCAATTCTTTTTCAATTTCTTTTTCTCCAGCCTTCTCCGGGTTTTTTCTTTCGATTGATTTTGCGATTGAGCGGTAGTTTGGGAGCTCTATCTTCGGCATGACGGCAACGGTTGCCGTGAACTCGAAATCGTTTCCCTTGGCAATTTTGGATATGTTTATTTTCGGCTCGCCAATAACTTCGATATGCCCTTTAAGGATTGCGTCAACGTAGGTTTTTTTGATGGCTTTTTCCGCGCCATGGGCAAGAATTTTTTCCGATCCGGCCTTTTTTTCCACGACATCAAAGGGCGCTTTTCCGGGGCGGAAACCGTCAATTTTGAGATCTTTGGAAATTTCCGCGGCGGCATTTTCCAAAAACCTGTCAAATTCGTCGGACGGAACCGTAAATTTCAATTCCACTTGGGATTTTGGCAGTTTTTTTATATCCATAAAAATAATGCAAATGCTATTTCTTAAACTTTTCCTTGTATAAACGCACGGCCTTTTCAACGGCTTCAATGGCCGCCTCTTTTCCTTCTACGCCGTCGATTGTTACAATTTTTTCCTCAATGGACTTATAAGTCTCGAAAAAGTGCTTGAATTCTTTCACGGTGTGGGGGTTAACGTCAGAAAGATCAGCTACATTCTCCCAGCGGGGGTCTTTCACGGGGACGGCAATGACTTTGTCGTCGGACTCCCCGCTGTCGTCCATATGCATGACGGCTACGGGACGCACCTTAACCAAAATTCCCGGGGACAAAGGATAAGTTGAAAGGACGACAACATCCAATGGGTCGTTATCTTCCCAGAGAGTTTGCGGGGCGAAGCCATAGTCAAAGGGATAGTCCTGGGACGACTTCATAGCCCGATCAAGTTTGATGAGGCCTGTTTCTTTGTCGATTTCGTACTTGTTTTTCGATCCTTTGGGAATTTCAATGATTATATTGAATTCTTCGGGAGCTTTGTCGCCTAGCGACAAATCATGCCATAGGTTCATAAATTTGTATTTAGTATGATGTATTTAGTATTTTTTTTATTTCTCCTCTTCGTTTGTTTTTTCTGCTTCATCTTCTTCTTTTTCAATATCTGTTTTCTCATTACCACTTTCCTTTTCATCAGGTTCATCTTTTTTTGTCTCTCCTGCCACAACATCAATTTTCCAACCGGTGAGTTTGGCGGCGAGTCGGACGTTTTGTCCTTGTTTTCCGATAGCAAGGGACAGTTGGTCAGACGGGACAAAAACGCGGGCTTCCTGATTTTCTTCATCAAGTTCCACTTTCAAAACTTTGGCCGGGGAAAGGGCGTTCGAGATGAATTTTGTCGGGTCTTCATTCCATTCAATGATATCAATTTTTTCTCCTCCCAATTCATCTATGACAGCTTGGACGCGGGTTCCTTTTTGTCCGACACAAGATCCGATCGGGTCGACTCCCTCTTCGCTCGACCAAACGGCGATTTTGGTCCTGGAGCCGGCTTCCCGGGACATGGCTTTTACTTCCACTGTTCCGGTGAAAATCTCCGGTACCTCAATCTCAAAAAGCTTTTGCACGAGGGCCGGATGCGAACGGGAGAGGATGATTCCGGGGCCTTTGGCGTCTGATTCCACCTTCATGAGATAAATCTTGAGGCGCTGTCCCAAGCGATATCTTTCTCCATCAACCTGTTCCGAGGGAAACAAGATTCCGGTTGATTTTCCAAGATCAATGAAGATATTTCTTCCCTCGATCCTTTGGATGACTCCGCTCAATACCTCCCCTTCTTTTTGCTTATACTCTTCATACATCGAATCGCGTTCCGCCTCGCGGATTTTTTGGATAATGACTTGCTTGGCGGTTTGGGCGGCAACGCGTCCGTAATCGCTCTTTGATTCCAATTTTTCCTCAATGATGTCCCCCACTTTGGCATCCGATTTCACTTTTTGCGCCTCTTCGACAGTGAGGTCCCGTTCCGGATTATAGCGAGGGATTTTTTCTTCGTCTGATTCGTTAGTATCCAGGGTTTCTTTCTCGCGAGAAGTTTCTTCCGGCTTGTCCGCCAAAGATTCATCGTCGTCGGATTCGAAAACACGGGTGGTTTCGTCCACCACTTCTTTCACAAGGAAAAAGTCTGCTCCCCCGGTGACTTCGTCGAATTGGGCCCGGATGTGTTGTCCGCGCCGGCCATAGTCTTTTTTGTAGGCGGCAGCAAGGGCTGATTCAATAGCTTCAATCACCTTGTTTTTATCAATTCCTTTTTCTTCGGAAATTTGAGCGATAGCGCTTCCAAATTGCCCGAGTCGCCCAGCTTGTTGTTCTTCGGCTGGCTTTTTGATTTTCTTTGGTCGTGGCATAGGTCTTGGATTTTACATTTTAGATTTTTGATAAAAAAATGTCCGTTCGCACGGACACTTGAATCACATCAGGTGTATATAAAATAACAAAGAAAAAAATATTTGTCAAATCCCCAAACAAAAATCCCCCGTGGATAGCGGAGGATTTTTTTAAAGATCATGTCAAACCTGTATTTACCTGTATTTATGGAGCCGGTTGTTGTTCCGGATTCACTTCTTCGGGATTCTCTTGATTTTGGTCCGGTCCGATCGGGGTATTGGGCGGGACGGGTTGCTGATCACGCTGGATGGAAGATTGGTCGGGGGCGGTTTGGCCATCAGGATTTTGTCCTGCCGTAGCCTGGTCCAGCCCATCAAGGGCGCTTTTCCCGGACTTTAAGTTGGAAATAACTTTCTTAACGTCTTCATTATCAGGATTCAAGTCGGCTACCTTTTGGAATTCTTTTATGGCATCATCCTTGTCTCCGAGCTTATCATAGGTAAGTCCGAGGAAATAGAGCGCGTTGGAGTAATTTTCAACCAGCTTCGTTGTGCTTTCAAGGGCCGTTTTGGCTTTTTCATGCTTCCCGGTTTGATAATAGAGCACTCCGAGCTGGAAGGAAATGCCGGCATCTTGGGGGTTCATCTTTTGGCTTTCTTCCAATTTGGCAATTGCATCGTCGATTTGCCCAAGTTTTTGAAGGGCGACAGCGATCATGAATTGGGCCGGGATATAGTTGCTTTTGAGTCCCACGGCTTTTTCAAAGTTTTGTTTGGCAAGGACTATGTCTTCTTTGGCTTTTTCAGGAAGTTGCATTTGAGACCCTTGCTTTTGCTGGCTGGTTTCCTTGGCAGTTTCCAGGTCTGCCATAGTGAGATAAATTTGCCCGATTTGATAGTAGATAGAAGGATCCTTGGGGCTCAATTTCAAGGCAGACATATAATTATCCAAAGCGGCCTGATCGGCACCGTCTTTTGACCCGATGACATTTTGGTTGATCTGGGCCATTTGGATGAAATTATCCGGATTGTTGGGGTCAAGGGTGATAGCCGTTTTAATTTGGTCTTCGGCAGTAAAATACAAATTGCTGATGTCTGCCCGGTCATTCTCTGACAGGTTCCCAATTCCCTTCTCGGCCACCTTTTGGTTCAGATAAGCAAAAAGAGCGACAGACAAATTGCGGTGATAGAGGTCGCGCGACGGGTCAAGATTCACCACCCGATTAAGCTGGGTAATGAGATCTTCAACCTTGGCTCCTTCGGTGTCATTTTTGAGAGCTTTGTTGTATACCACGGCTGCCGCATATTTTTGCCCCTCGAGGAATATGAGAGAGATAAATCCAACGATAATAATCACAAAAACGAAAGACAAAATGAGCGATAAGCGCGGAGAAGATGTTTCGCTGATGATCTCCTCTTTCTTCTTGAAAACAATGGTTGCCAGAGTGGCAAACAGGGCTGTAAGCAGCCACCAGGAAAAATCCAAACTGATATTTGAGGCATAGAAAAAGAGAGAAACGGTGAGATATATCCAGGCGGCGGTGATACCGATCAGCGTGTATATCCCCTCATCATGTTTCCCGAATATTTTTACAAGGGAAGAAAAGACGTAATACACCATGGAAATAATCAGGAATAAGATAGCGGCGGCGCCCAAAAAGCCTGTTGAAGTGGCGAGTGTCAGAAAACGGCTGGCGGCTTCATTGAAGCGGACAGTCCAAAAATTGGTCAGGTTTATTTCCGCAGGCTTTCCTTTGAGATAATCAAGATCATAGTTGGAGAGTCCGGAACCGAGCAGGGCATGATCCTTCCAGGCGGATTTTACCACATCAAAAGAAGCGCTTTGTGACAATCCGACCTCAACCGGAAGCTGGACGCGGACAATTGATCCGGTCCGTCCAATGAGGGTGCTTATCAAAACCAAAGCGAGAGCCACCATTGGAATAATCAAGACCGTATTTTTTTCTTCATTGCCGCTGGAGATGATGGCAAGGCCGAGCAAAATCGCCATCCCAACCAAAAATATGATCATAGATGTCCGAAAATTGATGGCAATGAGCATGAATATGAATAACAGGGCGCAAATAACCAAAGCAATTTTGAGCCAGTTGGGCCTCTTCTCCAGGAGCGCAGCGGTAGTGAGGATCAAAACCGATCCGATAAAGATAGAAAAGCTATAAACAGAGCCGATGGAGTTGAAAGACGCTTGAGCGAGAGACGGATTTTTAAAGATAAACTTGCCAAAAATCTGAAACATGGCATAAAGAGAAGCCAAAAAGGAGGAACCAATAAAAGTCAGGAGCAGGTAATTGATCTTTTCCCGCGAAGAAAAGTTATTGGTGATTACTAGGAACAAAGCAATAAGAGAAATAAATGAAACCAGGGAAAGGCTTTCATTGCCAAGGCTTCCCCAAGTGCTTTGGTCCCTATAAACGGAAAAAACAGTGCTTAGGGAGAGGATGAGCAGTAAAATTAAGACCGGGATCAAGAGGAAATTCTTTTTGATGCGGATCCTCCCTTCCCAAGCCAGTTTCCCGATCCAAGCCAAAAAAGCAATGCCGCCAACCAAGACCAAAAGAGCTTGCTTGTTGAGTTCCAGGATACTGGGAACGTTTGGGAGGAAAAACAAAGGAAGGAGGAATGTCAGAAGGTAGATTGCTCCTTGGATAATCCAGTCCATAATCTTTGGAGTGCTGGTGTCCCGCTTCGGTTTTTCCGGCGAAATATTTGAAGCGTGTCCGGCATGGGTAGGGTGGGTGTATGGCATAGCCGGGTGCGTATTTCCTCCAGCGGGTGGAGTGTTTGGCCTTTGTGGCGTAGTGTCGCGCCGTAAATCAATTTTCATTTTTTCTTTTTTCTTCACACCAGAGCGCACAGAAAAATCAATTACACCATGCATTGTATGATATGAAGGCAAAGTTAAGGTTGATTACTCATTGAATTATAACAGATCTTACTCCTTTGTCGAATCGGGGATATTTTTTGAAAAAATAGCTAAAAAAAGAATTGGAGCTATGAATATAATGGTACCGATTTTGATATCCCAAAAGTAGTGGTCAAAAAACGAGATGACTAAAAAAGATATAGTAATAACATAATATTTAAATATTGTCAATATACTTCCCTTTTCCTTTGCTTCTCGCCAGGTATGTCCAAGATAAGTGATCAGTGAAACAAGGGCCAGTGAAACACCAATTGTCCCGAGTTCGCTGGCAATTAATAAGTATATATTGTGGACCGGTTGATACTGCCAAGAGGGCAAATGCGGATATTTCAAATGTTCCCGAAAAACAAATTGGCCTAACCCTATTCCAACTAATGGATGGTGGCTTATGATTTCACATGAAACTGCGGAGTACTGTTTTCTTTCGGCTAGGGACTGCTCCGAGAATAAGGTTGTGTAAGTTTTAGCCACAAAAGTTAACGTGAAGAGTGCGATAACAAGGGCGAGGGCAGAAAAAATAGCCACCCGCCTTGAAAAACAATATTTTTGTTTTTCAGCTGTTCGGGAAAGGTTTTCGGCCACGCCCGAGAAAGAATGAAACAAAGATGGAAAGAAGCTTGGCCGGTTATTTGTACTCTGGTTTGTGGGAGTGGAAGAAATAGCGTGAAACCTTTTCATGTTCCACAATACAAGAATAATCATCGCTATCAGATCGCTAAGTATGGCTGATCGGGAGAAAGTAACGAGAAGGCCTAGGGTCAAAATGATCCAAATGTTTACTGCAAGCCGGGTGGGAATTTTGTCAGACAAGGTTTCGTGTGAAACTATAATGCCCCTTGTTTTTCTGCCGTAGAGGCTAAAGAGCCTTACGAGCACAAGATTTGTGGCCAAAACTTGAGGTATGATCAGGAATCCACTTAAAATATTCGAGTGCGGGAGTGTTCCATAGGCGCGAATATGTTTCATGTGTAATATTATGATTTTCGCTACGCCGTTAATATTGGGACCCAGAAGGCTTTCGCCTAGAAAATGAAGACCAATGGAGGAATTGGCCAGGAATTGAATTATGGCCAAGGCTGATTGGAATAAGCCGTTGGCAATGAGGGCCAGGAGCAGATATTGTTGCCAGCGTTTTTCATGAAACAACTTATAGGCAATGACGCTGAAAAAGAGCAATTCAAGCCAAGTGGCGAATCTATGCCAGCTTATGAGAGGAAATTTAGCCCAGAAAATCGAGGATCCCGCCCAAAGGAAAAATAAAAAGAGAAAAATAGTTGCATGTGTAATGCTTTTGGGGTTTAATATTGACTTTATGCTAAATTTATATTCTGATACCGTAATAATTTCGTAATACGCTCTAAATTGACAATATAGGTATTTTATTATATAAATAAATATAGTTAGCAGGATAAGTAAATCCGCCCAGGTGAAACTAGGAGTCAGATATTCATTGAATCCCCCATTCAAAAAGGAATATTTGGTCAGAAAAACTTTGCGGATATTGAGAGTGAAGGTAGTGAAAAAAAGAATAATAAGCAGTTTCTCGACATTATTCCACAACCAGGTCAGTTTTTGTCTCAAGGTATCCATGAAACAATTTTATCACGAAACAAGAAAAACAACGATTGACGAATAGCTAAAATATATCTATGATAAAGCAGTTAATGCCAGAAATTTAAGGGCCTTTAGCTCATCTGGTAGAGCGCATCCATGGCATGGATGAGGTGACCGGTTCGAGTCCGGTAAGGTCCACAATATGTCCTTGTAGTTCAATGGATAGAACAATGGCGTCCTAAGCCATTGATGTAGGTTCGATTCCTACCAAGGACGCAAGGGTATTTTTCTTCAATAAAAATTATAAAATGTAGCTTAAGTATTAAGCTGTTTTTGTGATGACAAATAGGTTTTTGCATGATAAAATAAGCCCATGAAAAAGAAAAAGGCAAGCGATTTTCCAAAAGGGGAAATTGTGATTTATAAAGCCAAAGACGGAATAGTAAAACTAGAAGTGGAGCTTCAGGAAGAAAATATATGGCTTGATGCGCATCAGATAGCTATGCTTTTTGGCGTGAATCGCCCGGCGATTGTTAAGCATATAAACAATATTTACAAAACAGAAGAGCTTGTTGAAAAAGTAACCTGTTCCATTTTGGAACAGGTTGCCGCAGACGGAAAGATGAGAAAAATGAATTTGTATAATCTGGATATGATAATTTCCGTCGGTTATCGTGTAAACTCGCAAAGAGCTACACAATTCCGCATCTGGGCCACGAGAATTCTGAAAAATCATTTGTTAAAAGGTTTCACGCTGAACGAACAAAGGTTGAAGGGCTATCATCAGGCGAAATTGGGAGAATTGGAAAGCGCTTTGCGGCTTTTGAAGCGGGCGATTGACAGCAAGAAACTTCTCAAGGGAGAAGCTGAAGGACTCTTGAAAGTGATTACGGATTATACCAATTCCTGGATCCTGCTTCAAAAATACGACGAGGGAAGATTGGTTATCCGGAAAAATATTTTGAAAATCGGCAGGGAGCTCGAATATGATAATGCGAAAGATTCAATTGCGAAATTGAAAAACAGCCTGATCAAAAAGAAAAGCGCGACGGATATTTTCGGACAGGAAAGAGGACACGGACTCGAAGCGATTTTTGGAAATCTCAAACAATCATTTGGCGGGAAGAAACTTTATCCGACGCTTGAAGAACAGGCGGCGCATCTTCTCTATTTCGTGATCAAGGATCATCCTTTTGTCGATGGCAACAAGCGGATTGCCTCATTTTTGTTTGTGAATTTTCTCGCTGAAAACAACCAGCTTCTTCGCAAAAACGGCGAGCGGAAAATCAACGACAACGCCTTGGTGGCCCTTGCGCTTCTAGTTGCTCAAAGTCATCCGAAAGAAAAAGAATCAATGGTCGCGCTGGTGACGAATTTGCTTTTCTAGTCTTTTTTATATTTTTTTTACTGAGGATTGGAGGGTTGGGGATAACAATAAAATAATTGAAGTGATCAACAAAATTCCGAAACCTATAATTGAAATAATCCAAAAAATCGAAGCCGCTGGTTTTGAAGCTTTTGTCGTGGGCGGATGCGTGCGGGATTTGCTGATGGACATGGAACCAAAAGACTGGGATGTGACGACGAATGCGAAGCCGGAAGATGTGATGAAAATTTTTCCGGACAGTTTCTATGAGAATGATTTTGGAACGGTAGGGGTTAAAATCAAAAATCAAAAGTTGATAAGGAAAAAACTGAAGTCATTGAAGTGACTACATATCGTATCGAATCAAAATACTCTGACAAGCGGCGGCCGGATGAAGTGCGGTTTGCGAAAACGCTCGAGGAAGATTTGGGAAGGCGTGATTTCACGATTAATGCGTTGGCATTGAAAATCAAACCTCACCCCGACCCTCTCCCCGCCAAAGGCGGGCAGGCTTAGTAAGGAGAGGGAGGCGTCAAGTTGAACTCATTATTGGCAAAACTGATCGCCTTCTCCTTTATAAGGAGAAGGAGGGATGAGGTCGATGAGGTCGAAAAATAAAAAAAGCCCGCAAGCAGTTTTGCTCACGGGTCGGATTCTCCGCTCAACGAGTCCGCGAATGATCCATGAACTCGAGAAAGCGGAGAAGCGATGCTTGTTTCCCTTTCTTCCCAAACCGTTTGTCTGGGGCGTAGTTTTTCGGAGCCGGGTTCAACTAATCCCGTTGATCTCACTCCTTTCCTGATCTATACCCCCTACCTGTGGCTGGGATTTTCAGGGAAAACAAGGCGCTTCTCCCTCTGAATCCACTTTCCAAAAAGAAAATGAATTCGGATAGAGAAAGCAGGCGATGGATATTTTTTGAAAGACCATCCTTCCACTCAACGAGCTCGCGAACAATTTCGCAAACTCGAGAAAGTGGGGGAACGCAGTGCATTGAAAGCGTTCCCCGAAAAATTAGTGGTTAAAGAACAGTTTTGGACCCCTCAATGAGGGTTCGAAGAATCGTTGCCCAAGGTTTCAATGGGGTGCAATTCTCTTTTTCGTCTTCATTTAGCCCTTCCCATTGTGAGCGGGTAATGGCTCCCAATCTTTTGTGATAGTGGTTTGGGTATTCTCGTCTAGCCAAGTCTAGTAGCAAAAAAATGTTTACCCGTCCACACCTTATCTCAAAATTTTCGTACGGTTTATGACAAACCCAATCTATATGGGTTAACCGGTTTGAAATTTCATAACGATCTTCATGCGAGATTGTTTCTCCGTGAAGATTCAGATTTGAAACTAGGGCTAAGCCCTTGAGTTCTTTTTTTTGACCAAACCTATTTAACGATGCCAGGAATAATCGTAAGCCGTTTTCCCAAGAGGGCTGCTCGCCCTTATGGTTAGGTAATTCAAGGTCCGTCAAAATGAAATCCTGATTCTTGAATTTATCTCTTGCTTCACTAAATGACGATGCAAAGACTACTTGCACCGGCATTGCAGATAACTCTTTTTTTGCCCAATCCAATTGAATAGGACTGTCTTCAATTACCAAAACTTTATATTTCGGTTCCATTTCTTCTCCTTGTTCTATTTCTATACCGCCGAGGCAGGCGGTTTTTTTTAGTTTTCAATGAGCTCGGAGGGTTTCCTCCTGGAAAATCACCGAGTGATGATTTTTCAGGAAGGGGAAATGATTTTTCCCGAATCCTGTCTTGGCCAAGGGGCGAAGCCCTAGCAGCCTATATTGTTGTCAACGTTGTTCATGCTCCAGTTGTGAGAGATTCTGCGCGCAGCTTTTGCGGAAAGGATATTCATAGGGACAAAGAGCGTGGCTGCCAATGTGATCCAGATATTCGTCAGAAGGTGGATTCCGATGGCGATTATCGCGATGATCATGAGGAGGGTAGCTATTCTTTGGCTCTTCGGAATCACGTCGTCTGTGTATTTGCTGGCGTAGTGTCTCATATGTTTGGATTTAAGGATTATATGTCTTTCGGAATTTTTCGGTCTTTCAGCTTAACAGGGAATTATAGCAAGAAAATAGGGAAAAGTCAATAAAGCGAGAAAACGAATAAGTCAAAATATGGCTAATATAAAGCAAGAATATGAGATATATAATAAATTCATCAAAAATATTGACTATGTGGCAAAAAGGGTGTAGAATAGAAATAGACTTTCTCGAACCTCACCCCGACCCTTTTCGACCTCATCCCTACCTTCTCCTTATAAAGGAGAAGGCGATTATTTTTACCGATGAATATATTGATGCCGAGTTCCCTCTCCTTACTAAGGAGAGGGTCAGGGTGAGGTTTAAAACTATGAATCTCACTGAATCACTCCAGCATATCGGTCTTAATGAAAAAGAAGCCAAAGTATATTTGGCGCTTTTGCAATTGGGAAAAACGACCGCTTATTCCGTTTCGGTGCGAAGCGGAATCAAAAAACCGACGACATACGTCATCCTTGAGCAATTGGTCAAAAAGGGGTATGCTTTTGAGATCCCAAGGGCGAGAAAACACGTCTTTTTCGCCGAATCGCCGGACAAATGTTTCGCGATGGCGCGGGAGAAGCTGGTCTTGGCGCAGGAATCACTGCCGGAACTCATGGCGGCAAGGAAGGGGCAGAGCGAGAAAGTGAATATTTCCTATTTTGAAGGGCTTGATGGAATCAGGGAGATGTACGGCAAGTTTTTTGAGTTCATGAAAAAAAAGCCGGCTTCGGAGCGAGTCTGTTCCGGTTTCTATGCCCAGGCGCGGGGTATATCCAAGGAAGTGGATGATTTTTGGAAGGAGTATAATGCTCAAGTGGTGGCGCTTGATATCAAGAGGCGGGGACTGACTCCGAAAGACGAGACATTGAAATGGTATTTCGAAAACGCGAAGAATTTGAATATTGATCTTATTGGACTACCGAAAGAAATATATGACAGCAATGTCTCATTTGAAATTTTTGACGGGTTCGTTCAGATTATCTCCTACGGTTATCTCCAAGGCACCTTGATTGAAAACCGCGATGTGGCCGATTCATTGCGGCAGATATTTGAAATAATCTGGAATGTGTATAAGAATGAAAAAGAAGTTGAAGAAACCTCACTCCAGCCTATTAAACCTCACCCCGACCCTCTCCTTATCAAGGAGAGGGAGCCCGGCGAAAACAGATTTATTGGCGGAAGAGGTTGAAACATATGATCAATAAAATTCCGCAACCAATTATAAATATTATAAAAAAGCTCGAAGCCGCCGGTTTTGAGGCTTTTGTGGTGGGCGGATGCGTGCGGGATTTGCTGATGGACATGGAACCAAAAGACTGGGATGTGACAACGAATGCCAAGCCGGAGGAAGTGATGAAAATTTTTCCGGACAGTTTCTACGAGAATGATTTTGGAACGGTAGGAGTGAAAGTTAAAAATCACAAAGACACAGGAGCACAAAAAGCCAAACAGAGCCTAAAAGCACAAATAACAAAGACCGAGAAGAATGGGGGCGACGAAATTACGGAAGTTGTGGAGGTTACGACCTATAGAATAGAAAGCAAATATTCTGACAAGCGGCGGCCGGATGAAGTGCGGTTTGCGAAAACGCTCGAAGAAGATTTGGGAAGGCGTGATTTCACGATTAATGCGTTGGCGTTGAAAGTCAAACCTCACCCCGACCCTCTCCTTATCAAGGAGAGGGAGCCCGGCTATAAAGTTGTAGATTTGTTCAATGGGCAAGATGATTTGAAGAATAAAATAATTCGAGCTGTTGGCGACCCAAACGAGCGGTTTGACGAAGATGCGCTGAGGATGATGCGGGCGGTTCGATTTGCAATAACACTCACAAATGAAAACGAAGTAAAACGAATTAGAACAAATAGCGGACCGAGAAAATTGAGTGAAGAAACGCCTTTTACAATTGAGGAAAAAACCGGGAAGGCGATTGTGAAGAACGCGAAAAATTTGAAATTCATTTCCCGGGAACGCATACAAGATGAATTGAATAAAATTTTGGTTTCGGATTTTGCGGCGGAAGGAGTTGAGTTGTTGCGGGAGCTGAAACTCCTCCAATATATTCTTCCGGAGCTGGAAAAAGGATACGGCGTGGGACAAAACCGCCATCACATATATACCATCTGGGAGCACTCGATCTTGTCTCTCAAAAATTGCCCGTCAAGGAAACTTGAAGTGCGGCTGGCAACCCTGCTTCATGACATTGCGAAGCCTGATACAAAAAGAGGGGAAGGGGCGTATTCGACTTTCTATAATCACGATCACGTCGGAGCTCGATTGGTTGAAAAAATTTTGAAGCGGCTTAAGTATTCCTCGGAGATCATCCGCAAAGTGAAGTTGCTCGTGGACAACCATATGTTTTACTACAACGTTGACGAAGTGGGAGCGTCGAGCGTCCGCCGGCTGGTCCGGAAAGTCGGCCTTGAGAATATCGATGATTTGATTGACCTTCGCGTTGGAGACCGGCTGGGTTCGGGCGTGCCAAAGGCTGTCCCGTACAAACTGCGCCATTTCAAATATATGGTGGACAAGATTTCCCACGATCCTTTGTCGGTCAAAATGCTCAAAGCGGATGGGAATGATATCATGAAAGAGTTGGATATGGAGCCTGGACAGAAGATCGGGGCGATTTTGGATGTTTTGCTTTCAGAGGTGATTGAAGATCCGAAGAAAAATAGAAAAGACATGTTACTCGAGCGAGCGAGCGCGTTGAGCGGCGAGGATCTTTCCAAACTTCGTGAAATGGCGAAAGAAAAAATTGAAGAAAAAAAAGAAGAAGAGGATAAGGAAATAAAAAATAAGTATTGGGTGAAATAAAATAAAGTTAAAAGTTAAAAACGAAAAGTTAAAAGTTTTTGTATTCACCGCACTCATGATTTATTTTAGAATAATTGTCGCGAAGCGGCTCCTTAACTTTTCACTTTGCACTTTTAATTTTCAACTTTTTGCATGGCTTCGCAAATTTCCCATGTCGTATATGCCCAGAAGTATCTGGAAAAAAATCCGCGGAAGGGCGGGGAGTTTTTCATCCTTGGGTCGATTTTTCCGGACATCCGAAGAATCGCGGATGGGATAGAAAGAAAAGATACGCATTTGCGTTTTTCAAAAACGGATCTTGATTTTTCCGGGATGGAGCTGTTCGATGCCGGTTGGAAATTTCATCTTTGGTGCGATATGCGGCGGGAAGAGATTCTCAACAAGTACGGTTTCTATTCCTTGCGGGGGACGGATATTCCCGAGCCGGGAGTGAAACTTTTGGGAGATGAAATCGACTACGGCCGGATGAAAAACCGGGAGAAACTGGTTTCTTTTCTCAACAATCCGCCGATCGTGAAAACGACACTCGATATTTCACAAGAAACAATCGAGCGCTGGTACGCGATGCTGGCTAAATATTTTGAAAAAAAACCGAATGAAAAAACAATGCGGGCTTTTCTCACAAAGCAAAAAGCGTTCCATGGGAAAATTGACGAGATCATTGACGGCGTGAAAAAATTGAGGGAGAATCAAAAAGCGGTGGAAATATTATCCAAAATATCTGCAGAGATTTTAGAAAATTAAGCAATCGGGCTGTGGCCCCGAAAAATTCGCTTCGCGAATCTACGGGGTAAATATAACGGCAGTATCCGCCAGGGGCGGACAAGCGTACGATTTATTAATAAGTTTCGGGCTGTGGTATAACGGCATTACGCACGCTTCGGGTGCGTGTAATCCGGGTTCAATTCCCGGCAGCCCGACCAAGATTATGAGAATAGGAATTATTGGAAGTATGCAATATACAGAAAAAATGGTTGAAGTTCGAGATAGGCTTGCCGCGCTTGGTCATGATGCTTTTGTGACTGATTTGCATAAGCCGTTCATTGGCAAGTCGGATGAAGAAAAAGAAAGAATAAAATTGTACCAAAAATACAATAAAGACGCTATTCGTGAATTTTGGAATGCAATGCAGAAAGCCAACGCGGTGTTGGTTTTGAATCTGGATAAAAATGGAGAAAAGAATTATATCGGCGGAAACACATTCCTGGAAATAGGTTTTGCGCATATATTAAACCAAAAAATATTTTTGTATAATCCAATTCCGGAAATTCCGTATTATAAAACTGAAATTATCGCGATGAAGCCAATAGTTATAAATAGAGATTTATCACTAATCAATTAGATAGAGACGCAAAATCTTGCGCATCTATCTACGGTGATGTGAATCGTGTTATGAAATTTGTCATTGAAAGCCCAAAAACAAGTGTTGCCAATTTTTTCCGCCGCGCCGGGTATGTTTTTCAAAAACAAAATGACGGAGAAATGGCGTTTGTGCGAAAGCTGACAGACCAGCCTTTCCCGAGGTTTCATTTGTTTGTGCGGATTGTTGATTATAAATTTCAGGTGAATTTCCATATTGACCACAAGGCAACGAGCTATGATGGGACAAGCGCGCATAGCGGAGAATATGATAAGGATAACGAATTGTTGAAAGCAGAAGCGGGAAGGCTGATGAGTTTGTGAAAAAGGGGATATAGTAAAATGGCATTACGCAGCATTCGCATTGCTGAATTCCGGGTTCGACTCCCGGTATCTCCACATAAAGGTGATGTCGAGACGGGGTTCCCGCCCCAATTATATTGGGGCGAGGCTCGCCCAAGTTATGCTTGGGCGGCGACTCCCCTCGGGTCCACAGGGACAATTAGCTCAGCTGGTTAGAGCGCTACATTCACACTGTAGAGGCCGGAGGTTCGAGTCCTCCATTGTCCACAATCTGGAGAGATGCCAGAGAGGCCGAATGGGCCGCACTCGAAATGCGGTAGGGCAGCAATGTCCTCGGGGGTTCGACTCCCTCTCTCTCCGCCGATTTACAATTTAAAAAAATAGTGTTAGGTTAAGATAACGTAATGTTAAGTTCACTGGCACAGAATTATTCAGGAATAAGCATTATCGGGGCGATAGCAGTCGCGATATTGCTTTTTGTTTGGAATATGTTTTTGCAGATCAGCGTGAGCCGGGTAAAGAAAAATCAGCAACAGCTTTTTTCCGGAAAAAGCGGGATGGATCTTGAGAAATTGATTCTGGACCACGCGGATAATCTCAAGGAACTCGATCGGGACATCCAGGATCTTTACGGCATTTCCAACCAGATCCATAATCTTGCCAGCCGTTCGGTGCATAAAGTCGGGGTGGTGCGGTTCAATCCTTTCAAAGATTTGGGCGGAGATCAGAGTTTTTCCATAGCGCTTCTTGACGGGCAGAGCAACGGCATGGTAGTTTCCGGGCTCCATACTCGGGAGGGGAACCGGGTATATGCCAAATCGGTGGAGAGAGGGAAGGCTGTGAAACATCCGCTCACCGAAGAAGAGCAGGAAGCAATCAAGAAGGCGGAAAGCTCCGCGAACGGGCTGGCCCAGAAAGCCTAAGTGAAATAATCAACTATAAAATTCCATAAATGGCCGAAGCCGAAAAGAAACAAGTAAAAATTCCATCTCGCATAACTGTGAAAAAATTCGCGGATATTTTGAGTTTGGGGATTTCGGACGTGATCAAGGAGCTCATGAAGAACAAAATCCTCGCGACGATCAACGATGAAATCGATTTTGAAACGGCAGCCATCATTGCGGAGGATTTAGGGTTCCAGGCTGAAGAAGATATCGAAGCCGGTGCCCAAGGCGCCGCGATGACGCTTGAGAAATTGGATGAGATCTTGAAAAAGGAAAAAGAAGCTGGCGTGAAAGAGGCGGGCCTTCGTGGCCGGCCGCCGGTGGTGACGATTCTCGGCCATGTTGACCATGGAAAAACAACCTTGCTTGATACGATCCGCAAAACTTCGGTGGTGGAAAAAGAGGCGGGGGGAATCACCCAGCATATCAGCGCCTATCAGGTGAAAAAGAAAGGCGAACTTATCACTTTCGTTGATACTCCCGGACATGAAGCCTTTTCGGCGATGCGGGAACGGGGAGTGAGCCTCGCGGATATTGCCATTTTGGTGGTGGCGGCAGACGATGGCGTGCGGCCCCAAACGGAAGAAGTGATCAAATATCTCAAAGAAAAAAAGATTCCGATGGTGGTGGCGATCAACAAGATTGATAAGCCCAATGCCAATGTGCAACGCGTGAAACAGGAACTCGCCGATCGGGAAATTTTGATTGAGGAATGGGGTGGGAAAATAGTGAGCGCGGAAATATCAGCCAAGCAAAATATCGGCATTGACGATCTCTTGGACATGGTGCTTCTTGTGGCGGAAGTGGAAAATCTCAAGTCGAATTATAAACGGTTGCCGCTTGGAGTAGTTATCGAATCCCATCTTGATCCGAAAAAAGGGAACATGGCGACAGTTTTGGTACGGACCGGAACTCTCAAAGAAGGGCAAGATATTTTGGCCGGTTCCGTTGTTGGCCGGGTACGGCGCCTGGAAGATTTCAGGGGGCGACAACTCAAGGAGGCGAGCCCTTCGACTCCGGTTTCTGTCATTGGCCTTCCGAAGCTTCCTAATGTGAATGATGTGCTTCAGGGCATGACGGATCTCAAATCAGCCAAAAGTTCGCAAAAAGAAATGCAAGCCGGCGGGGTGGAAATAAAAAGGATGGAAGGCCAATCCTCGGATAATGTGAAAAAATTGAATGTTATTTTGAAAACGGATGTGCAAGGGTCGCTTGAGGCGCTCGATCAAATCTTGGGAGCGATCAAATCGGATGAAGTGGCGATCAATTATATCCGCCAAGGCGTGGGAGACATCACCGAATCGGATGTGAAATTGGCGCAGACTTCCGGGGCGGTCATTTTCGGGTTCAATATTACTCCGACGACTGTGGCGAAGCGTCTTGCGGAAATGAACAAGGTGGAAATCAAGAGTTACAAAGTGATTTATGAACTTGTTGATGATATCACCAAGCGCCTCGAGGAGATGCTCGGTGAAGAGGTTGTCCGGACGGATGTTGGCAAACTCAAAGTCCTCGCGGTTTTCATGACTGGAAAAAAAGAAATGATTGTCGGCGGAAAAGCTTCCTCGGGAGTTATGAAAAAGGGAGAGAATATCGAAGTGGTCCGCGAAGAAAGAGTTCTCGGACGCGGAAAGCTTTCCAATCTTCAGCAAAACAAAGTGGATACGGATGAAGTTTCGCATGGCCATGAATGCGGAATTACTTTCGAAGGGGAAACCAAAATAAAAGAGGGCGATATCCTTACTTGTTTCCATGAGGAAGTAGTGAAGAAGAAGTTGCAGTAATCAAAAATATAATAAACAGCTGAAATGTCATCCAGGATTCTAAAAGTAAACGAGCTTATTCGAAATTCGATAGCTGAAATTATTAACCGGGAGATGGATTTATCCTCCGGTGTTTTTGTAACTGTGACCAAGGTTGACACTTCGGCGGATTTGCGTTATGCTCGAGTGTTTGTGAGCGTCTATCCTGAAAAAAAATTCGGAAATGTTTTGAAAATTATTCAAAGGAAAATTTATTTCATTCAGGGAGAGCTTAATAAAAAGCTCTCTATGAAACCGCTTCCTCGCATCGAATTCGTGACGGATAAAACCGAAGTGGAAGCAGAAAAAATAGAGAAACTATTCAAAGAAATTTAGTTTTGTTGCGAGGAATATGGCGACAAAACAATCCGGTCAAAACGGGATCGCCACGCCCCTTTGGGGATCGCGATGACAATTTTATTATGAATCAAAAATTTACCAAGGAATTCAACGAAATAAAAAAAGAACTGGAGAAAGCCAGAAACATTCTTTTGGTGGCCCATCCCAGGCCCGATGGTGATACAGCTGGGTCTGTTTTTGCTCTTCGGGAATATTTGGTGGGAGATCTCCGGAAAAAAGTCTCAGTGGCTTGTGAAGATTCCCTTCCGGAGTATCTTCAGGTGATTTTTCCCGAAGAAAAATTTGAAAAACCGGACAATATAAACATTGACGATTTCGATCTTTTGGTCGGTTGTGATGCGGTGGAAAGAGGCTTTGAAAAAATTGTCGGGAAAAAAGAAAAAAATCAGAGGGTGGTTTTGATTGACCACCATGAATCGCTGGAAATGAAAAATATAATTCCGGATATCGTGGTGGCTGATCCGAAGTATTCATCGGTTTGCGAAATTCTTTTTGTTTTTTTTGATTTTCATCGGATAGGCATCAGCAAAAAAATGGCGACAGCTCTTCTCACGGGAATTTTGCATGATACGGCCGTGTTTCAGCATGCCAATACCACTTCCCGAGTGATGGAGATTGCGGCGGAACTCATGCGGCGGGGTGCCCCGATGAACAAAATCATAGAAACGACTTTCAAAAACAAAAAACTGGCCACGCTAAAACTCTGGGGACGGGCGATGGAACGGGCGGAGGTCAATGAAAAAACAGGAGCGATCGTGTCTTTTGTCACAAGGGAAGATATGGAGGAGCTGGGTATGGATGACGACAGCGTGGGCCGGATTGCCGAACTCCTGAATACGGTTTCGGGAACGAAATTCTCGCTGGTGCTTGTCGAAAAAGACGAAAACAAGGTCAAAGGAAGCCTCCGGAGCGAGTGGTATAAAAATGTCGATGTTTCGGAAATCGCCCGTCTTCTCAAGGGCGGCGGACACAAGTTAGCAAGTGGCTTTGAAATTGTCGGGAAAATAGTGAAAGATGAAAACGGAATAGCGATTAAATAAAAAATAAGAAATTTTGATTTTCTGCTGTGTGGAACGATTTGTTTTGATATAATAAAAACATGGCAAATTATAAAATATTAGAGAATGATATAAAATTGTGCCGAAAATGTCATCTTCGCGATACTTGCAACCAAGTTGTTCCAGGAGATGGAAATCCAGAAACAGAAATCATGTTCATCGGAGAAGCGCCGGGGGCGGAGGAGGATAAACAGGGCATACCCTTCGTGGGCGCGGCGGGAAAATTTTTGAACCAAATGCTCAGGACGATCAATCTCAAGCGGGAGGACATTTTCATCGCGAATGTTCTCAAGTGCCGGCCGCCGGCGAACCGCGATCCGTTGCCGGAAGAAGTAGCGGCTTGCTGGCCGTGGCTGCTTGAGCAAATCCAAACCATCAAGCCGAAGTTGATCGTTCTTCTGGGGCGCCATGCGATGGAAAGGTTTCTCCCCAACCAGAAAATATCCCAAATTCATGGGACAGCTCTTCGGCGCGAAATCGATGGCATTGGGAAACAGGTTTTTTATGCTCTCTATCATCCTGCCGCGGCGCTCTATCAGGGAAGCTTGCGTGAGACTCTTCTCAAAGATTTCAAAAGAATCCCAAAAGTTGTGGAAGCGATTGAAAAATCAGGAGAAATTGCAAATGTGCAAAAAGTTAAGGCAGAGCCAGAGAATAGATTTGAAGAAAAAATAAAACAAGAAAAATTATTCTAGAAATTACATTATGAATTTGTACAGTAATCCAGCCTGCCCGCTGCATTTTTAAATATATTCCAGTACAGTAATACAGTATACTGTATTAGCATTATAAAAGCCCCGGACGTTTTCTCGGGGGATTTTATATCCAACTCGTCTCTATTTCTTTGCGCTCTTCCAGGCGATATCAAAAAGGACTTTCATAGCCTGGGAAAATTCCGGGCTTTCAATAACGAGCGCATATGATTCTTCGCGTGAAGAAATAATCGTCACAATGTGGTCATAAATGCTGATAAAAGGTTCAAAATTAGTTTCAAGGTCAAGATAGCGAACTTCGCGAAGAATGTCCTTGTTTTCTCTTTTCAAATACCAGTCTTTTTCCGAAGGAGGCATAACCTCTTTTTTGCAGCGTAGCGACTGCACTCGGATGCCCCGCTTCACTCTTTCATCAATTTGGCGGTGAATGAATCTGGTGCCCAAAATATCTGTCACATTGTCAACCAATGCAAAATCGCGTCGAAATTTTTCCTGCGCATTGAGCGAATCCATCAAAATCCGGCGCATGCCCGGAAGATCATCATAAAACCGCACCACGGGCTTTGTTCCCTTGGCGCCCTGAAGCGCGACCAGCAGGGGAATGAGCTGGCCGACAACAGTTGACTGGCTTTCCAGAATTTCTTTGAACTTGTTGGGATGCTCCGCCGTATAGGAAATGCGTGTTCCGTTAACTGTTTTTGAAGCGAGGCCTTTTTCCGAAATATCTTCCATAATCTTATAAATCGTCGTCCGTTCAATTCCGGCATCTTTGGCAATGGCGTGGGGGCTTGCTTTTTGAAGTTTGATGAGAGAAATATAGGCCTTGGCATGATTGTCCTTCACTCCTAAAGCCTCCAAAAGCTGATAAATATCCATAATATCAATAAAATAGACAAATATATATCTGTAATTAAGCTAATATTGTATTATATTTACAAAATAGTCAATATATTTAGACATTAATCAGAATAAATTATACGATGCTGAATTCCCAATAAAAAGGAGGATTTTCAAATGAAAATTAGAGGAATACAGCTCATTAATACTTTCGGATTCGGGCGCAGTGTAAATGAACAAATTTATGCGCCAATTGGACTGATTCGAATTGGCATGGCTCTCAAAAGGGCTTTTAGTTATGAAAAAGATGTTTCAACAACTGATGAACATCATACGGAAATATCAATTAGTCCGGATTCTAATGTTGTTGGGTTTTATGCAAACACTCTCACCTATCCAAGAGTGCTTGAGGCTGCTCTCAAAGCAAAACAAGCCGGTAAAATCGTTGTGCTTGGCGGTCCACATGCAATTTTGCGGGATCTGATTTTGCGAAATCAGAAAGAAGTAATTGATTTCGTAATTGAAGGCAAAGGTGAAATTCCTATAGTCCAACTAGTCGAAGCGCTTGAGGGGAATCGTTCTTTCGAAAACGTTTATTCATTGAGTTGGCGGAGAGGTAATGAGATTATCAATAATCCATTAATGCCAGTTCATCTTTGGGACTGGGAGGAATATTGTCCGCCGGATTATGAGTTGTTGGTAACTGGGATAAGACCTTATCACAAGGCTTTCGCCAGAATTCATCGGGAGGAGGTAGGAAAAATTTTTCATACTTTCACGCATTTTGGCTGCCGCTATAAAGAAGCGATGAAAAAGAGAGAACGGCAATCTTGCATCTTCTGTTCGCTCTGCGATCCATTAAGAGTTAGGAAGCCTATGGAAATTCTGGCTGAAATAAAATATTATTTGGATCGCTACGCTCAAAAAGGTGACGAGGTAGTAATAAAAGATTATGGCGATGATGTTGGAGGGCGGCCCCGACTTGTTTATAAGCTTCTTAGGGCTATCGAAAAATGTGAATGGTGGAATAACTATAAAATATCCTTAACTTTCTATTGCCGAAGCTCTGAATTAACAGATCCGTTGGCAAAAGCATTTCAAAAACTTAATGCCAGCCTTTTCTTTGGCTTTGATTCAGCTGATGATGAGGTCTTAAGGAAAAATGGCAAGGGGATGAAAGTAAAATCTCATTGGCGCGCTATCGAACTTTGCCAGACATATAATATTCCAATTCAGGCAAGTTTGATTGCAGGGTTAATGGGCGAAACGCATGAATCTCTCGAAGCTAATTTGAAATTTGCTAAAAAACTGAAAGCAACAGGGCTCGTAGAACGGTTCAATTCCGGAATGCTCATTGTTTTGCCTGGAACACCAGCATTTGAAATGCTGGCTGAAAAGGAGCCGGGGCTTCGTGATCGCGATATTCTCACCCCAGACGTGACAAGAGCTCTTTGGCATAAGCATTTTACTAAAAAAGCTTCAGTTAAAGACGCTGAGAAATGCGCGAGAATCATTGATAAAATGTCACCCCTACATGGAAGCATGGGGCGTGAAGAGCATAACGATTAAGATTGCAGCATTCCAGTATACTGTAATGAAGTATAAAAAAGAGTCCCCGACGAAACGAATTTCGTCGGGGATTCTTGTTGAGATCCGAGTCTTTAAAAGATGTTTACTTTTACTCCATGCATTTCCAAGTGCTCAAAATATTCAACATAGGCTGGAGGCAGACGAGGAAAGCGTTGGCATTTGCTACTGACGCGAGCTTGGTAAATAATAGACTCATAATAGCTTTTCCTCAGTAACTGTTCAATATCTTTTTAACAATACTCTCACGAAACACAAAACTATCATTTGCAAACTTGAATTGAGTTTTCGTTCACAGTTCTTCCAAAGCCTTCGGCATTTTTCGAGCCAAGAGAAACTT
>JAQVJV010000001.1 GCA_028695025.1 Candidatus Moraniibacteriota bacterium
CCTGGCTCCAGCAATTTAGAAGACTGGTAGTGAGATATGAGTATTATGCAAGCCATTTTCTGGCATTCATTCATCTGGCCTGTATCATTATATTGTTAAGAAATTATTTTTGAGATACGCTCTAGTAACTACTCAGGCTCTTTTTTAGTTTAGATGGATCCAAGATTAGATTCCACTCTATTGCATATCATGGAATCTTCTACACCATTTTTTCGTTTCCTCAAAAGTATCCAGAGGTCCTTTTTCTATCTCATCCAAAGTAAACCATTGAAGGTCGGCTGCCTCTTTCTCGTTGAAGATCGCTTTCTGATTTTCCAATGGCGTTGCCAGATAAATCAGATCCATGTGCTCATGCTGGCCGGGTTCAATCACATTGAGCTGGATCCCGAATGGGCGAAGAACGTCAGTTCTCCGAGGAAACCGTTCTCCTTCTAAGCGAACATCGATTCCAGTTTCTTCGATTGTCTCTCTTATAGCTGCGTCATCCGGTCTCTCATTTTTATCCACGTGCCCCCGGGCGGAAGCCATTTACCAAGTTTTTTATGCTTAATAAAGAGAAATTTCTTATTTGTTGGATCGAAAACATAAACGGTAACATTGAAATGTCTTTCCATATATTCATATTCTCCTTAATGTTTAGAAGCGTCTTTGCTAATTATACAATTTTTACCCAAAAGATCAAATGCCTCCTTGATTTTCTTGACTAGCGATTCTTCATCCATGCTACGAACGCTATCAAGAATGTCCACTTCCTTCAGGTTATTTCTGCACGGCTTTATTCTGCCGTCAGGAGAAATAAAAAGATCATTGTTATTCCTGCAGAAAGCGCCTGGTTTATTGTGATCCTCCGCTGTTGCGCAGAAAATTTTTGTTAGGTTTACTTCCATGAACCCATTGAACAATGTTACTTTTCTAGTTTGGGAGGGAATTGAGAAGAACCCATTCCTTTTGAGAAATTCTTCTACATTGCCAAGCGGAACAAAACCTTTCATGGCAGCAGGAAACAACTCAACGTATTTAATCGAAGCATCTAATCTTTCGGCGAATCTGATCAAATCCAAGATGTCACGCTCAGAAGAATTGATTCCATCGACCAACGTTGAATTAATACGGATATCTACGTCAGGGTATTTTTCCCGTAGCTTGAGGAGTCCATAAATAACCTTGTGAAACACATTTCGTCTGCGAACGATCAATTCATACTTCTCTTTTTTCAAACTGTGAATGGAAACGTTTACCCTCTTAATGTAGTTGCCGATGTAAATTCTGTCTTCCAGGAAATATCCATTCGTGGTTAGTGTGATGATAGCTTCTTCATGGTACAATTCATCAGCGATGTCTACAATGTCTTTCCTAATCAGCGGTTCACCGCCGCTAAGAGTGGTTGTCTTTAACCCAAAATGCTTTTTCCCGACATTAAATATAAAACGAAAATCTTCCGGTTTTAAGAGCGCCTCTTTCGGGGTTTGAAGACCTTCGCCATGACAGAAGGTGCAGTCGTAGTTGCATTTTTGAGCGACTATAAACCTTAATTCTCGTTGTTGATTTACGCACATTTTTGTTCCCTCCTTCCGGATAAGCAAAAAAAGCCATTTATATATAGAAACTCTAGTGAATAGTAATTTAAGGAACTCCATTGAAGACTGGCATAATTTGGCTAAAATAGCAAGAGGGCTAAAGTTATTCTGGATGCCACACTTAAACTTATAATATACAGAATTATAAAAATGAAGCCCTCGTCTTAAGGCAAGGAATTTTTTTCTATTTCTAAAGGAGAACATCAAAATTGACATGTTTTTTGGTATTTGATAATATGCTTTATATGAGAAACAATAGGCAGAACCATTACCATGAATTTCTATGTTTGAGGGCTTAGTAAAGCTTATTGTTTTCGCATTAAGTTAAAAAAACACAAGCCCTCAAGGGCTTTTTTGATTATGGAAAAAAATTATAAAAAAATTCTTTTAATAGCCGCCACGCATGGAAATGAGCGCATAGGCATTGAGGTTATTAACAGGCTTGCAAAACAGAAACTGGATGTTTTTTTTGATTTTCTGGTTGCAAACCCCAAAGCGCTTGAAAAAAATGTCCGTTTTGTCGACATCGACTTGAACCGTTCTTATCCAGGAAAGCAAAAATCAAAAAAGTACGAAGAAAGATTGGCTGCAAAAAATATAAAATTGGCAAAAAAATACAAATATGTTATTGATTTACATGAGGCAAGCTCTGGAACAGAAGATTTTATAATTATTCCGAGACATAGGCTGAATACTGCTTTTCCTTTGGATCCAATCAATTTAGGCACGGTTTTGATTTGGCCCGACCCGAAAGGCCCCCTGGGATCATGCCTGAAAAATACAATTGAACTGGAATTCGGAATGAAGGGAAAAAATAGGAAAATCATAATCAACAGGGCCGTTTCCGTTGTTGGAAATTTCATACTCTCTCTTGATGATCTGAATGGCCGGAAGACGGCCGGAAACCGTAAAAGAAAGGAAATATTCGAGGTTTATGGAAAGATGAATTTGCAGGAAGCGGCTAAATATCGCGTTGAATTTCAAGATTTTAAAAAAGTAAAAATTAAGGATGAACTTTTTTATCCCTTATTGGTTGATCAGTATAAAGACTTGGGAATCGCTTTTTATAAAATGAAGAGAACGGCATAATTCCTTCATCCTGGAATTGCCGGCGGGATGAAGTTAGGATATAATATCATTATGACTAAATCCGAACGAAAAAAAATAATAAAAGAGACTTTCTCGGGCACTCAAGTCGGAATGATTCTGGAGGATATGCAAGACGGAATAAAATTGATCGGCGAACAGCACGGGCATATCGTGAAAAAGATTGATAACATGGAAAACAGGTTTGATAAATTGGAGGACAGGTTTGATAAATTGGAAAATAGGTTTGATGGGCTGGAGAACAAACTGGATAATTTTATCCAAGAAACCGGGGACAATTTCAAGGCGGTTTTTGAATACCTTTCCCGGATAGAAGACGATTTCATAGCCCTTACGAAAAAAATTGAGAAACTCGATATCGAAAAAGTGAGTGTCAATGATTTCAACTGGCTGAAAGACAAAGTTTTGGAGATTGAAAAAAGGCTGGATAATTATAAAAAAAGAGAAACAGCGCTTGCGCCAAAATCCTAATTTCCTTGCAAACTTGAATTTGTCGGAGTATGATGAATAAGCTTTTTAACCAGCTTATTTTTTATTGAAATGTCTCAAGAGAAACAAAAAGTTGCCGTGATCGGCCTCGGTTATGTCGGCTTTCCGCTCGCAGTTCTCGCCGCCACAAAAGACTACGAAGTTTTCGGCTATGACAAGGACGAGGAAAAACTTTCCCGGATTGAAAAAGGAGAAAATATTGTTGGCGAAGAATATATCGACGAATTGTTGCCGAAAGTGAAAATCAACGTGGCGAGGGATGAAACTAATCTCAAGCAGTGTAAAATATTCATAATTGCCGTTCCAACCCCAGTTGACGAGAAATATTACCCCGATTTGAGCTTCGTGCGATCCGCTTCAGAAACAGTTGCAAAAAATATGGAATCGGGCGCATTGGTGGTGGTCGAATCAACCATTAACCCGGGAGTTTGTGAAGAAATTGTAAAACCGGTTTTTGAAAAAAAGGGTTGGGAGGTTGGGAAAACAGTCTATATCTCCCACTGTCCGGAAAGAATCAATCCAGGAGACTCAAAGTGGAATGTAAGGAATATTCCCCGCGTTGCCGGATCATTTGATGAAATCGGCCTTAAGAAAACAGTTGATTTCTATGAAAGCATTCTCGATGCAACCGTGATGCCGATGAAAACCATCCGCGAAGCGGAAGCTGCCAAAATAATTGAAAACTCTTTCCGGGACGTGAATATCGCTTTTGTGAACGAACTTGCCAAATCATTTGACCTTATGGGGATTGACATCGTAAACGTGATTCGCGGCGCTGCCACTAAGCCCTTCGCCTTCATGCCCCATTGGCCGAGCCGGGGGGTGGGCGGACACTGCATTCCGGTTGATCCCTATTATCTCATTGAGAAAGCCAAAGAAAATGATTTTGATCACCGTTTTTTGCGGAATGCCCGCGCCATCAACAATAGTATGCCGCATTACACCATTGAGCTCCTGCAAAACAAACTCAATGAAATTGAAAAATCCGTAAAAGGCACGAGTATCGGTATTTTAGGGGTATCATATAAGGCCAATGTTGGCGATTTGCGCGAAAGCCCAGCTCTCAAAGTCATTGAGGAACTTGAAAAACTGGGGGGACGGCTCAATATTTTCGATCCTTATCTTCCTAAATATTCAAACGTGAAAAACCTGGATGAAGTTTTGGAAAAATCCGAAGTAGTGGTCCTCCTCACCAATCACTCCCAATTTCTCAACCTTCCGCTCGAAAATTTCCGGGACAACGGAATTCGAGTGATCATCGACGGCCTGAATTGCCTCGACAAAGAAAAAATCGAAAGTCTTGGGATCATATATAAAGGCATCGGCCGATAAAAATTCACATTTTTCTTGAATTAGTGTATACTTAGGGCAAGAAACTTAGAAATAATGGGAAAAACCATGCCTAAAATTATCATAGTCGAGGATGACGCCATGCTCGGCGAGATTTATCAAAAAAAATTCACCGAAGCCGGTTTTGAAATGCGGCTTGTCACCAACGGGAAGTCCGTGGCCGACGAAGTTTCCAGCTATCAGCCGGAATTGGTCCTTCTTGACATAGTCCTTCCCGACATGGACGGTTTTGAGATATTGGAGGCATTGTCGAAAAATGACCAGACAAAATCGGTTCCGGTTTATGTTTTCAGCAACTTGAGCTCTAAGGAAGATATGGAACGGGCCACCAGCTTGGGCGCCAAGGGATTCCTCACGAAGTCAAGCTTCACGCCCAGCCAATTGGTCGATGAGGTGAAAAAAATTATGGGGCAGGCTGAAAATGGCCATTCGGAGGCCGCTGAAAGCGTGATCTCCAGCCCGACAACCGCAGAAAAAGAAATATCCGATCAAAAGCAGTCAAACGGAAAAAAAATATTAATCATTGAAGATGAAGATGTTTTCATCGAAATGTTCGGAGACAAGCTGAAACAGGAAGGTTTTGAAGTTGTGCCCGCTAAAAACGGGAAATGGGGAGTGAAAGAGGCGGA
Organism: Candidatus Moraniibacteriota bacterium; assembly: GCA_028695025.1. Taxonomy (GTDB): domain Bacteria; phylum Patescibacteriota; class Minisyncoccia; order Moranbacterales; family UBA11712; genus STE-71. The sequence continues at coordinate 5,153 of JAQVJV010000001.1, forward strand.
AAACGGGGATTTTTCCTGCATTTTGCTCGACATGATGATGCCGGCCATGAACGGATATGAAGCTGTTCAGGAACTCCGTGCCAACGAAAAGACAAAAGACATTCCCATAATCATCCTTTCCAACTCGGCACTGGACAGCGAAGTGAAAAAGGCGCTAGAATTGGGAGCCAACGCTTATTACGTAAAAACCCAAATCACCCCGGCGGAAGTGGCAGAAAAAGTCCGGGAACTGATTGGATAATTTGATGGAAAGAACTCTGATTGCCGATTGCGCCGAACGTATCGGCGAAACGGTGAAAATTTCCGGCTGGGTGAAGACCCGGCGCGACCATGGAAAAATCGTATTCATCGACCTGCGCGACCGCACAGGCGTTTTGCAGTGCGTCGTCACGCCGGATACGGAGAATTATGAAGAACTGAAACGCATAAGGCCGCAATGGACCGTCGATTTTCAGGGAATTATCAAGAAACGCCCGGAAAAACTGATAAATCAGGATTTGAAAACCGGATCGATGGAAATGGAAGTCAAAGAGTTTAAAATTTTGTCCGAGGCGCAGGAGTTGCCCATCGACATTTCAGCAGATGAGCTGGGCCTGCACCTCGAGACATTGCTTGATTTTCGAAACTTGACCATCCGGAACGAAAAGGTTGGCGCAATATTCAAAATTTACGCAGAGGTTCTCCGAAGTTATGCGGAATATTTGCGCTCCCAAGGATTCGTCGAAATAAAAACACCAAAATTGTTATCAGCCTCGACAGAGGGTGGCGCTGAATTTTTCAAGGTCAAATATTTTGAACGGGAGGCTTTTCTAGCTCAAAGTCCGCAATTTTATAAGCAAGCCGCAGTGGGATCTTTTGAAAGAGTCTTCGAAATTGGTCCGGTTTTTCGAGCCGAACCGCATTTCACCAGCCGGCATATCAATGAATTCATCGGCCTTGATGCGGAAATGGGGTTCATTCATGATTCGAACGACGTTATGGATATGCTTGAAGAATCCATGAAGCATATTCTGACCGACGTGAAAAAAAACTGCCAGGATTCACTGAAGCTATACAATTCTGATGTGGAAATTCCCGAAAAATTTCCCAGGATAAGATTTTCCGAAGCACTTGATATTCTTAGGAAGGAATTTGGAAAAGAAATCGAAGGAAATGATATTAATCCGGAGGGGGAGCGGCTCATTTGCCAATGGGCAAAGAAAAAACATGGGAGCGACCTTATTTTTCTCACCAATTATCCCTGGACAATCCGGCCGATGTATATCATGCCCGACCCCGAAAATCCGCGCGAAACTATGGGATTTGATCTTTTGTATAAAGGTGTTGAGATATCTTCCGGCGGACAAAGAATTCACCAGTATGAGCAGTTGGTGGAGAATATGAAGAAAAAAAATCTTAATCCAGAAGACTTTTCAAGTTATCTGGAAATATTTCGCTATGGAATGCCGCCTCACGGAGGATGGGGATTGGGCAGTGAAAGAATTATCCAAAAAATATTGGGCCTCAAGAGCATCAAAGAAGCTATTTTGTTTCCCAGGGATGTAAGAAGACTGACTCCATAAAAATGTCCCTAGAGCTTATCTGCGTTTCTAATGCCAAAAAAACACAAAGAAAAAATCAACCGATCGGGGATCAAGATAATCAACTTGTCGGCTTTCATCCAGGGAATTTCCGCCGCTTCGATCATATATCTCGAGTCGGACTATTTCAAGATTTCTGCCGGAAGCGATAATATATCGCTTTTTTTCATTGTTGCCTACGCCGTTTCGCTCTTCCTGATCTTCAATTGGCATTATCTCATCCACAAATGGGGAAAGAAAAAGGTTTTCCTAGGAAATCTTTTTGCCAAAGGGCTTGCTCTTTTCGCGCTTTCATTCCTCCCGGTCGGGAAAGTCGGGATTCTTTTCCTGATGATGTACATCATTCTCATCATCATGTCCTGGATTGATTTGGACATCTTGCTTGAAACATATTCCCGGGACAGCCAGACCGGGAGGATCCGCGGGAAATATCTCACCATCATGAACCTCGGATACCTCGTTTCTCCTTTTTTCGCGGGACTTATTGTGGACCATTGGGGCTTCGGTCCGATTTTTTTCCTGGCAACTTTGCTGACATTTTCCCTCTTTTTTCTCAATTATTTTTTCATCCGAAGGGCCGAAACAGATGGCGTAAGGAGCATAAATTTCCGAAACCTCCTGAAACAGCTCCTTTCCCGTCCCAATATTTCAAGGATTTTCTATATTTCGTTCCTTCTTGAATTTTTCTATGCTCTAATGGTGATTTATGTCCCGCTCTATCTTTTGGAGCTCGGATTCTCCTGGGCCGATCTGGGAGAAATATTCACTTTCATGCTGGTGCCTTTTGTCATCTTGCAATATCCGGCCGGATTTTTGGCGGACAAAAAATATGAAGAAAAACATATGCTGATCGTCGCTCTCGCCGTCATGGCCGCTTCAACTTTTTCAATATTTTTCCTGGAAACAACGAACCTGTTTCTCTGGGGGGCGGTTTTGTTTTTCACCCGCGTGGGAGCCAGCCTCATTGAAATTCTGCGGGATTCTTATTTTTACAAAAGGATCGACAGCCGGGACATTGACATCATCAATTTTTTCCGCAGCTTGAGGCCGCTTGCAAGCATCACCGGCCTTCTTATCGCCGCGCCGATTGTCTATTTCCTCCATATCCGTTTCGTTTTTCCGCTGGTGGCAATCGCCTCGCTTTCCGGCATTTTCACTGCCGCAAACCTGGCCCACAACCACATTTTGCCGAAGAAAAAAGCCCGCAAAGCTTGAAATTTTCCCGGAATAAAACAGTTGTTTTTTTGAGGAAAATATGATAAACTCTTCACAGGAAAATGTTTCAAGTCCAACTCGAAAAATTCGAAGGGCCTCTTGATTTGCTTCTCAAGCTGATTGAGGAGAAGCGTTTTGATATCACCCGGCTAAACCTGGCCAAAGTGGCGGATGATTATCTTGAATTCATCCGTTCGAACAGCGACATTGACCTTGAAAATCTGGCGGAATTTGTGAATGTTGCCTCCCGCATAATCCTTATCAAGTCCCAAAATCTCCTTCCAACTCTGGAAATCACCGCCGAGGAAGAAGAGGAAATCGTCGACCTCGAAAATCGGCTCAAGGAATACCAAAAATTCAAACAAGCCGGAGAAAAAATCGGCGGGATGATGAAATCGCCTGAATTCGCTTTTTCGCGGGATTATCTGCTGGGAATATCCGTCCGGTACAGCGCTCCGAAAAACATAAACCGCTTCGACCTCAAAAAAGCTTTCGAAAGGGTTGTTGAGGAAATAATCCTCCCGGAAAAATTGCCCCAGGAATCGGTGCGGGAAATAATCACCCTTGAAGACAAAATTGAGGAACTGAAAAATTCCCTCCAGGCGAGGGTGGAAACAAGCTTTCGCCAAATCAGCCGCGATTCTTCCGACAAGGTGGAAATAATCGTCGCGTTCCTCGCTATGCTCGAAATGGTGAAACAGCGGATCATCGACGTCGAACAAAATGAAATATTCGAAGACATAAAAATCGCTAAAATTGAAGCTTGAAACCTATGGATGAAAAAAAACTGGAATCGATCCTCGAAAGCCTGCTTTTTGTTTCCGGAGAGCCTTTGAAAATCGCCAAACTTGCAAAGTTTTGTGGTGTTTCCGGAAATGAAGTCGGATTGCGATTGAAAAATTTGAATGAAGATTACCAAAAAAACGGGCGGGGACTGGCTATCATCCAAAAGGAAGATTCTGTTCAAATGACAACCAGCGCCCAAAATGCCGAATTTGTTTCAAAATTGGTGAGCGGGGAAGTTTCTTCCGACCTTTCCCGGTCGGCTCTCGAAGTTCTCGCCATCATTGCCTATCGCGGACCGATGACGCGAGGACAAATCGAAACCGTCCGAGGCGTGAACTGCAGTTATGTTTTGCGCACACTTTTGATAAAAGGGCTTATCGAACGAAAAGAAGGCTCTGACATCCGCGGCTATCTTTATGAGACCTCTTTCGAGTTCCTCAAAAATATCGGCCTCTCGAACGTGAAAGAGCTTCCGGATTGGGAAAATTTGTCAAAAGAAGAAAAAATTGAAGAGATTTTGAAAACAACTGAAGCCCAAGAGGAAAAAGGCTAATTTTTGCATATGAATATCATTGCTTTTATTTTTTTAGCGTTTTTTGCCCCAGCCCAATTCTTCCTGGCTGGATTATTTTTGAAACCGCAGGCCGGTTCTCCGGCACAAGAGAAGGTGGAAGGCGCGACTGATGAGAAAACGGAAGAAAGCGGCGCTTCTTTCAAGAATTCGGTTTCCGCAGTCTCCGGAACCGAAGCGGTTCCGAATTCTTTTGGATATCTTCCGCAAAGAAAATCCGGTTATGCCGATATTGAAATTCCCGCCGAAGCATCAGTGGTCATCGATGCCAATTCGGGAACAATTTTGCACTATGATAAAGGGCGCAAGGAAAACGCCATAGCATCCCTTACCAAAATCATGACCGCGGTCCTTGTCATGGAAAATGTGAAGAACCTCGATGAAATAGTGACAATCGATGATGAAGATGTAGACACTCGCGCGGCAGTTGTCGGCTGTCCGAGCAGCACTTCCTGCATTTCTGAAAGATTGCATCCGGGAGAAAAATTGACAGTCGAGAGCCTGCTCAAAGCCATGCTGATCGACAGCGCCAATGACGCGGCGATCGCCCTTGGAAAATACGTCGGCGGATCCCAAAAGAATTTTGCCGCGATGATGAACAAAAAAGCAAGAGATTTGAACCTGATCGATTCCAATTTTTGCAATTCCACCGGACTCGACGAGGAAAATTGCCATTCTTCCGCCTATGATCTCGCCCGCATCGCCGCTTACTCCATGAAATATGATTCGCTTTGGGAGATAATGCGCACCGACGAAGATAGTGTGAAATCAATTGATGGAAAATATACTCATGAGCTCAAAAATACGGATAAATTGCTTGGCGGACAGGTTCCCAATTGCATCGGCGGAAAAACAGGATTTACCTACAATGCCGGAGAGTCTTTGATGATGGGAGCAACCGACCCGGAAACAGGAGAACACCGCGTGGTAGCCGTGATTTTGAACGATAACAACCGCTGGGAAGATATGCAAAAGCTGCTCGCTTGGACATTTGATAATTATGAATGGAAATAAATATGCAATTTGCGAATATCACCACAATTCCAGCCGCTATGGCCGCCCTCAAAATTTGGATCGTGGGAACGGCCGCTTTTGTCCTCGCAATGGCTTGGACGCCTTTGCTGGCCAAGTTTCTCTATAAATACAAAATCGGCATCAAAATAAAAAACGATTCCGTGGACGGGAAAGAAGCGCCGGTCTATCACGAACTACACAAAGGGAAAAACGGCACTCCGACCATGGGTGGCGCGCTGGTTTGGGTGACGGTTGTGGTTTTGGCAATTATTTTTCGCGCGATCCATCCCTATTTTGGCTCGAAAATTATCACCCGGCTTGATTTTTTGAGCCGGTCGCAAACCTGGTTGCCTCTTTTTGCCCTCGTAACCACCGCCATTGTCGGCGCGTTTGACGATATCTTCAGCGTCCGCGGCTGGGGATCGAACAAAGGGGGCGGCGTGCGGTTTCTCTATCGCTTCGGCTGGCTTCTTCTTATTTCCATCGCCGGAGCTTTTTGGTTCTTTTTCAAATTGAAGCATGGATCAATCCATATCCCCGGATTCGGCGACTGGCAGATTGATTTTTGGTATATTCCGCTTTTCATCTTTGTCGTCATTGCCACCGCCTTTTCTTCCAACGAAACCGATGGGTTGGACGGGCTCAACGGCGGAATTTTGCTGATCGCTTTTGCGGTTTTCGGCGGAATCGCGTTTGCCGAGAGCAAAATTGACCTCGCCGCTTTTTGCAGCGCCATATGCGGAGCACTGCTTGCTTTCCTATGGTTTAATATCCATCCGGCCCGGTTTTTCATGGGCGACACCGGCTCAACATCCCTCGGCGCCACCTTGGCCGTTGTCGCTATCCTTACCGATTCAACGATTGTCCTCCCGATAGTGTGTGTGATTTATGTGATTGAATCGCTTTCTGTTATAATTCAATTGACCTCGAAGAAATTTTTCGGCAAAAAAATATTCCATTCAACACCGATCCATCATCATTTTGAAGCGTTGGGCTGGCCGGAAACGAAAATCACCATGCGTGCCTGGATCCTCACCGGTGTCGCCGCCGGGATGGGGCTTGTGATCGGGATAATCGGCATGGGAAAATAGTTCCAGCAAACAAAGATCAAAAAACAGTGATCAATATAAATAAACAAAAAAATCATGAAGTATCTCAAAAATATTGATTTCAAAAACAAAAGGGTCCTTTTGCGGACGGATTATAATGTGCCGGTTGAAAATGGGAGAATTCTTGATGACTGGCGCATTGAGGCCAGCTTGCCGACAATTGAATATATCCTGAAGCAGGAGAAATCCAAAATCGTCATCATTTCCCATCTGGGCCGGCCGGAAGGAAAACCTGATCCGCAATTTTCTCTCGAACCGGTGGCCAAAAAACTTGGCGAACTTCTCAAGAAAGAAATCATCTTTATAAAAGACATTTTGAGCGAGGAGGGAGACGGAATCATCCAATCTCTCGAAAACGGCCAGGTCGCCCTCGCGGAAAATTTGCGTTTTTATAAGGAAGAGGAAACGGGCGACGAAGATTTCGCGGTGAATATCTGCCATCATTTCGGCGTATATGTCAATGACGCTTTCAGCGCCGCCCACCGCGCGCACAGTTCCATTTCCCAAATCCCCCGATTCAAGCCGTCCTGCGCCGGGCTTCTTATGGAAAAAGAGGTTGAAGAACTCACCAAGGCCCTGAAACCGGCCAAAAGGCCGGCAATCGCTATTATCGGCGGAGCTAAAATCGAAACTAAGCTTCCAGTGATTGAAAATCTGGCAAAAAACTACGATGCCGTGCTGGTCGGCGGAAAAATTTCCGTCGAAGCGCGCGAGCAAAAGACAAAATTCAGCGAAAACGTGATTCTTCCGGATGATTTTTCTGAGGAAAATTTCGACATCGGGCCGCAGACCGCTGAAAAATACAAGATGGCAATTTCCTCGGCTTCTTTCCTGGTCTGGAACGGACCGATGGGAAAATTCGAGGAAGAGAATTACGCGGCCGGAACAAAAGCTGTACTTCAAGCAATCGTCGAAGCCGATGCGTATAAGATCGTCGGCGGAGGCGAAACGCTGGAGTATATCCACGCGGAAAAATTGGCCGACAAATTTGATTTCGTTTCTTCCGGCGGGGGAGCGATGCTTGATTTTCTGGGCGGTATGGAACTCCCGGGAATCAAAGCGCTGGAAGACAGTAAATAATAATACAAATACACGAATAAATGCAAATGATGCGAATATGCGAATATCGCGAATTCCAAAATTTGCATATTCGCGTATTCGCATAAGATTCGGAAATTTGTACTATAATCACCAATTCGTTTAATCCGTAATTCGCAAACTAATGAAAATAAGAAAAATTACCGCGCTTGAAATTCTTGACTCCCGGGGGAATCCGACTGTGAAAGCAACTGTTTTTTTGGAAAACGGCGTTTTGGCAAGCGCCGCTGTTCCATCCGGAGCTTCAACCGGAACTTATGAAGCCCTGGAGCTTCGCGACAAGGACTCAACAAGATACAACGGCCTCGGCGTCCAGACGGCGGTAAAAAATATCAACACGAATATTTCCAAAAAATTAGCTGGCGTTGAAGCGGGCGACCCGAGAAAAATCGACAAAATCCTTCTCGAAATCGACGGGACGGAAAACAAGTCAAATCTGGGAGCCAATGCCATGCTTGCTGTTTCACTTGCCACAGTCCGGGCAACTGCCCGCGGGAAAAACACGCCGCTTTATAAGTTCCTTGCGAAAGCCTACAAATTTCCGAAACCGAAAAATATCCCGACCGCTTTTTTCAATATCTTAAATGGAGGCGCTCATGCCGATTCCGGCCTTTCCGTTCAGGAATTTCAGATAATCCCGCAAAAATTCAAAAATTTTGCGGAAAAACTGCAAGCGGCCAGTGAAATTTTCCACCAGCTGAAAAGTTTGATTGCGACTGCCGGACATCCGACCGGCGTGGGCGACGAAGGCGGATTCGCTCCGCGGCTCGACAGCCACGCGGAAGCGCTGGAATTCATTAACCGAGCCATCGAAGAGGCTGGATACAAGAATAAGGTTTTTCTCGGCCTTGACGCCGCCGCTTCAAGCTTTTTCGATGTCGATGAACAAAAATATACTCTCAAACCGGAAAACACCGGCCTGGAAGCCGACCGGCTGACGGCGCTATATCAGGAATGGCTGAAAAAATATAATATCATTTCCCTCGAAGACGGACTCACGGAAGACGATTTTCCGAACTGGAAAAAGATGAAAACGAAATTGGGAAAAAGTGCGCTCATCATCGGTGACGACCTTTTGGCGACAAACACAAAGCGCCTGGAAACCGCTTTGGGATATAATGCGGTGAACGCGGCTATCGTGAAGCCGAACCAGATCGGTACGCTTTCAGAAACAGTTGATTTCATCAAAAGATGCCGGAAAAACAAAGTGAAATGCGTCGTTTCGCACCGGAGCGGGGAAACTTGCGATGATTTTGTCGCCGATCTTGCCGTTGCCGCCGGGGTGGAATATGTCAAATTCGGCGCCCCCAGCCGGGGGGAAAGGGTGGGAAAATATAATCGACTGCTTGAGATTGAGAGGGAGATATGAAAAAACATATCGTCTAAATAAAAAATAACTGATGAAAAAACCAAAACCGACAATCCTCGCCATCCTCGACGGATGGGGGATCGGGCCGAAAAATGACACCAACGCCATCTGGCTCGCGAAAACCCCGGCAATGGACTATCTCGCCGAAAGATTCCCCCGCACGCAACTGGGAGCCACCGGCACGGATGTGGGACTCGAAGACCGCCAGACCAGCGGATCGGAAACGGGACACATGAACATCGGCGCCGGACGCATCGTGAAACAGGACTCGCGAAAAATTTCAGAGAGCATCAATTCCGGCACTTTTTTCCACAACGCCGCTTTTTTGGGCGCGATTTCCCATGTCAAAAAAAACAAATCCGATTTGCATTTGATGGGCCTTCTTGGAAATTCCGACAGCCCGCATATGAATCCGTATCACCTGGAAGCGCTTCTCCTGCTTGCGAAACGCAATAGTATAAAAAATGTTTATATCCATTTTTTCACCGACGGACGCGATGCCTATCCAAGAGACGCCGTTTCCCATCTTGAAAGGTGGGAAAGAAGAATGGAAAAAATGAAAGTTGGAAAAGTTGCCAGCCTCATCGGCCGTTTTTATGCCATGGACCGCTCGAAAAATTGGGACCGCCTGAAAATAGCTTACAATCTCCTCACCCGCCGCAAAGGCCGCAAATTTAAAACCGGAAAAGAGGCGATTGCGTATGCTTACAGGAATAATTTGACCGATGAGTATATCGGCCCTTCCATAATCATCCCGGAAGCAAAAATCAAAAACGACGACGCAATAATTTTCTTCAATCTCCGCTCCGACCGGGCCCGCCAATTCACGAAACTTTTTGTTTTGGAAAAATCGAAAGAGACCGAATTGCCCGAGCCCCGCCTCAAAAATCTCTATTTCGTCGCCATGACCAATTTCGGCCCGGATTTGCCGGTCCACACCGCTTTCCAGGATCACCCGGTGAACGGGACTTTGCCCTCCGCCCTCAAAGATTTTTCCCAGCTTTATATCGCCGAAACGGAAAAATTCGCCCATGTCACCTACTTCCTGAACGGCGGATATTCCGATCCGCTCGACGGGGAAGATCGCTTCATGGTTCCCTCGCCCGTGATTGATTCCTACGCCAAAATGCCGGAGATGTCAGCCGAAAAAATCACCCGAAAGATAATCGGATCCTTGCAAAAACAAAAATATGATTTTATCGCCGTCAATTTTGCAAACGCTGACATGGTTGGACACACCGGAGACATGAAGGCTGCCATTCAAGCGGTTGAATTCGTAGATAGTTGTGTTGGAAAACTCCACAAATTTCTTGAAAAAACAGGCGGCCAGATGATCATCACCGCCGATCATGGAAACGCCGACTGCATGTGGGATAAATATGCGAAACGTCCGATGACTTTCCACACTAAAAATCCAGTGCCCTTGATTTTGGCTTCCCGGAAACACAAAAACCAAAAATTGCAGTCCGGCGGGGTGCTCGGAAACGTCGCTCCGACATTATGTGCTATAATGGAAACAGGGAAGCTGGGAGAAATGAAAAAGAAAAGCTTAATATGAAAAATATGTACGATATAATTTCAATCGGGTCTGTCGTAAAAGACATTTTCGTCATCACAGATCGTGGAAAAATTTTCAAAACGCCGAAGGACAAACTGGCACCTGTTTGGCTTGGTTTTGAGTTGGGAGAAAAAATCCGCGCCGAGGAAATCAAAGAGTGCCTTGGAGGAGTGGCTTCCAATTTAGCTATCGGGGCAAAAAAGATGGGAATGGAATCATCGCTCATTTCAACCGTCGGGTCGGATTATCCATGGCTAAAGAAAGAGTTAGAAGAAAACAAGATTGACGTTTCTTATCTTGCGGCCAGCAAGAGCCAGGAGGCTTTTTCTGTTATTTTGGTTGATAAAAAGTCCGGAGAACGAGTGATTATATATAACAAGGCATCCGGAAATATAGCTGTTGATAAACTTAGCAAGCTGAAAACTAGATGGCTTTCAGTTTCATCACTCACCGGAAAATGGAGCAAGCAAGCGGATCAGATTGTGAAATATGTGGCAAAAAACAAAACCGGCCTGATTCTTCTTCCCAGCACCAGCCAGATTCGGGATGATTTTTCAGATCTCAAAAAACTTTTGGAAATTGCCAAAATATTGATCCTCAACAAAAATGAAGCCCTGGAAATAGCCGCGAAAAAAAAGGCAAGAACAAACAATATCAAAGATTTGTTCAAGTTTCTCCACGCTTTCGGTCCGGAAATTGTTTGTGTGACGGACGGATCGAAAGGCGCTTGGGCAAGCAACGAAAAAAATATTCTTCACAGCCCGATTTTGAAAGTGAAAGCCGTTGATGTCACCGGGGCAGGAGACGCTTTCGCCGCCGGATTTTTGGGATTCTATTTGAAAGGGAAATCATTGGAAGATTCACTTAGGGCTGGGATTGTCAATAGCGCAAGCGTCGTGAAATATATCGGGACAACGCCCGGACTATTGGTTGCAAAAGAAATAGCAAGAAAAGCAAAGAATATTTCCACCAAAAAAATATGAAAAAGCTGGATAACCTTTTCAATCCAAAATCAATTGCTGTTGTCGGCGCCTCTCCCGTGAAAGGGAAATTGGGCCGCATCTTGATGCAAAACATCGCGAAAAGCGGCTGGAAAGGGAAACTTTATCCAGTCAATCCGAAGCATGCCCAAACAGAAAAGGATTATTTTTCCTCTCTCGGAGAAATCAAAAAAGCCGTGGATCTGGTTCTTGTTGCCGTACCGGCCGAATTGGTTTCCCGAATTGCCGAACAGGGTGCAGAGGCAAAACCGGCCATCAAAAATTTCTTGGTTTATTCTGCCGGATTCAAAGAGACCGGAGAAAAAGGAAAGGATCTTGAAGGAAATCTGGCAGAAATCGCCGAGAAATATAAATTGAATATTCTCGGGCCAAACTGCCTGGGATTTTCCAATTTTTCCGGCAAGCTGAACGCGACATTCACAGATATGGACTTGAAAAAGGGAAATATCGCCATCGTTTCCCAGTCCGGCGCCTTGGCTGTCGCTCTTTTGGATTGGGCTGATTTGAACAAAATAGGTTTTTCCAAAATTTTTTCCATCGGTAATAAGGCCGTCCTCGATGAATCCGATATCCTGGAATATCTTTCACGCGACAAGGACACTTCAGCAGTCGCTCTCTATCTCGAAGATATCAAAAACGGACCCCGTTTTTTGGATACGCTTTCAAAAATCACTCCCCAAAAACCGGTGATTATCCTCAAAGCGGGAAAAACGGCCATCGGCCAAAAAGCGGTATCGTCTCACACCGGCTCGCTCGCGCAAGATGAAGAAATTGTCGAAGCGGCAATGGAAAAATGCAACGCAATCTATGTTTCCGATATCGAGGAATTCCAAAACATCATCTATTATCTCAATTTCAATCCCGTTCCCCAAAAAAACGAAGTGGTGATCCTCACCAATGCCGGCGGTCCGGGAGTTTTGGCCTCGGATTTCATCGGAAAATCAAGCACTTTGAGGCTCAAAACATTACCCGATGATTTCAAAGATCAACTGAAAAAAAATCTCCCGCAAAGCGCTTCCGTCCAAAACCCGATTGACGTGATTGGCGACGCTCCCCCGGAAAGATACCGAAAAACCTTGGAAAAATTGTCGGAAAATTATCCGGAATTTCCACTCCTTGCTATTCTCACCCCCCAAAACCAGACCGACCCGACCGAAGTCGCCAGGATCATTGCCGGAAAACGCCGGAAAACGCCGCACCTGTCCGCCTCGTTCATGGGCGGGAGGAAAATCGCTGGAGCGCTAGAGATTCTTGCTGAAAAACAAATCCCGAATTTTCCCGATCCGGAAAAAAATCTCTCTGTCATTGAAAAGCTGGTAAAATATAACCAACAAATTCAAAAGAAAAAAGTATTTTTTTCTCCTGCAAAAATTCAATCGCCGATCAACCTACTCATCCAAAAAGCGCAAAAAGAAAACCGAAAAATGCTGTTCTGGAAAGAAACCGAAAAGTTATTCAGGAAAGAAAAAGTGGCGCTGACCAGTTCAATATCTCTCCAGGATATGTCCGAACTGAAAAACAAAAAAGTTTCTTTCCCTTGCGTGCTCAAAACCGATGATCCCAAAATTGCCCATCGTTGGGAGAAAAAAGCCGTGACCCTGAATATTCAAAATCAAAAAGAATTGCAAAAAGTTTTTTTGAAAACCAAAAAATGTTGTCTGTCCAGAAATTATCTCATCCAACCGATGATGGCTTCCGGGTTGGAACTTATTTTCGGGATGAAATACGACCCGACTTTCGGACCGGTGATTCTCTGCGGGCTGGGAGGCACCATGACTGAAGTTTTCCGCGATAAAATAATCCTGATTCCGCCTTTTACGGGCGATGAAATAAGAGAAAAATTATTCCGCCTGAAAATAGCCCCGATCCTCAAGGGATTTCGTGGCGAAAAAGCTTACAATGTCAATGAAATCGTCCGAGTAATCCAGGCTATCGGAAAAATCAGTCAGGATAATCCAAAGATCAAGGGAATCGATGTTAATCCTGCTGTGTTTTATAACAATGGAAAGCCCTGCCAGATTTTGGACGCTAAAATTTATCTCTAAAAAATTTCCGCAAATGAATTGGATACTCAAGGACAAAACGGGGCTGGCAGATTTTCAGTCAAAAATCCGCCTCAACCCTGTCACCGCCCAACTTCTCGCTGATCGAAATATGAAAAATCCTCAAGAAATTGAGCGATTTTTTGATGGACGATACGAAGATCTAGCTTCGCCTCTGGAAATTTCCGGAATAGAAGAAGTAATAGGACGGATTGAAAGGGCGAAAAAAAACGGCGAGAATATATCGATTTTCGGCGATTATGACGCCGATGGGCTCACATCCTCCACGCTTCTCAAGGAAGCGCTTGAAGAAATGGGCTTTTTGCCGTCTGTATATATTCCCGACCGCAACAAAGAAGGCTACGGGCTCAACAAAAATGCTATCGATTTTTTGGCGGAAAATTACAAAACTGATCTCATTATCACTGTTGATTGCGGAATTTCCAACCGGGAGGAAATAGCATACGCCAGAGAAAAAGGAATTGACGTGATTGTGACGGATCATCATGCCATCCCTAAAAAATTGCCCACTGATTGCATCTTGGTCAACCCGAAGCTTCCCGGGCAGAAGTATCAATTTCCGGATCTCGCCGGCGTGGGGGTGGCTTTCAAGCTAGTCCAAGCTCTTTTCGAAAAATTTCTGCCGGAAAAAATCGACCAGCTGAAATGGTATCTGGATTTGGTGGCTATCGGCACCATTGCCGACTGCGTCCCGCTAATTGATGAAAACAGGATCCTGGCCAAGTTCGGGCTCATCGTGCTCCAAAAAACCAGACGGACCGGAATTTTGGAAATCATCCAGACCGGACGGCTCACTTTCGGGGAGAAAAATCCACCAACTGTTGAAAATGTGGCTTTTCAAATTGCTCCGCGTCTCAATGCCAGCGGCCGGGTTGACCATGCAGACCTAACCTTAAATTTGCTCATCGAAAAAGATCCGGCAAAAGCCCGCGTTCTCGCCCTTGAAGTGGAGGCAAAAAACACCGAGCGGCAAAAAGTATCCCAGCAAATTTATGCGGAAGTGAAAAAAACCTTGGACAGTGAAAAAGATTACAGGCTGATCATCCGTAGCTCAAAACACTGGCCGCTGGGTCTGGTCGGGGTAGTTGCCGGAAAAATCTGCGAAGAATTTCATTGTCCTGTCTTTTTGCTTCGCGAAGGAGATGAATTGCTTGAGGGATCCGGCCGAAGCATTGATGTTTTCAATATTTTCAAGGCCGTGAGCCGGCTGGAAAAATATCTTGAAAAATTCGGAGGACATTCCCAGGCAATGGGCATCAAAATCCGTCCGGAAAACCTTGGACCTTTCGAAAAAGGGCTCGCAGAAATAATCGATTCGGCTTATAATTCGGAGAAATGGGGGAAAAAGATTCTTATCGATCTGGAAGTAGGTTCGGAAAATATAGACTGGGATCTTCTTGCTGAAATAAGAAGATTCGAACCTTTCGGCGAGGGAAATCGGGAACCGATTTTTTTGACCAGGGATTTCATTGTTCGCGGAGTGAAGGTTGTCGGAAACGGACAAAAACATTTGAAACTGGCGCTGGAAGGAGAAAAAAGCAAATTTTTCGAAGGAATTTTTTGGAGGGCTGGAGAAAGGAGCGGGGAGATATCCGTCGGCGATGAAATTTCGACAGTGTATCATCTCAAGTCAAATGAATGGAATGGAAACCGAAAGCTGGAATTAAACATAATTGATTTTCAAAAAAATGGAAAAGATAAAAGTCTTCACTGACGGGGGAGCGCGGGGAAACCCGGGGCCTTCGGGGATCGGAGTTGTAATTGAATCCGCGGGCGGAAAAAAAACCTATCACGAATTCATCGGCCATGCCACCAACAATGAAGCGGAATACACGGCCCTTCTTTTCGCTTTCCAAAAAATGAAGCAGGTTTTCGGAAAAAGCAAGATGAAATCGCTTTCGGTCGAATGTTTTCTGGACAGCGAATTGGTCGTGAAGCAAATCACCCACCAATATAAAATCAATGGTGAAAATATCCAAAAACTTTTTTTTCAAATCTGGAATTTGACTGTTGATTTCGGAAAAGTGGAATATTTTCACATCCCGAGAGAAAAAAATACCGAGGCTGATCGCCTGGCCAATTTGGCCATGGATGAAGGAACACGGTCGCAAAGCCAGATTTTTTAAAAATATTTGCTTTATATAAGCCAATATTTTGCAATACGCACTATTGACAAAATATTTCAAAAATATTATAGTATATAGTTAGCTGGGGCCGGATAATCGCCCTGCCCCTTTTGAGGGGCGGGGAGGAAAGTCCGGACACCTCTTGTTCATCCAAGAAAAAGGGCAATGGATAACACCCATCGGATGCATTGAAAGATGCATCCAGGGAAAGTGCCACAGAGACAATACTAACCCTTTAGGGGCCAAAGGTGAAAAGCCGATTGAAGTTGGATATTTTGCTCGCGAGAGTTATTCAGCCACAATTGGAGCCGACCGGTAACGGTCGAAACTTGGTAAACCCTACCCGGTGCAAGTCTGTACTTCGATGAAAGTCGGAGAAGACGCTCGAGCCCGACGGCAACGTCTGGCCCAGATAAATGATTATCATTCCGCCTGGCGGAATACAGAATCCGGCTTATAGGTCCCAGCTAACTCAAAAGATTTTTAATCAGCAGAAACATCATGAAGAAATCCGAATTATTTTTCGCCGCCCTTCTTGTTCCGGCTGATTTTTTGATGATAATTTTGGCGGCCGTCATTGCCTACTGGCTGCGTTTCACTCCGGGAATAATCGAAATTAAACCGGTCTTATTTGAATTTCCTTTCGACAGTTATCTCAAGATCGTATTTTCGTTAGCGCCCCTTTTTCTTCTCATATTCTCGCTTGAAGGGCTTTATTCCCTCAAAACCACCCGCGTCTTTTGGAGGGAATTTTTCCAGATCGCCTTTTCGATTTCAGTGGGAATAACCATCATTATCATCGCCATATTCCTCCAACGGGAATGGTTTTCTTCCCGATTCATCCTTCTTTCTGCTTGGGGATTGGCAATCATCCTGGTGAGCTTGAGCCGCTATGGCGTGAATCTTCTTCAAAAAATACTTCTGGTATACAAAAGTATCGGCATCCATCGCCTTGTCGCTGTCGGAAAAGGAAACTATTGCAAAACAGTTTGCCAAAAATACAGGCAAAATCCCAGCTATGGCTATAGAATTGTCTCCCAAGAACTGGAAATAAACATCGAAAAATTGCGCCAAATCAGAGCTACGAAAGGAATCGATGAAATTCTTATCTGTGATCCGGATATTTCCATGAAAAACCTGCGCGAAGTGAGCGACTTTTGCCATCGCAACCGGATCGAATTCAAATTTGTTCCGGCCATTTTGCAGTCGATCAGCAGCAATTTTGAAGTCCGCACCCTTTTTGACGAACCGGTGATTGCCATCAAAAATACACCGCTCGACGGATGGGGAAAGATCATCAAGAGAATTTTTGACATTTTCGGATCAACAATCGGGATCATCCTTACTTCGCCCATCATGCTCCTCACCGCTATCGCCATCCGGCTGGAATCGCGCGGACCGATCATTTTCAGGAATGAACGCGTCGGCCATCATGGAAAATTCAACGTGCTCAAATTCCGCTATATGAAACTGGAATATTGCACCGGAACCCAAAATCCAGAACAAAAAAAAGCGCTTGAACTGGAACAACAATTAATTGAAACCCAAAGCGTCCGTAAAGGGCCACTCTATAAAATCAAAAACGACCCGAGAAAAACCCGGGTGGGCCGGATCATCGAGGCTCTTTCCATTGACGAACTGCCCCAACTCTTCAATGTTTTTCGGGGGGATATGAGTTTGGTCGGGCCGCGTCCTCACCAGCCGCGCGAGGTGGAAAAATACGAGCTTTGGCAAAAACGGACGCTTTCCATCAAGCCTGGCGTAACGGGACTCGCCCAAATTTCCGGACGCTCGGATTTGAGTTTTTCGGACGAAGCCCGCCTTGATATTTTCTATATCGAAAACTGGACTTTCTGGCTTGATATCGAAATTATTTTCAAGACTTTTTTTGTTTTGCTTAAAAAAAGAAAAAATCTCTAAAAATTTTCTTGAAAAATTATGTCCTATTTTTCCTCTCCTGAATTCCTCCAGCATCTTCCTTTTTGGGGCTATCCGCTGATGCTTTTCGCCATGACTATTGAGGGGCCGTTCGCCACAATGACCGCCGCGTTCCTCTCTTCGCAGGGCTATTTCAACGTCGGCATTGTTTTTGTCTTGAGCGTGGCCGGGGACGTCATCGGAGACATCATCCTTTTTTACATCGGACATTTCGGCGGCCCGCATATCATCAAAAAAACCCAGCATTTCCTCAAGATGAAAGACTCCGTCGTTGAAAAGCTGAAAGACCGGTTCCACCAGAACAGCGGCCGGCTGATTTTCTACGTCAAATCGACCACCGGATTGAGCTATATCACTTTCACGTTGGCTGGAGCCTTGCGGATGAAAATTTCCAAATTCCTCAAATTTTCCGTCCTTGGCGGGCTGGTTTGGAGCTCGCTCTTGGTTTTTCTCGGCTATTTTTTCGGCTATGCCGCCGCCCGGATCAGCGAGTACATCAAATACGCCGGAATCGCCATCTTTGTTGCCGCGGTGATCACCCTCACTATCATCGGCCTCATCAAAAAACACGAATCGGCGGAGATTCTGGAGGATGAGAGCAAAGATTGACAAAGTTGGAATCTTTATTTAGGCTTATTTGAATTCTTTTAAAATTGAATAAATAAAAATTTCGCAAAAGGGAGGAAGGGAATATGGATTGGTTATTAGCTAGGATTTTGCTAATGTCCGACGCCCACTGGATGGTTGTCCCACCAGAAAAACAAGAAGGTCAGGCTATCCGAGGAATTGATCGGCTCATTGAAGGGAAAATCCGGAAATGGAAAAAACTAAACAAACAAAATTTTCGCCTAGCCCTCAACAATGCTAAGCAAAACGGTCCATTTAATGAATTTATTTTTCTCGGAGATCTCGTCGAGTGCGTTCACAATGAAAAAGGGATGGTAACTTTGACGGATCTTGAGGAAATTTCAATCCTAAAAAAATTCGTGATAAACGCTCTGGGACTGCGCTTTTCTGGAGATGATCATTACATTCCCGGAGATCACGAACTTGGATATGTGCTTCCTTTGAGTCTTGATCCGGATGGAGGCATGACGGGGGAAAGTATCACAAATTTCCAAAATATCCTTGGCCCAATGTTCGATGCCTGGAATATTGGAAATTTTATTTTTATTACAATTTCGTCTTCACTTTTCACACAATTTGAATGGCGAAATGACGTCGAGATCGCTGAATTACGTCAAAAACAGGTAAAATTTCTCGTTGAAAAACTTTCCAAACTTCCGCCTGAAAAAAAAGTTTTTCTTTTCCTTCATGATCCAGATGCCATTGAGCATATCAATGCTCTTCCCGGCGCCAGCAGAATTACTCAAATTTTCTGCGGCCATCTTCATTCGGAAAATACTGTAAACAGCTATCGGCGTCTTGGGAAAATGGCAAATAGCTTTTGGGGCCGTTTATTGCTTCGTTTTGTTGGATTGATTTTCAACCGCCTGCAACGAGTGAATAAAGTTATCAATTGGGCAAAGGGAAACCCGTATCGACTGGAGCTATTCAAAAAATACAATCTTCAAGTGGTTCCTGCTCCCAATGGCATGCTCGGCAAAGGATCTGGTTTTCTTATTTTGGAATTATATGCTGATGGAAATTATGAAATAAAAAAATTCGAATCATAGGGGGGAATATGATTTTAAGTATATTTATTGCTATTTTCATAGTTTCCTTGTTTTCCTGGGGAAACTACTATTCCGAAAGAATGTCTTTTGCACATGAGTGGGATGTTATTTCATTCGCATGCGCAACAACCGCCTCTGCTTTTCTTACGTCCTTAGTAATATCGGGAATGGTTTACATATGCAAAGGCTAAAATATCAATCGACCTTCTGCAAAGGCTCGTCCAACAGCGATGGGCCTTTTTTTATTGCAAAAAACGCAAAAAAGGACTAGAATTTATCTATGAAAATAGCCCTTGTCCACGATTATCTCGTCCAATACGGCGGAGCGGAGCGGGTGCTTGAATGCTTCACCGAAATTTGGCCGTATGCGCCGATTTATACCCTCATATACGACGAGGAAAAAACCCACGGAATCTTCAAAGGAAAGCGCATCCACACCTCATTCCTCCAAAATTTTCCCTATTCCCATAAAAACCACCGCATTTTCCCGCCGCTCATGCCGCCGGCCATCGAACAGTTCGACCTTTCGCAATATGACATCGTCCTTTCCGACTCGTCGAGCTATGCCAAGGGAATCATCACGCCTCCCAATACGCTTCACGTCTGCTACTGCCACACGCCGATGAGATACGCCTGGGACGACTGCCAGAAGTATATCGAGGAATTCGGCTTTCCGCGGATCGTGAAAAAATTCATCCCTTTCCTTATGAACTATATCCGCGTTTGGGACCGGGTGAGCGCCGACCGCGTCGATGAATATATCGCCAACTCCCGCTTCGTGGCCGGCCGGATCAAAAAATACTACAAAAGAGATTCCATTGTCATAAACCCGCCGGTTGACATCAACCATTTCAAAATTGATTCCAAGCAAGGAGGCTATTTCCTGATGGTCGGCCGCCTCATGACCTATAAGCGCTTTGACATCGTGATTGAAGCCTTCAATAAGCTGAAATGGCCGCTCAAAATCATCGGGCGGGGACCGGACGAAAAAAGGTTGCGGGCGCTCGCCGGACCGACCATTGAATTCACCGGGCGCTTGAGTGATGAAGAATTGGCTAAAACATATTCCCGGGCAAGAGCCTTCATTTTTCCGCAAGAAGAAGATTTCGGGATCGTTGCGATCGAAGCGATGGCCGCCGGTGTTCCGATCATCGCTTTTCAAGGAGGGGACATCATTGAACACGTCCGGGAAAATCAAGAGGGGATATTTTTCAATCAACAAAATTCGGATGTTCTGATTGAGGCTCTTAGAAAATTCGAATCGCTTGATTTCAATCGGCAGGCGATTCGAGAAAGAGCGTTGCCGTTTGACCGGGAAATATTCAAGAAGAAAATCGAGGACTATATTGATAACGCTCTCAAAAATCATCTTGAGATAATTAATCCCTAAGAGTTTGCTCAAAAGCCATGGAACTCAAAGAATATTACAAGATCCTCAAAAGAAATTTCAGCGTGGCGGTTTATACTATGATTGTTTTCGTCGTTGCCGCTTATGTTTGGTCGGTGCAAGCTTCTCAAACCTATTCCGCCTCGCTCGTGCTTGATATCACCCGCTCCGAAACCCAAAACACGGCCGACTATCGCTATGACCAGTTCTACCGCCTTCAGGCCGACGACAAATTTGCCGAAACCGTGGTGGAATGGCTCAAAACCCCCGGTGTCGCCAAGGAAATATTCGATAAGGCCGGCATAAGCGCCGACCAAAAAACCATGCGCCAATTGGAAAAAAGCTTTCAAGCCGAAAAAGTTTCTTCGAACCTGATCCGCGTCCAGTATTCGGCCCAAACCGACGACGAAGCGGGAAAAATCGCTCCCGCCGTCCAATCGATCCTTTCCGGAAAGACCGAAGGCCTCAATGCCGGCACCAAGGATCCAAACTGGTTCCAGGTCAGTATGGGCAATTTGATTGTCCTCAAAAATACCCAGAACCTGTGGCTGAATCTGGGACTGGCCGCCTTCGCCGGACTGTTTGTGGGAATTCTGCTTGCTTTCGGGAAGCACTATGTTTCGGAATAATTAATCGATAACTCCCTCGCCTTGAAAAGGAGAGGGCTGGGGCGAGGTTATTATGATCATCGGTTTTGACGCCAGATGCTTGGAGGAGCCGAATATTTCCGGAGTGGGGGAATACGCTTTGGAGATTTTGAAAAACCTTCTTGAGATCGACCGGGAAAATACCTATGTTGTTTTTTCAAACTCATATCGAAAAATCGCCGGGCAAAATTTCGGCTGGCTTGAAAGATATCCCCAAGTGAAACTGAAAAGATTTTCCTTTCCGAACAAAATCCTCAATTTTCTTTTTTGGTATTTTTCCTGGCCGAAAATCGACCGGATGATCGGGAAAGTCGACGTATTCTTCGCCCCGAACATCAACTTTCTTTCTGTCGGCCGCAACTGTCCGCTTGTCGCCACCTTCCACGATCTTTCTTTCGAGCGTTATCCCGCATATTTTGATTTTTTCACGCAACTCTGGCACCATATTTTCGTGAGACCCCGAAAAATCGCGCAATCCGCCCAAAGAATCATCGCTGTTTCCAAATCGACAAAGCAAGACCTCGAAGAAATATACGGCATCGCGCCACAAAAAATTGCCGTCATTCCGCATGGAATCAGTCCGGATTTTCACCCGATCGAAAAAGGAAGCAAAAACTTGGAAGAAATCCAAAAAAAATACGGTTTGCCGGAAAAATTCGTTTTTTTTCTAGGAAATATCGAGAAAAGAAAGAATATCGGATCAATAATAAAAGCATCCGGCCAATTATCCAAAAAATTTCCTGGGTACAAATTGGTTCTCGCGGGAAACATCGCTCCCGAATTTCAAAAATGCCAAAAAAATAAGGATATTATTTTTTGCGGATACATCGACCGGAAAGACCGTCCGTATGTCTATAACCTCGCGGCTCTTTTTGTCTATCCCTCTTTTTTCGAGGGTTTTGGATTTCCAGCCATTGAGGCGATGGCTTGCGGAACGCCGGTCGTCACTTCGCACAATTCGTCTCTCCCGGAAGTGGCCGGAAATGCGGCAATTTTGATCGACCCGAACCGGCCCGACACGCTTTTCCAGGCTATTGAATCCATCCTCACCGACAGAAACTTGAGCGACAAGCTTGTCGAGAGGGGATTCGAGCAAATCCAAAAATTCAGCTGGGAAAAATGCGCCCGGAAAACTTTGGAAATAATAAAAACCTCATGAGAATCGGCATTGACGCCCGCTTTTTTGGCTCAATCGGAAAGGGCCTGGGGCGATACACGCAAAAATTGATCGAAAACCTTGAAAATATTGACCGCGAAAATCACTATTTTATTTTTTTGCGCCGTGAAAATTGGGATGAATATCAGCCAAAAAGCAAACATTTCACGAAAGTTTTGGCCGATATCCCCTGGTATGGCCTTCGGGAACAGCTCCAGATGCCGAAAATACTCGAAAAATGCGGCTTGGACTTGGTCCATTTCCCGCATTTCAATGTTCCGGTGCGCTATCGGGGGAAATTTGTCGTGACAATCCACGACCTTATCCTGTTCCGTTATCCTACCCGGCGCGCTTCCACCCTTTCAGGGCCGGCTTATTTTTTCAAAAAACAGGCCTATCACTGGGTGATCAATCGCGCCATCTGGAAATCGGAAAAAATTATTGCCGTTTCCGAATATACAAAAAAAGATATTCTGAAGCACTTCAAGGTGCCGCCGGAAAAAATAGCCGTCACCTATGAGGGCGTTGACACTTTTGAAAACCCGTCCCTGGAAAAACCGGGATCAGTCCTCCAAAAGTATGGTATAATGAAGCCGTATATCCTGTATGTGGGGAACGCTTATCCGCATAAAAATCTTGACCGGTTGATTTTGGTGTTTCGGGAACTGTCAAAAAAACACCCCGATCTCCATTTGGTGCTGGCTGGACGCGAGGATTATTTCTATCGCCGGTTGAAAAAATTCGCGAAAGAAAAGAAAACTGATCGGATAATTTTCCCAGGCCATATTGATGAGATAGACCTGCCGGTCGCATATCGCGAGGCCAGGCTCTATGTTTTTCCATCGCTTTATGAAGGATTCGGCCTGCCGCCGCTTGAAGCAATGGTCCGGAACGTTCCGGTTGTTTCCTCGAATGCCTCATGTCTTCCGGAAATTTTGGAAAATTCAGCCTATTTTTTTGACCCGCGCGGCGTTTCAGAAACCGCGGAAACCATCGATAGAGCGCTCACTGATAATCTTCTTCGAAGAAAATTGATCGAATCCGGAAAAGAACAGGTGAAAAAGTATAGCTGGCAAAAAATGGCGAGAGAAACACTCAAAATATACAAAAACTGCGCGCGATAATGCCCATAAAACGAAAAAACATCCTGCCCCAGATGTTCGACGTAAAACCCGTAAACAAAAAGGGTGTTTTGGATTTGGAAAGGATCAAAAAAGGAAACAGGGTGATTATCATTCGAAAAGAAAAGCCAATCCAAAGGATGGCGCCAAAGATCAAGCCTATCCGGAAACCAGAAACGGCAAAAACCAGCTTGAATTTCATCCGGCCATACCAATGCCCCGCAATTTTGCCCAGACCAAAGCCGATCCAGACAGAAAAAATTCGCATCCAGCCGGCCATAAACACGGAAAAGGCAGAAACAAGGCCCCAAAGCGCTCCCAAAACTTTCACGGATGACCGGATTATTTATCACTCCAAGCCTTTCATTTCTGAAGAAGTTCGATTGAGGATCGAAAGAGATTCACTGGAAAAAGAAAATCACCTATTTAAAGCCGAAAAACATCCGCGAGGAATTGAACATCATCAAGCTTCAAAGCCTTTCGTTTCCGACGATGTCCAATTGAAGATTGAAGAAAGTTCGATAGGAATGGAAAAAGTTTCCGATTTCGAGGCTCGTCCGGAAAAAGTGAGCCGTTTTTTCGAGCCCTCTTTTGAAAATTATTCCCCGATGTTTTCCCGGGAGGAAATAATCGAAACACTCCCCGAGATAAAACCGGAAAAACCAAAAACGGAAAAGAAGGAGCTATTCAAAGCCTTTTTTGAGAAAAAAACAGAAAAATTGAGGGAAGAATCAGAGATAAGAAAGAAAAAGGCCCAAACCAAACCAAAAAAACCCTTCTTCTCCAGGCTGTTTGAAGAGAAAAAACGCAAGAAAAAAATCTCTCGAAAATCCAGCCTGAATTCTGGTTTTTCAAAACTGAACCGGGAACTTGGAAAAGTCTTTTCCCTGGAAACACAAAGGAAGATTGCACCTGTTCCGAAAATGAGTTATGGGTTTTCCTTTGCAGTGATCCTTCTTGTGATAAGCCTCACTGTGCCGACTCTTTCATATATCCAGCGCGCCCTGAATATGAAAAATTCCATTGAAATTTCCGGCCAGGAAGCGCTAGGGCAAATCGCCGAAGCCAAAGACAATCTCACCAACAGCCAATTCGAGAAAGCTGCAGTTGATTTTTCCGAGTCTTATGAGATTCTTTCCGAAGCCGACAAAAATATCCGGGATATCGGCGGGGGATTCAGCGATGTTTTGCGGTTTGTTCCGGGAATATCACGCCTTGCGAGCGCCCAGCATATCGTTTCCGCCGGAGAACATTTTTCCCTTGCCGGAAAATCTTTGTCAGAATCGGCCAAGTCTCTCAATTCGCTTGGGAACCCGCTCGCAGACGATGCTCGAAATCAGCCCTCGCTCACCGACCTCTTTTTGAATCTTCGCGACGGAGTCGAGAAAGCAAGCAATGACCTTTCCCAAGGAACAGAAGATATAAACAAAGTGAATATCGACGACTTGCCGGCCGATATGCGCGGAAAATTCACCGACCTGAAATCAAAGCTCCCGCTTGTGAATGCCAGCCTCAAGAATTTTTTGGATTATTCCCGGATCTTTCTCGATGTTCTCGGATACAACGGCCCGCGGAAGTATCTGTTTCTTTTTGAAAACAACCAGGAAATGCGCGCCACTGGCGGATTCATCGGAAGCTACGGCATTTTGGACATTTCCAACGGCCGCGTGAAGAAACTCTTCGTGGATGACATATATAATCCCGACGGCCAGCTCAAAGCGCGGGTGATCCCGCCGCTTCCGATCCAAAAAATGAGCGCCGTCTGGACGATGCACGATGCCAACTGGTTTCCCGATTTTCCCACTTCCGCCGAAAAAGTTTCCTGGTTTTATGAAAAAACGGGCGGACCGACCGTGGACGGGGTGATCGCCATCACGCCGGAGCTTCTTGAGGATCTTCTCAAAATCACCGGGCCGATCGAAATGGATGAATACGGAAAAACCATTGACGCAAATAATTTCATAAAAGAAACCCAGCAGGAAGTTGAAGTGGATTATGACAAGAAGCTGAACCAGCCGAAAAAATTCGTGGCCGACCTCACTCCCAAGATCTTGGACAAAGTGATGAGCGAAAAAGGAATCACGCAGCTTCTTTCCACTCTTCAGGCTTTCAGTTCCGCCCTTGAGCAGAAACATTTGCTTCTTTATTCCCGAAATTATAATATCCAGAAACTTATTTCCGGCCAAAAATGGTCGGGCGAAATTTTGAACACCGACAAGGATTATTTGAGCGTTATCAACACGAACATCAATGGGTACAAAACAGACGGAATCGTTGACGAAACTATCGACCATCAAAGTGAAATCCAGGATGACGGAACTGTCGTGGACACGGTGGCTGTTACCCGGAAACACAATGGCGGAAATGAAAAATATGACTGGTGGAACAAGGTGAATGGGGATTGGATGCGGATCTATGTCCCGGAAGGAGCGAAACTTCTCGAAGTTTCCGGCCAAACGCGCGAAACCAACCAGCCGGCGCTTGATTATGACACCCTCGGCTTCAAAAAAGATCCCCAAGTCCAAGCCAACGAAGACTCGGCCGAAATCGACGAAGAGTCCGGAACCAGGATATATAAGGAAAACAACAAAACCGTTTTTGCCAACTGGGTTTATGTGAGTCCCGGCGAGTCGGTGACAATCAGCTACAAATACGTCCTGCCGTTCAAGTTGGGTTTTGATCCGCTTCACCATCCGGCTGATTCCTTTTCCGTGCTATATCAAAAACAATCGGGAAGCGTCGGGAGCGAGCTCCATGCCGAAGTCAAGCTTCCGGACAATATGCATTCTATCTGGCGCTGGCCGGACGGGTTGAAACAGGACGGAAATTCGTATAAGATGGAGGGTGTTTTGGATACGGACAAATTCGTGGGACTGGCGGTGGAGAAACAATGACCATTTGAACCATCATGATTAAATCCTTAACTCAAAAACTGAAAAACGGTTCTCCTTCTTCATCCGTCGCTTCGGCGGCGTTTGTGATTGCCGCAGCCGGGGTTTTGAGCCGGGTGCTGGGGCTTCTCCGCGACCGGATCCTGGCCTCGCATTTCGGAGCGGGGGACGCGCTCGATGTTTACTACGCCGCGTTCCGCATTCCGGATTTGATATATAACCTTCTTGTCCTGGGAGCCTTGAGCGCCGCCTTCATTCCCGTTTTCACCGGACTCATTGCCCACGAAAAAGATGAAGAGGCTTGGCAATTCGTAAATGTTTTTCTCACGACAGCACTGCTCATCCTCATGCTCCTCGCCGGAATTTTTGCGTTTTTTGCCCCGCAACTGATGCCCCTCATTACTCCGGGCTTTCATCCGGGAAAAATGCATGCGGTGGTCGATCTCACCCGGATCATGTTTTTGAGCCCGATATTCTTGGGCATAAGCGGAATTTTCGGCGGGATTCTCAATTCTTTCAAGCGCTTTTTGGTATATTCACTCGCACCGGTGATGTATAATCTCGGCATCATCTTCGGCGCCCTCTATCTCGTGAGGCCGTTCGGGATCGCGGGGCTTGCCTGGGGAGTGGTGATCGGCGCGTTTCTCCATATGCTTGTCCAATATCCGAACGTTAAAATGGTCGGCCTCAAATATTTTCCACGGCTCGACTGGAAAGACCGAAACCTCCGGAAAGTTATGCGCCTCATGGTGCCGCGGACCTTGGGCCTTGCCGTAACGCAGATCAACCTGCTCGTCATCACGGTGATTGCTTCCACCCTTGCCGCCGGAAGCCTGGCTGTTTTCAATTTCGCCAATAATCTCCAGAGTTTTCCGCTTGGAATTTTTGCCATCCCTTTTGCCCTCGCTGTTTTTCCGGTGCTGTCCCACCATGCCGCAAAAGACGAGCGGGACGTGTTCATCTATAATTTTTCCAAAACTTTCCGCCAGATCCTTTTTTTCGTCATTCCGGCGAGCATCCTCATCCTCGTCTTGCGGGCCCAAATTGTCCGCATCGTGCTGGGATCAGGAAAATTCAACTGGACTGACACCATCCTCACTTTCCAAGCCCTCGGGATTTTCGTCGTGAGCCTTTTCGCGCAAAGTATCATTCCGCTTCTTGCCCGCGCCTTTTTCGCCCTTCACAACACGCGCATCCCTTTTTTTGCCGGCCTTGCCGCAGAAGCGGTCAACCTTGCCGCCGCGCTCACCCTTGCAAGGCCCTACGGCATCCTGGGTCTTGTTTGGGCCTTCTCGCTAGCGAACATCCTTGAAATGTTTCTTCTCATTTTCATTCTTCGGAATAAGCTCGGAAATCTTGACGATCGGAAAATCGTTTCCGTCACTTTGCGGATCGCTTTTTCAGCTATTGTTGCCGGGCTCATTGCCCAGATCGTGAAATATCTTGTCAATCCTTTGCTTGATCTTGACACCTTCATCGGAGTTTTTGCCCAAATGGCTTCGGCCGGATTGTCAGGAGCCGGCGCGTATTGCCTCCTTGTCTGGTATTTCAACCTTGAAGAATTCCGCTATCTCAAGAGATTTTTCAACATCCGCATCTTCCGCCTCCGCGCCCCGCTCGAAGAAGACCCGACGGAAGCAAGCGGGATTTAGTATAAAAAAATTCGCCTTTTACTTAAAAAGGTTTTTTTTATTTGCAAAAAGCTGAAAATGGGGTAGATTATAGGGTATGGATAATCAACAAAACATCCGGAATTTTTGCATAATCGCCCATATAGATCATGGGAAGTCGACGCTTGCCGACCGGATGCTTGAACTCACCCAAACCGTCGAACAGCGCAAGATGAAGGAGCAACTGCTCGACACGATGGATCTCGAGCGGGAAAGGGGAATCACGATCAAGTTGCAGCCGGTGAGGATGCAATATAAAGTTCAAAGTAGAGACAGTGATGATTCGCAATATTTAAATAGTAAAATGAGCGAAGCGAACACCAACACTTTTCACTTTTCACTTTTCACTTTAAACTTAATTGATACTCCCGGCCATGTTGATTTCGGCTATGAAGTTTCCCGATCCCTCGCCGCCGTTGAAGGCGCGGTTTTGCTTGTGGATGCGACCAAAGGCGTGCAAGCCCAAACCGTGGCCAACCTCTATCAAGCCATCGAGCAGGGATTGGAAATCATTCCCGTGGTGAACAAAATCGACCTTCCGAACGCCGAAGTGGAAAAAACCAAAAGCGAAATCATCCACCTTTTGGGCTGCCGGGAGGATGAAATTTTGGAAGCAAGCGGAAAAACCGGCGAGGGGGTGGAAAATATCCTGGACGCAATCGTTGAAAAAGTGCCGGCGCCGTCAGGAGAACTTCAAAAACCTCTTCGCGCCCTCATTTTTGATTCGAAATATGATACCTACAAAGGCGTTTTGGCTTACGTGCGGATCATTGACGGTGAAGTGAAAGCCGAGCACAAAATCACGGCCATGGCCACCAAACAGGATAGTTCAGTGATCGAAGTGGGCCATTTCACGCCGGAACTCGTCAAATCGGGCAAGTTATTGGCTGGGGATATCGGCTATATCGCGACCGGCTTCAAATCGGTGAGCGATTGTCGGGTTGGGGACACGATCACTCTCACAAACGCCATCGAAAAAACCGAACGGCTTCCGGGATACAGGGAAATAAAACCCGTTGTCTATGCCAGTTTCTATCCCAAAGAAGGGGATGATTACAACTTCATGCGCGACGCCTTGGGAAAACTCAAGCTGAACGACGCCGCATTTGATTTCGAGCCGGAAAGCAACCAGGCGCTTGGCCGCGGGTTCCGCTCGGGGTTCTTGGGGCTTCTTCATATGGAGATTATCCAGGAAAGGCTCAAGCGCGAATTTGAAATCGATCCGGTGATCACCACGCCGAGCGTAGTTTATGAAGTTCAGGTCAAAGGCCAGAAGTCAAAGGTCAAAGTTTTCTCACCGCTCGAAATGCCCGACCCGTCCGTGACTGAAAGCATCGAAGAGCCTTATGTCAAACTGGATATTATTTCCCCGGCGCAATACCTCGGAAATATCATGGATCTCATGAACAATACCCGTGCGGAGTATAAAAATACGGAATATATCGACAGCGAACGGCTGATTCTTTCTTTCAATGCTCCACTCACCGATGTCATCATCGACCTGCATGACAAATTGAAAAGCGTTTCGAGCGGATACGCTTCGATGAACTATGAAATCACCGGATACCGTCCCAACAAGCTGGTGAAGCTTGATATTCTCGTGGCCAATGACCGCGTGGACGCTTTTTCCCGGATTGTGCCGGAAGACCGGGCTTTCTCCGAAGGAAAAGCCACCGTGGAAAAATTGAAGGACGTGATTCCGCGCCAAAACTTCCAAGTCGCCCTCCAGGCCGCTGTCGGAGGAAAAATTCTTGCCCGCGAAACCGTGAGGGCCTTCCGAAAAGATGTGACAGCCAAACTATACGGCGGCGATGTCACCCGCAAAAGAAAATTGCTTGAAAAACAGAAAAAGGGGAAGAAAAAGATGACCCAAGTCGGCCGGGTGGAAATTCCCAGCACCGCTTTTTTGGCCGTTTTGCGGAAATAGGGTATAATATCTACAAATGAAGCATAGACATAAGAAAAAAATCCGGATCATCTGGCTCATCATCACCATTATCGCCGTTCTCTCGATGGTGGCTTTCACGATCGCCCCCATGATGAGTTTCTAAAAATTTGGAAAGCATCGGCCTGTGAAAAATAAATCGGAAGAAAAAACAAACACCGCTGCCAAAATTTTTTCCGGAATATTCTTTCTGGCCGGTTTCGTCATCCTTGCTTTGATTGGCGTATCTTTAGGAAAAAAAATCTATCGCAAAAATCAAACCCAAAAGGAAATCGAAAAACTTCAGGCTCAAATCCAAGAACTGAAGCAGGATAACGATAACATGGACGGGCTTATCAGCTATCTCTCTTCGACTGACTTCCAAGAGAAAGAGGCTCGCGAGAAATTAAGCCTGCAAAAAAACGACGAAAAAATGATCGTTCTGCAAAAAGATGCCGTCCAGCCGGAAAAATCCGAATCAGATTCAGATCAGAATAAAAATCAATTGGCCACTGAACCAAATAACACTCCCAACTGGCAAAAATGGCTGAATTTCTTTTTTGAAAATAAGAGCTAAAACATGACCGACCGCAAAAAACACAAAAAAAAGCAAGCGGTGAAAATTTGGCTGATTGCCGGAGCCTCGGCATTGGCCATTTTTGCCGTTCTTGCTTCCGTGATCCTTGGCGTTTATGAGTTCAACTGGAGCAACCGTTTTTTTGTCTCCGCCACAAAAAACATCCCTTTTCCGGCGCTATATATCCGCGGAGCCGGTTTCGTTTCGGTGAATGAAGTGAAATCCGACCTCCAGTCCGTGAAAAAATTCTATGAATCCCAGGACTTCGCAAAACTCGGCATGCGGATTGATTTCAACACCGACCAGGGCCAAAAACGGCTCAAAGTGAAAGAAAAAGAAATAATCAGCAAGCTGGTTGAAAACAAGGTGGTGGAAGCCCTGGCCGAGAAACAGGGAATTGCAATCAGCAACAGCGATGTAAACGCGGAATTGGAAAAAAATATCGCCCAATTCGGAAACAAGGACAACTTGATGAGCGACCTTGCGCGATTATACGGCTGGACAATCGACGATTTTTCCGAAAAAGTGGTGAAGCCGGAAATGTACGCGGCGAAACTTTCTGAAAATTACGCCGGAAGCCTTGATACCGGCGCCGAGCAGGAAAAGGCGCAGGATTTATACAAGCAGGCAACAGCCAAAAACGCCGACTTTGCAACTATCGCCAAAGAAAATTCCGACGGACAAAGCGGGGAAGACGGCGGCGATTTGGGATGGTCGACCCAAGATCAATTGATCGGGCCGGTGGGAGAGAAAGCGTTTTCCATGAAAGTCGGGGAAATCAGCGATCCGGTGGAGAGCGAGCTTGGTTTCCATATCTTGAAACTTACGGAGAAGAAAACCGACAACGGCGTGGAGATTGTCCATTTGAGCCAAATTTTTGTGAAAAAGCCGACTTTTTCCGACTGGCTTTCCGGCCAGATGAAAAACTATCCGGTGACGGTCTTTGTGAAAGAATATCAATGGAATTCCGGGGACGCCAAAATCGGATTCCGCGATTCGGAAATGCAAAAATTTGAAAAAAATCTCCCGGCCAACTCGGAAGGGGATCCATCGGTGTTTTAGGA
This sequence comes from Candidatus Moraniibacteriota bacterium, assembly GCA_028695025.1. Lineage (GTDB taxonomy): Bacteria > Patescibacteriota > Minisyncoccia > Moranbacterales > UBA11712 > STE-71. Next base: position 36,694 of record JAQVJV010000001.1, read on the forward strand.
GTTTAAAATACGTTGAAACCAAAAACTTCGCATTCTTGCGAAGTTTTTTTGGAGCCGATGGCCGGGATCGAACCGGCGACCTACGCGTTACGAGTGCGTCGCTCTGCCAACTGAGCTACATCGGCGTGATTTTTGGAGCGGGATACGAGAATCGAACTCGCGTTTCTTGCTTGGGAAGCAAATGTACTGCCACTGTACTAATCCCGCAATTACTGCCAAATACTAGCAAATTTTTCCGCTTCTGGCAACTGAAATTGTTTTGTGCTATAATTTTTCCGTATGCAGGAACTTCTGGAAAAACTGAAAGAGCTTCGCCAGCGAGTCGCTTCCGTAAGCGACTGTCTTTGACTTCCCAAAAAAGAAAAAGCGCATTGAAGAGCTGGAAAAAGAATCGAACACGGAAAATTTTTGGCAAAATCCCGACGAAGCGCAAAAAGTGATGCAAGAATTGGAAGGCCTGCGCGAAGACATCAAGACTTTGGGTGAAATGGAAACAAGCCTGGACGATCTTTCGGAAATGGCAAATCTTGCCGCGGACGATTCCGAAATAAAAAAAGAAATCGAAAAACAGATCGGTTCGATCGGAAAAAATCTTGAAAAGATCGAGTTCGAAACCCTTTTCCGGGGAGAATACGACCGGAGCAACGCGATCCTTTCGATCCACAGCGGAACCGGGGGGGTGGACGCGCAGGATTGGGCGGAGATGCTCCTTCGGATGTATCTGCGGTTCGCCGAAAGAAAAAATTGGAAAGCCAAAGTCCTTTCCGAATCTCGCGGCCAGGAAGCCGGAATCAAAAGCGCAACGCTTGAAATTTCCGGAAAGATGGCCTACGGATATCTCAAAACGGAAGCCGGACTCCATCGCCTCGTGAGGCTCTCGCCCTTCAACGCCAAAAATCTCCGCCAGACCTCATTTGCTTCAGTTGAAGTTTTGCCGGAAATTGATAAGATAGAATCAGTGGAAATCAATCCGGCCGACCTCAAGATTGATACCTTTCGTGCTTCAGGAGCCGGTGGTCAGCACGTGAACAAGACCGACAGCGCAGTGCGCATCACCCATTTGCCGACCAACCTTGTCGCCAGTTCTCAGAACGAGCGCAGCCAGCTCCAAAACAAAGAACAGGCCCTGAAAATTCTCACCGCAAAAATCCACCAGAGATATTTGGCCGAAAAAGAAGAACAAGAAAAAAAGCTGAAAGGCGAACATGTTGAAGTTCAGTGGGGAAGCCAAATCCGGTCATATGTCCTTCATCCGTACAAGCTCGTGAAAGACCACCGCACAAAATTCGAATCCAAAAATCCGGAAGAAGTGCTGGACGGGAATATCGAAGGATTCATAGAAACATACCTCACCGGTCAAAATTCGCAAAAATAAAAACACATACGCATGATAGAATTTCGAAACGTCAAAAAAATATATTCCGCCGGCATAAACACCATTGCTCTTGATGATGTCAATTTTGTCATCGAAAAAGAGGAATTTGTTTCATTGGTCGGCCATAGCGGAGCCGGAAAATCAACGCTCCTCAAGCTTCTTTATGCGGAAGAAAAACCGACCTCGGGACAGATTTTTTTCAACGGCGAGGACATCACTCAACTCACCCCAAAGGAACTTCCTTTGCACCGCCGCCGGATCGGAACAATTTTTCAGGACTTCAAATTGCTTCCCCGAAAAACCCTTTTTGAAAATGTGGCTTTTGCCCTCGAAGTATCCGACCACTCTGACGCGGAAATTCAGGAGCTGGTTCCGCAAATTCTCGAGATCGTCGGCCTCGCGCACAAGATGGAATGCTATCCTCGGGAAATTTCCGGAGGAGAACAGCAGCGCGTGGCTATCGCTCGCGCCTTGGTCCACCGGCCGCCGCTCATCATCGCCGATGAGCCGACAGGGAACCTTGATCCGATCAGCAGCTGGGGAATCATCCAGCTTCTGCTCAAAATCAACAAGCTCGGAACAACGATTTTGCTCGCCACGCACAACAAAGACATCGTCAACCGCGTCAAACGCCGCGTCATCACCCTTGACCAGGGAAAAATCATTCGGGACCATAGCAAGGGAAGGTACGCGATATAATATTATGTTACTAATCACCCTCAAGCGCACATTTCTTTCCGGATTCCAGCATTTCAAAAGAAACGGCTGGCTGAGTTTTGCCGTCACAAGCATCCTCTCACTCACCCTCCTCATCATCAGCACCCTGATCGTCCTTTCTCTCGCCGCCAACTTGGTGATCCGAAACGTCCAGGACAAGGTGGATATCAGCGTATATTTCAAAAGCGACACACCCGAGTCGAAAATTCTTGACTTCCGCTCGACTGTCCTTCAATACAAAGAAGTGAAGTCGTCCGAATATGTCTCCAAGAACCAGGCCTTCGACGATTTCAAGGAAAAAAATGCGGACAATCCCGTCATCCTGCAATCGCTCGACGCCATCGGCGACAACCCGTTGAACGCCTCGGTGAATATCAAAGCCATCACTCCGGACAAATACGACATCATTGCCACCGCCATCCAAAATTCCGCCTTCAAAGACGACATCATCCGCATCAACTACGCCAAAAACAAGCTTGTCATCGAACGGTTGAACAATATCCTTTCCATGACCCGCCGGGTGGGAATCACCTTGGCCGCGTTGTTCTCGCTCATCGCGATCCTCATCACTTTCAACGCCGTCCGCATCACCATATACGCCCATCGCCAGGAAATCGAAATTATGCGGCTCGTCGGCGCATCCGACCGCTATATCCGCCTGCCTTTCATTTTCGAGGGAATCACCTACGGCGCGATTTCGGCCATATTCGTCATGTTTCTTCTTTTCCCGCTCATCCGCTTTGCCGTCCCGCATATCACCGGCGCGGTTTCCGTGAAGGACGTGCAATCCGATTTCATCCACTATTTCTGGCTGATTTTCCTGGTCCAGCTTTTGGTCGGCGTAGGCTTGGGAATTGTGAGTAGTTTGATCGCCATCCGGAGATATTTGAAAATCTAAAAATTTCCCCCATCATAAAGGGAAGCTAAGGGAAGATTTTGAAAAGCCGGCAATCGGCTTTTTTGCTTGATATTTTTGGAAAAATAATATAGAATTCATCGTGTTATTGGGGTGTAGCCAAGCGGTAAGGCAATGGGTTCTGGTCCCATGATCCTAGGTTCGAATCCTAGCACCCCAGATGATAAAATTATTCAAAAATTATCCAGAAATAATTGCAGTTATGTCCGATAGAAAAGATGGTTCTATGCGGCTTTTTGTCGATGGCGTTTTGGATAAAAAATATGAGACAAACCGAACAAGTTTTTTTAAGGAAATCGGGATTGATTATAATAATGTTATCAGTGCCCACCTTGAGCATAAAACGGGCATAAAAAATATCAGGAATAATAAGAAAAAAATTATTCCCAAAACCGATGCCCTTGTTTCCAAGGAAAAGAATATATTTCTTTCCGTTACTTCAGCCGACTGCATTCCAATTTTATTCTATGAGCCAACAGTTAAGATAGTTGGAATCGCTCATGCTGGCTGGAGAGGCATTGTTAAAAAAATAGCCAATAAAACAATTGAAAAAATTATTGATCTTGGCGGAGATCCAAAAAATATTCGGGTGGCAATGGGCCCCGGGATAAACAAATGTCATTTCGACATCGGAAATCGTATCAGTAAACAATTCCTTCCATATTCAAAGCTGATCGACAAGAGAGGAGATAAATATTTCGTCGAATTAAAAGAAATAATCAATGAACAATTAATTGAATCCGGAATAGACAAAAGGAATATTGAAAATACGAGAGAATGTACATTTTGCAAATCAAAAAAATATTTTTCTTATCGAAAGGAAAAAGATCCAAATGTTGGACTAATGATTAGCTTAATTGGTATCAGATAGGATAATTTAGGAAATATGTTCGAACATCGTCCCACAATCGCAGCGGTGAAAATAATTTTGATAGCTAATTCCTACAAATAAAACAATGGATATAAGTGCTCCGTTTTCAATATTATTAGGATTACTGGCTGTTGTTTTTATAATTATAGGCATAAGAGAAGTGATTATGTGGTATTGGAAAATAAACAGAATCGTAAAACTCCTGGAAAATATTGAAGAGAATACATCTAAACTTCTCCGAAAAAATAAGGATAAAAATTCTGATATTGAATAGATCTTACCAAAATAATTTTTGAATAAACACATGAACAACCTCCCCGCGTTTTTTGCCGCTAATCCCTGGGTACTTGCCCTTATCGCGCTTTGGACCATCCCCTGGAAGGGCGTGGCGCTTTGGAAAGCGGCGAGAAACGAGCATACCGGCTGGTTTGTGGCCATCCTCATCCTCAACACTCTCGGAATCCTGGAGATAATCTACATTTTCTTTTTCTCCCGAAAGAGAGGAGCTATGGCAAATGTTCCATCCAGCGCGCCGATGAACATGCCGACAAATATTCCCGCCACTCCGCCAGCTGAAGCCCCAGTCGAAAAACCGATGGAAATGAAAAACCCCGAAGAAAGCGCGAATATTGAGGGAATAGCCGCGCCAACCGAAAAAATTGACGAGCCGCCGATTTCGCGCTAGAATTTATTTCCGGAGAGATGTTTTGATAATCATTTAACTAAAATCCAAAAATATGTCCGAAACAAATATCCAGCCTCTTGGCGAAAATGTCCTCATCGAGCCTGTGAAGCAGGATACCAAAACCGCTTCCGGGATTGTTCTTCCCGACACAAGCGAAGAAAAACCGCAAGAGGGAACCGTGATTGCCGTCGGCGACAGCGACAAAATCAAGGTGAAGGCCGGCCAGAAAGTGATCTATTCCAAATATTCCGGAAACGACATCAAAGTCGGGGACAAGGAGTATCTCCTGGTGAAAAGCGAGGATATCCTGGCGGTGGTGAAGTAAATATATATTAATATATATAAATGAAAAAGCAGGACATAATCCTGTTTTTTCATATTTCACTATTCCGTTTTTCCACCTGCCGTTTTCCAATCAGCGAATGTCCCGTCAAGTTGGTATATGTTGAAAAAATTGAGATCGAACAATTTCACCGCCGCCTGGAAAGAATCGACCGCGTCCGCGCCATAAACAACCACTTTCTGGACTGACGGAATTTTTTCTTTCTCGCTTTCAAGGTCGGAAAGGGGAATGTTTATCGCTCCGGCGATATGGCTGGCTTGGAACTTGCTTGCGCTTCGCACATCCACGAATTGCAAGGAATCAGCCTCATTTTGTGCGTCCGCGAGGCTCATTTTTTTCACTTTCGCGTCATCCGTTTCCGCTTTTCCGGAAGAAACAAGGGGATAGCCATTCTCCATCCAATCGGCGATTCCGCCGCGGAGATATTGCGTATTCACAAAGCCTTCGGCCACCACCGCATTCGTTGCCTTTGCAAGTATTGCTAAATTGTCTCCCTGATTTATTAAAAATATATTTGACGTTTTTTCCGCGCCCAGCTCTTCAAAAAACTTGCGGTTCAGCCCGTCAGCGGAAACATTCACCGCGGTCGCGATATGCCCTTGATCAAAATCATCCGCGGGACTGATATCGATCAAAAAAACTTTTTTCTTGTCCTGGATCATTTGGAAAACATCATCCGCCATGACGGAAGGCGCTTTGAGAATTTCCGCGTTGTCGGACTGGCCTTTGCTTTCGCCGCCAAAAACCTTGTCTTTCCACCGCAAAACCGCCGGCTTGAGAAAATAGGCGGCGATGACCGCAACAATCAGCAAAAAGCCGATGAAAAACACTTTTGACTGGTCTTTTTCTTTTGTCATTTTTTACGCTAATATTTTTCCGATGAAATCCGGACGGCCTTTCAGAAAATCATCCGCCATCATTTCTTTTTTTCCTTCGAGTTGGATTTTTTTGAGGATTATCAAGCCATTTTCAGCCTGAACGGCAATTTTTTCCCTGTATTTAATCACCTCGCCGACAGTTTGAGCGGCATTCGTTCCCGGAATTATATTGATTTCAACCAATTTCATCCTTTTTGTGTTATTCTTATCGGGAAAAAAAGTGAATATTCCCGGCCAGGGCTGGAAAGCGCGCCACTTGTTGTATATTTTTTCCGCCGGCTCGCTCCAATCGATTTTTCCGTCTTCGCGACGGATGATTTGGCAGTAGGAAGCTTTGGCGCCATCTTGCGGCACGGCGCTGATTCCGCCGGCGACCCATTTTTCAATTGCCGGTCCGACCATAGCCGCGCCCATTTCAGCCAACCGTTCCATCAACTGATCGGCTGTTTCATCGGATCTTATTTTCATCTTTTCCTGCGCCAGGATATCCCCCTCGTCCATTTTTTCGTCCATAAGGATCAGCGTGACTCCCGTTTCTTTTTCACTAGCGAGGATTGCCGCCGGAACCGGAGTGGGGCCGCGAAATTTGGGAAGAAGGGACGGATGGACATTGATCGCGCCGAATTTCGGAATTTCGAGGAGGCCTTTCGGCAATATTTTTCCATAGGCCGCGACCACAAACAGGCCGGGATCCAGCTTTTTTAATTCATCAACGACTTTTTCATCTTTCAAATTTTCCGGCTGAAAAATTTTTATTCTGTTTTCAAGGGCCGTTTTTTTGGCCGGAGAATATTCGATTTCTTGTTTTCTCCCGATTTTTTTGTCGGGCTGCGCCACAACCGCGACGACATCAAAATTGTTTTCAATCAGCGAACCGAGCACTGTCGCGCCGATCTCCGGCGTGCCGAAAAAAATGATTTTCGTGTTTTTATTTTTCATTTCCTTTCATTGCCCGGTCGATCACCAAAATCCCGTCGAGGTGGTCGATTTCATGCTGAAGGACCCGGGCCAAAAAGCCGTCCGCTTTGATTTTCTGTTTTTCCCCCTCAAGGTTCAGCGTTTGCACTTTCACTTTGATCGGGCGTTCAACTTGAAAAAATTGGTTGGGAAAACTCAAGCATCCTTCTTCAAAAATATCTTTTTTTCGGGAATATGATTTTATTTCCGGATTGATAAGCACAAAAACCTCGCCTTCGACCGCCACTGTGCAGAGACGGAGATCCGACCCGACTTGCGGCGCGGCAAGGCCCACCCCTTTTTCCTCTTCCATGGCTTTCACCATATCCAAAACAAGCCGCTTGAATTTCGGATTTTTTATTTCTTCCTTCCTGACTTTTCGCGTTTTGCGGCGCAAAAAATCGTCCGGATATTTGACTATTTTCAACTTCTTGTTCTTCATATTTTTCAAAAAAGCGTCACCGGATCGACATCCACGCTCCAGCCTTTCCGCAATCCGCCCAAAACGGACCGGATGGGCAAATCGCGGATATTTTTTCCCGGATCGCATTTCAAAAGCAAATTTTTCTGGAAAAAACCTCTTTTTTGCCCGGAAAAAGGCTCATACGGAGCAAAAACGTCAACCTTATTATTACTAGTTGCCATCAATAAGTCAAATGTTTTTTTCATTTCCTTTTCGATATTTTTCTTTGATTTGTCCCGAAAAGCAACTTTCACCAACCTCGAAAAAGGGGGGAAGCCGTATCTCTTGCGGATAGCCAGCTCGTTTTTGTAGTATTTTTCTTTTTCATTTTTTTCAAAGTATTCAAGCGTCCGGCTTTTTTCGAAAAAAGACTGGAGAAAAACCGTACCTTTCCCGCCAAGAATACTCTCCATCCGGGAAAGCCGCGCAAGGGAGAGGCTCCGCGATTCAAACTCGATTCCGTCCGCGAAATCCCGGCCGGAAATTGAAGCGGCAAGAGCCGTATTTTCCGAAAACAGCCCCTTCAAGACCGACTGCGTGCCAACCAGGATATCAACTTTTCCAACCGCGAAATTTTCCAGTATCTTCCTTGTTTTGGCAACGCTTCGGAGAGTGTCCGCGTCCAAGCGAACCGTGCCGGCGCAGGAGAACAGTTTTTTTATTTTTCGCTCCACGGTTTGTGTTCCGATGCCGCGATGGGAAAACTGCAAACCGCCGCAAGCCGGACAGGCCGTGAAAAGGTCGGCTTTATACGCGCAATGGAGACATCGATATTGCCCCTCGGCCTCCGAAAAAACAAGGGCTCGGTTGCATTTCGGACACTTGAGAACTTTTTTGCAGTTTTCACAAATGGAACGGGTGGAAAAACCTCTCCGGTTCACGAAAACGACCGCCTGTTTTTTTTCTTTGATGGTTTTTGCCAATTGGCTGAAAAGTTCCGGAGAAATCGGAAAGTCCGGATTTTTCTTTTTTCCCCCGAGACTCACAATTTCGATTTTGGGCCGCCTGATTTCGGCCGTTTCCGGCTTGATATGTTCCAGATCTTTTCCCGCGCGGACGCGGATTTCCGCCGAAGGCCAGCCGCTCTCAAAAACAATCTTCGCTCCGGACAGGTCGGAAAGCGTTTCAGCGCACCAGACCGCCGAATAGCGCGGCATTGCCTCACTCTGCTTGAAAGACGGATCCTGCTCTTCCAAAACAATGACGGTTCCAAGATTTTCAAAAGGCAGGAATACGCCCATTTTTGTCGCAATGATTATTTTTGTTTCGCCGGAATGGATTTTTTGCCAATATTCGCCGTATTTTTTCTTGGTGATCTTTCCGTGGATCAAGGCTATTTCTTCGCCAAAACAATCTTTCCATTTTTGAAAAAGACTTTCGGCGAAAAACACTTCGGGAACAAGAATGAGGATTTGTTTTCCCCCGGAAAGGCATTTCAAAATCAAGGCCTTATTCACATCTTCCGCGTCCTGCGTCGGCGCTTCCAATAAAAATTTCTGTTTTTTGTTCGAGATTATTTTTTGGGCTATGCTGTTTTTTGTTTGAAGTATCTTTATTTTGCGATTATTGTTCGCTGTTCGCTGTTCACTGTTCGCTGTTTTTGCTGCCATCAGCTTTAAAACCGAACCCAAAGGAGCAAAATACCGCTCGGCAATTTTCCGGGCCAGTTCGATTTGATACGGCTTTATGGCGCCGGATTCAACCACGCTTCTTATTTTTTTCAGTTTGAAATTTTTTGGAAATTCACCCGATTGCCTTGTTTCAATGACCACCCCCTCAATTTCCCGAAAATAGAAAGGGATCTTCACAAGCGTCCCCGCCGGAAGTTCTTTTCCATGCCAATATGAAAAAACCTGTGTCCGAAGCACCGGCAGGGGAACAAGAGGAGCAACTTGGATGATATGTTTTGATTTCATTGGGAATTTAGAATTGTAAATTCAAAATTCACTTTATATTCATATTCGCCGCGAGGTAGCCGACCCCGAACGGAGCTTCGTAGGTGAATGGGCGGATATCCCAGCGCAGGTTGGCAATCGCGCTCAACATGATGATCATCGGCCGCAATCCGCATTCCCCGGCTTCTTCCAGAAAATCGTTTTCGATATCCACCAACCCTTTGAGATCTTTTTTCCGCACCATTTCCACGATTTTTTTGTCAAAAAGGCGGCCTTGCGGGCTGTATCCGGCCGGAGAACCGGGTGAAACGCGATGCGACAAATCACTGCTCGCCGCAATCGCCGTCACGCTGGATGATTCTTGCAAAACTTTTCCTAATATTCTTCCGAAGTGATAGTGATATTCGAGCGGAAGCATGGAAACCGAAATATGGATCAATTTCTGGTTATGCGCCGATTTTTTTTCGCCAATCAGATAATGCAAAGGAACCAGCGCCCCGCGATCCAGCTCCATTTCGCGGACAAAACCGACAGGAATGCCAAACGGCCGAGACTCCGAAGCGATCAAATCCGCCAGCTCCCGATTGTTTTCCAGCGCGAAGCGGCGTTCGTCCCCGAAAGACTGCAAACCTCCCCGCAATGTAGGCGAGTAGTTGATGATAAACTTGTCATACTGCACCGGGCCGTGCGGAGAGACGATGACCAGCGTGTCAGCCTTCACCGACTGGAACCTTTCACCGATCTGCTTCATCGTATTGGCCGTTTTTTTCACCAGATTGTAGTTGCCTTTCCCAATGGAAGAAATAATCACCGTCGGATGGGGAGTAATGGCCGCGAATCGGATCATGGATTGATTTTATCACTTTAATCTGATAGGATTTTATCATAATTAACCACTTTTTAAAAATAAATATGAAAGAGCGTGAAAAGGTTTATTCCCACATAAAAAAAGGGGATTCGGAAATTTATCGGGCCGTCTCCGGAGAAATCGACCGCCAGCAGGAAGGCCTTGAGATGATCCCTTCCGAATCATACGCTTCCCGCGCCGTTCTTGAGGCCATCGGATCCGTTTTTGAAAACAAATATTCGGAAGGTTATCCGAAAAAGAGATACTACGGCGGCCAGAAATACACGGACATCGTCGAGCAAATCGCCATCAAACGCGCCAAAAAGCTTTTCCGCTTCGAACATGCCAACGTCCAGCCCTATTCCGGGTCTCCGGCCAATTTCGCCGCTCTCAACGCGGTTTGCGCGCCGGGAGACACAATCATGGGGATGGATTTGCGTTTCGGCGGCCACCTCACGCACGGCTGGAAAGTGAGCGTCACGGGAAAATATTTCAATTCGGCCCAGTACACGACCGACAAAAACGGATTCCTTGATTTTAACGAGATTGAAAAATTGGCAAAAAAACACAAGCCGAAAGTCATCATCTGCGGATACACGGCCTATCCCCGGACAATCGACTTCGCAAAATTCGCTGAAATCGCCCGGGGCGTTGGGGCGTATTTGCTGGCGGACATCGCTCACATCGCGGGGCTTGTCGCCGCCGGAGAGCATCCGAGTCCCGCCGGGTTCGCCGATATCGTCACCACCACTACGCACAAGACTCTCCGCGGGCCGCGGGCCGGAATGATCCTTTGCAACGGCAATCCGTCCGATCCGCTGAAACCGATCAAAAATCCGACCAAAAAAGATTTGCCGACCCTCATCGACCGGTCTATTTTCCCGGGAATGCAGGGAGGGCCGCATATCCATACAATCGCCGGGGTGGCTGTCGCCCTCAAAGAAGCCTCGACCAAAGAATTCAAAGCCTATGCCAAACAAGTCGTGAAAAATGCCAAAAAACTCGCTGATATTTTTAATAATAGAGGTCTGCGTCTTTCCACCGGCGGAACCGACAACCATTTGATTTTGATGGATGTCACGCCGTTTGGGATCACCGGGAAAGAGGCGGAAGAGCGTCTTGAGCAAATTGCGATTTCGCTCAACAAAAATGCCATTCCGCATGACCCCAACCCGCCATACAATCCCAGCGGGATCCGGCTCGGCACCCCTTGCGTCACCATCCGCGGGATGAAGGAACCGGAAATGGATATTTTGGGAAACGCCATCGCCGACACGCTCGAAGACAAGAAAAACATCCGAAAAGCAAAACTGGCCGTGAAGGAACTTTGCGCAAAGTTCCCCTTATATAAAGGATTATAATACTTATGAAAAAATTTCAAAAATATTGTGCGGAAGTGGTCAAAAAAATTGACAGAAAATACAAAATAAAACGAGATCCGCAACTTTCTATCGCACAACTATTAGAGGAACTCGGCGAGCTTGCAAAAGAAATCAATAGGAAAAAATTACGCGGAAAAAAAGCAGGTCGGATCGAGCTAAAAAACGAATTTGCGGATGTTTTTTTGCAACTGGCAATTCTCGCAGATATTCATAGTATTGATATCGAGAGCTCGGTTAAAAAGAAAATAGAAGAATTAAAAGAAAGAAATTATTTTTAGTTTGTCATCCCGCACTTGCCTGCCCGCCTTTGTAAAAACACAAGATATTGCGTCTTTACAAAAAAATTTTCTGGATCCCGGCTCGGAAGCCGGGATGACATAGTCATGTAATACATGAAAATTCTTGACGGAAATAAGCTTTCCGAAAAATATATAAAAATTATCCGCCAAAAGACGGCGAAAATGAAACGCCGTCCGGTTTTGGCGATGGTTCTGGTCGGCGATGATCCGGCTTCGAAAATCTATGTAAGACGAAAAGGTGTTTTGTGCGAGCAAGCCGGAATTGATTCAAAGACGATCATTCTGCCGGAAAACACTTCACAGAAAAAATTATTGGGCGCCATTGATAAGCTCAACAAAGACAAAAATATCACGGCGATCATGGTCCAGCTTCCGCTACCAAGCCATATTGACAAGAAAAAAATCATCGAAAGCGTCGACCCAAAAAAAGACGCGGATTGCCTGCATCCGGAGAACCTTGGAAAATTCATCCAAGAGGGAGAGGGTTATTCAATCGTCGCTCCGGCCACGCCCCTTGGAATCATCAAAATGCTTGAAGAATGCAAAATTCCCATTGCCGGAAAAAAAGCCGTGGTCATCGGCCGCTCGAACATCGTCGGAAAACCGATGGCCCAATTTTTGTTGAGCCGCGACGCAACCGTCACTGTTTGCCACCGCCTCACTAAAAACCTCGCAAAAATCACGCGCGAAGCGGATATTTTGGTCGCGGCGGTCGGAAAAAAAAACCTCGTCAAAGCTCCGATGATAAAAAAAGGCGCGGTGGTGATCGATGTCGGCATGAACCGGGACGGAAAAAAACTTCTTGGCGATGTCGATTTTGAAAACGTCAGCAAAAAAGCGTCGTACATCACCCCCGTCCCCGGCGGAGTAGGCCCGATGACAATCGCAATGCTACTGTGGAATACTCTCGAACTTGCCAAATAACACCCGAACATTCAATGTTCGGGTGAATAAATTACTTCCCGTCCACAAATTCCGCGTCTTCGATTTCTTCGCCTTTCTTTTTCTTGCGGGAGAGGAGTTCTTTCACAAGAAGCAAGTCCTTCGCGCTAATTTCACGGAAGATATAAAGGACAAAAAGATAAATCGCGAAAAGAATCACCGACCAGATAAGAAAATAATAATTCGTCTTTGGAAATAAGAAAGTCCCAGCAATCATCACGGCTGAAGCGGTGAGAATTTTCAAAAAACTTTTCACGGAAAAAAGATAGCCGAATTCGCGATAGGTATAAACAAGCGCGAAAACCATCACCGCAAAAGACACGATCATCGTCCCGGCGGCGCCTCCGACGATGCCATATTGCTTGATAAGGAAGTAGGTAATGAACGTGTTCAGAAAAAGCCCAAAAATCGCCGCGTTCATCGGAATTTTCACTTTTCCGGCGCCGTTCAAGATGAACGTAAGGACATAGAAAACCGTTTGGAATCCCTCGGCAAAAACGTATAGCGTCATCACTGGCGCAGCCAAGGCATATTTCGAAGAATAGAAAATATTGATGATCGGCAGAGAAAAATAGGCCATCAAAAGGCAGGTCGGCACAAGAAACATCGTGAGGAACCGGAGCGAATGACTCACGATTTTTTTCGTTTCCGCGCTGTTGTTTTCCGAAGTCGTTTTCGAAACCGAAGGGAGAAGAATGATTGTAAGCGCGTAAAAAAGGTTGTAGGGAATGGCTCCAACGGTATAAGCGGCGTTGTATAACCCTGTTTGGACATCCGAATGGAGAATCCCTTTCACGAGATAGAGATCAATCGTGTTCAGCAGTTGATAGGCAATGAGAAATATCGTCACCGGCCAGGCAAAAACGGCAAGCTTCCGCCACTCAAAATTGCCGATGGCTTTCAGTTTTTTGTACGGATCAAGGGAATAGGCCTCAATAAAAATAGAAAGGGGGGCGATGATATATCCAAGAATCGCCCCTTCGAGCGCGTATCCGCGGGATTTGAGAAAAAGCGCAAGGCCAATGATGAAAACCAGCCGCCAAATACCCCGGCTTGTTTTCAGGAATGCCTGGATTTTGAACTTGTGGATCCCGGTGTAGTAGTAAAAATAGAAAGAGGCAAGAGCAAAAGCGGGAATGACAAGCGTTGATAATCTGAATAGATTGGTAAGGCTCGGATCCCCAAGAACGCGTGCAAGCAATGGCGCAAGGAGGAAGAATGCCACCGTCACTGTGCCGACAATCACAGCTTGGATTTTTGCGGTTTGTTTCTTGATAACCGGAATCAAATTCGGCTTGCTTTCAAAAATCTCGCTCAAATATTTCGACATTGCCGTCGGCACGCTCTGCCCGATAAGAACGATTGTCATTGTTGTGAGGGTGACAATGATCCCGAACCGGCCATAGTCCGCGGGACCCAAAACCCGCCCCATGACGGCATGGATGATATAGCCCGAAAGATTATATAAAATCTCCGAAAGCGCGACCCACAAAAATGATTTGGCGAGGAAAGTGGACATTGTTAGTGCAATAATTGCTTGAACCCAATGAGATCTCCTTCGCGGTTGTATTGGACAATTGCGCTGATATTGAGATGGTTTACAAGTTTTTCAAAGGTTAATCCGAATTCTTTCAATTGACCCGAAGAAAGTTCGACACCCATATAATCGTTCAATTTGTTGTTTTCATCCTTGAGATCAATATTGATACCGCCCTCATGGTTTCTCGTTACGCTTACAATCCGACCTTTAAACTCAAGCGGTTCTTCACGCAAATTTGGAATCTCTAGGTTTTTCATAGATATTTTAGTTAGATTGATTTTTTTATTTCTTCAAATATTTTCTCTTTTGCGTTATCCCCGCCTAAAACGATCATATTCCAGCCACTTACTTTCGACTCATATATTTTCTCCTTTGCCGCGAGATACTCTAATCCCTGGTCCGGTTTTCGCTCGCGAGTCATGATTTTTTCGGGAGAGACTTTCACAAAAAAAGCTTGGTCGGGCTTGGGGATGAATCTTTCAGCAAACAATTCACTTGGAAACTTAGTTTCCAAGTAGCTTATATTCACCACACTGTCATAGAAATACCGGTCGCTCACGATATAATCGACGTCTTTCTTTTTCATTATGCGCTTAAATCGAAAAATATCGATCAATAATGCAATTTTTCTCAATTGGATCTCAATCCAATTGGCTTTTATGACGCTTTTTTCAAAATCCCTCTCCATCTCTCCCTTTATAAAGGGGAGAGCGGCTGGTTTCCCCCTTTCATAAAGGGAGGCTAAGGGGGATTTTTTTCGCTTATTTAAGATTTTATTCCCAATCGAAAATTCCACTGCATGGAAATACCAAAAACTCTTCCCTTGCGATTCAAGGTATTTTTTCAGCAACTCAACTTGGGTTGATTTCCCCGAACCGTCGAGACCGGAGATGGTGATTAGTTTTGGGTATTGACAAATTATTTTATTCACAGTATTATTATTTGAAAATCAAATACAAAAACAGGGGGCATCAACATGAGCAAATATTCCGTGTTTCCAGTCAAATGTATACGTTCTCCAGGTCATTCCCCTCTAATTCAGAGTGGGAATGAGACGGGGGAAATTATCGCAGTATTATGCCCATTTTCAAATAAGGTACAAGGGCAATTCTGCGAGAAATTAGCCTCCCGTGATAAAAGCCAAACGAGATGTTTATTTTTAAGAACTGATTGGCACAGCTAATTCTCACTCCTACCGCTGGTGACCTAAACAGGCACCAGCGGTGTTTTATTTCAAAATACAATATACAAAATACCAGATACTCAATCTCAATACATAATCACCGCCACCGGTGTCATTTTTGCCACCACATGTCCAATACCATTCGCTTCAACTCCTGCGATGACTTTTTCAATATCCTTATATCTCGCCGAATCCTGATTGACAACAATTCGCGACTTTGCGTTATAAAGCCGCACGCCTTTTTCGCTCATCTTGGCAAATAATTCGTCCTTATTTTCAACTGGCTTCTCGTTCGCGTTCACGCCTTTCCCGGTACCGTGGGGAGCCGAGAAAAAACCGTCTTCGTTTTTGTCCGTTCCGACGCAAAGATAGGCATCCGTGGACATGGAAGAGGGGATGAACGCCGGTTCACCGGTTTTTTTGTATACGGAATGATCAGTCATCTTTTCCGGGCCATAAGCCCGCGAGGTATTGCTCCGATGGATCCAAACATCCCGGCCAAAATGATTTTCTCTCGAAATGGAAATATGCGGCATATCATAGATCAAATCCAATTCCGGATCACGGCCAAAAAGCCTTTTGATCGTCTCCGAGATATTATGCGAAATCACCGCCCGGTTGGCTGTCCCGAAGTTCGATGCGGCGGCGCGAGCCTGCATATAAAGCTCTCCGTCCGGGCCGTCTCCTTCGTACTTGAGAAGCGATTCGTCGCCCTCCATATGTTTTTTGATTTTTTCCTGCATTCTTTGATAAACGTCTTTTTTTTGCGAGCTGAATGTCAATTTTCCGAGATTCACCATGAAAGATTGGGATAAATGCTCGCGCTTTTTGGCTGTGTGGGTATACATCGTATATTGCCCCAAAATTCCGGAACCGGTATGGATCAGGAAAAGATATTGGCCTCTTTTGAGGCCGAAAATTTCCGCCATTTCCGGATCCACAAGATCCGTAACTTTCACGAGATCGAGAAAATGATTTCCGGCCGCGCCAAGAATCCCCAAACGGAATTTGGCAAAAAAGAGATAAAGTTTCGGAATGACATCGAAAATATCCTGCCGCGTCATCTCCTGCGGGAAGAAATTACCGCCGTTTTGGGTGTTTTCCAGTTCATGTCTGGTCTTGATTCCAAGATAGTCGATGATGGCTTGCGTTCCTTTTCGGCAGATATCCACTACAACATTGAAGGGCACTTTTGTCCCGACAAATTTTTTCGTCGGGACAACTTCCACAAGCTCGTTGAAAAGTTTGTTTATGTCATTCGGTGAAAAATTTTCTTCCGTGAGGTTGGTCTTGAGGAGCCGCATGCCGCAGTTTGGGTCGGAATCATTGACTTGAGGAAGGATATATTTCTCGGAAACTATCGTTGTCCCGGAAGCGTTTTTTCGGCCCGGTTTTGAAGTGACATCGGGCATCGCCGCCAAATGGCGAAAGAGCGTGTCGGGATTCGAGGCCACATCTTCGAGTTTGGCATAGGAATCGTCTTTGGGGAGCAGTTCGCCGCTCATGAAAAAAATCGCCGGAACTTTCATTTTGTCCGTCTGGAATTTATATTTATGCTCGGATATTGGTTCAATATTGTTCATATTATTTTTATTGATCACTGATCACTGTTCTTTGTTCAATGAAGCATAAACGTCCTCATACTCCTTCACCACTTTCATTATATCAAAATTTTCCCGAACAAACTGCATGCCTTTTTGACCAAGCTCGCGCCGCGCTTCAGGGTTGTTGCAAAGGTATAGTATTTTTTCCTTGAGCGCTTCACGGTCGCCGGGTTCAATCAGGATGCTGTTTTCGTCGTTGAGAAAATACTGCAATCTCTCCAAATTGCTCGCGATCACCGGTTTTTCGCAAGCCATTGCCTCAATGACGGCAAGCGGGATATCGAATTTTCCAGCCATCGTCCGTGCCGGAAAAATGGAAATGTCGGCGAGATTATATATGTCCTGCATTTCGTAGCTCCCATCATCCATGAACGCCACCCGGTCAAGACATCCGGCGTTTTCCAGTCTTTGAGCCGCTTCTCGCTTCTTTTCAGCGTCTTTTTGATTCTTTACCCGAACAGCAAGATGAAGTTTGAGATTTTTATTAGCAGAAACAAGATCAACAAACGTCTCCACCACGTCATCCATATCCCCAAGCCGCACATATTCACCCGTATAGTTGATCACAAAATCATTTTCAGTGGTGTTATATTTTTTCATCAATTCCGCATTTTTTGGAGCAGGGGAGTATTTTTCAATATCAATCCCGGGATAAATTCTTTTTATATTCTCGAAACCCATTTTTTCCAGTTTTTCTTTCGCGTAATCGGAATAGGTAACAATATGATCCGCATGGATTATTTCTTTTATTTTTTCGCTTGCATACAAATCATCCCGCAACGTTGCCAGCGTTTGGATCGTTTTGATGTTTTTATTTCGCAAACATAGCTTCAAGGCAAAAACATTCAATTTTGTCGGGGTGAAAAATGAATGCAAGATATCATAATCTTTTCCGCCTTTCAAAAAAAATTCTTTCAGGAGAAAAATATAAGCCCGAATTTTTTGCGGCCAATTCCATTTCGGAGAAGTATATATGTCATGACAAATAACATTACTTTGGGGACTTAGTCCCCAATTGGGGGCTAAGTCCCCTTTTTCCACACACGTCAACAGATGAATCTCAAAACCGCCCGCGTGTTTGGCAAGAGTATAAGCGAAATTTTTCGATCCTTCGTCCCAAGGCGGACAAATCGGGCGGGTGAGTAATAGTATCTTCTTTTTATCGGTCATTGGTTGGGATTTTTATTTCAAATCCTTATATATCTTGTAATTTTCATCATTATATTTCACCTCAATCATCACCCGCGTTCCTGAAATTTTCTCGCCCGGAAGAACCGGCGAGATTTTTTGTCGGGCTCCGGCCTTCACGTCAATTTCCCCTTCGGCCAATTTCTCGTCATTGGAAAAAATCCGGTAGCCGTATTTCGCGTCAATTCCTTCATGGTTTTCAATGGCAAAATCAAGGGAATCATCTCGCGGATTTTCAAAATAGGCCGCGCTCCAGATTTTTTTGTAGTCGTAGTCGTGGTTCTTCGCCTCAATCACAAAAAGTGTCGAAAAGCTGACTATAAGCAAAATTGTAGTGGAAATAATGATGATTTTTGATGACATGGATTGTTTTTAATCTCTTTTAAAAATCGCGATATAGTCCGACGCGTATACCTGCGAAAAATCCGGATATTTCTGGAAACTGGTTCCCTCGGACTGCGCGTTGACGACGACATAATTCACTCCCGTCTCGGAAAAACAAGCCTTCGCCGCTTCAGTTTCCGGAGTGGAAATCATATCCCTTGTGCAAGTCTCGCGGGGCTTGGTCGGATCGATATAGCGCGACAAGTTTCCGCGCGAGAGGGGATACTTATAATCTTTCATGAAAAAAAGCTTGTACCACGAATCGGCATAGATATTCACGTGATCTTTGAGAATGACATCCTGGTTGGGATCGGTCGTCGCGGCAAGATACTCGCCCGAATGAAAAGTTTCCATCGCTTGCTGGAACATATTTTTCGACTTGAAAACATCAGCGCTGTCAGAAAGCCCGTTCGTGATCACAAAAAAGAGAATCGTGAAAAGAAAAACCGTTGCGAAAAACCGGGAGGCGCTCGCGCGGAAAGATTCGAAATATTTCACCATTCCGAAAGAAGCAAGGAACACAAGAGGAAGATATAGATAATTTCCCACCCGGTCGCTGGGAATATTCACAAAAAGCCATCCCGGCTTCCAAGCCATGAGGAAAACGATCGCGAGCCACCCCAAAGCCACGGAATATTTGATTTTTTTAGGATTGATTTCAAAAAGGATCAGTAAGAAACCAAGAACACCCAGAATGAGAAGGGCGCTCCCGACACTGCCGTCGATTTGAGAAAGGGCCAGGCCGACGCGCGTGGCTTTGCTCGGTTCGCCCGTCGCTTGCCCAACTGCCGCGGTGTTGAAATATGACGGAGTGAAGATTAAGAAAAAATAGGCTGCAAAAAGAAGAATTATTGCAATCGGAAAGGGATTGAAATAAATCCTTATCCATTCGACAATAGTTTGGAAAATATTTTTGAAATTGAGAGCGAGGTGAAGAATCGTAATTGCTGCTACTGAAAAAATCAAAACGAAAGTGCTCAAATGATGGGTATATAGCAATCCTCCGAAAGAAAAAAGAAACAGACCGGCAAAAAGGCTGTTTTTTTCTGAAAATGCACGGTAGAAAAAATAGATCGACACCGGAATCAGCATGTCTCCGATCACATTTCCAATCACGCCGCCGCTCACGTAGCGCCCCTGCGGCGGATTGATGGCATAAAGCGCGCCCGCCACGAAAAAGGAAACCGCGGCCATGTTCGGATTGCGGAAAATCCGTCCGACCAGGATCGCCATCGTGAAAATCCCGAATATGTTGAAAAAAAGAAGGAGGATGGCCGGCATCGACGTCATCACGCCCACGCCGCTCACCAGGTTGGCCGCCGCGAAAATCATATGCTCTCCGATGATGAAATCCGGCATGCCGTAATCAGGCAAATGTCCGGTGTTGATGATGGTTTGCACCCAATACATATGATGGCCGAGATCGGTCGCCGAAGGAATGATCGTGTCGGAGAGATAAGCCACCCGGATGAAAACGGCGAGGAACAGGGAAAGCAGGATAAAAACTGTTTGCCAAGCGGAGAAATCAAAGATTTTTTCCGGGTCGCCCTTATCTTTTTCCGTTTTTTTCTTTTTCTCGAAACGCCAATGGAAAACCGCGAAACAAACGGCAGAGAAAAGGAGCACCGAAAAAATCAGGATCGGGCCTTTGATCAAAATATTCATCCGGTTCAAAAGAAGCACGATCAGATCCACAATAATCAAACTGAACGGCACGCTCAAAACCGCCCTCTCCAAAAAAGCCATTTTTTTGTTTTTCCAGCCAAAAATCGCCGCCTGGAAAAACATCCCGGGAAGAACCAGGAGAAAAGGAATGTTGAGAATGAGTTTTAGGAGTGAAATATACATAGATTAATTTCAAAACTACGCTATCTGCATGGCTTCCAAATATTCTTTCGCGATTTTTTCCCAGCTGAAATGTTCAATTGTGTACTCGGCCGCTTTTTGGCCAAATTCTTTTCGAAATTCATCTTCGGAAAGCAACTTTTTGATTTTTTCTGTCCAAACTTCAGCGTTTCCGGGTTCCGCCAAAAATCCGTTTTGGCCGTCCATGATCGCGTCTTTGAGGCCTTCCAAATCAGACGCGACCATCACCCGGCCGCAAACCGCCGCTTCGATGGCGTTGATCCCAAAACCCTCCATTGACCCCGGAATTTTGACATTGGGGGAAATCATGAGATCAGCCGCGCCAAGCAAAACTCTTTTTTCGTCTTCCGGAATGAAGGGAATTAGCCAAACCCGGTTTTTCAGATTTTTTTCTGAAACTATTTTTTCGCAAACCGAAAAGTCGTCTTTGTCTCCCGCCGTGTTTTTCCCAACTCGCGCTCCGGCTGCCACTATTATAACATCTTCGCCGAGTTGCGGCATTACATTTTCCAAAAACCAGCTCGTTCCTTTGTGGGGGACAAACCGGGCCAAACGGAAAATGATTTTTTTGTTCGAAACATCAGTCTTGAGAACTTTCGAAATTTCTTCGCGGGCGTGCGTTTCGCAAAATTCTTCCGGGTTTATGCCATTGGGGATGAATTTGCACAAATCCCGACCAATCCCGATTTTGACAGCTTCTTCAATCGTTGCGTTTCCCACCATGATGAGCCGGTCCATTTTTTTGAGCGACGGGATATTAACCGCTTTGTATACGGACGGCAAAAATCCTTTTTTTCGCGCGAACGTGATATCAAGGCCGTGGACCACGCAGAAAAATTTCTTTTTCGGATGGAAAATTTTCGCAACCGCCCCCAGCGGAGCCAAAACCCCGTTTCCCAAGAGACAAGCGTCGAATTTCCGCATCAAAAAAAGCATCTTGAGGAATGTGACCGGCAAGAATATAGGCAGAAATTTTTTGCCTTTTCCGTTGGCAATGACTTTCACTTCCGCGATATTTTTCAAGCTTTCGGACAGGTTGTAGTTCTGGCTTTCCACTCCGCCCCAAATCGGCGGATAAGAATGGGATACGAAAAGAATTTTCACGATTGTGTTTTTTTATCGTATTTTTCTTTTTTCAGAAAATACATCTGCTCTTCAGTGAGTTTGCGGTTGGAGCGGATCATGTCGGCAATGAGCGCGAAAATGAGCAGTTGGATGCCGATGAGAAGTAAGATTCCCGCAAAAGAAAGCCAAGTCCGGAAAGGGGAGACCTTGAAATGGGAAAAATAATATCCGAGAAAAGCGATTCCGATCGCGCCCGAAGCGGTGATGAGTACCAGCCCCGGAATTCCGAAAAAAACCATAGGCCGGGCATCGCGCACCGTGCGGATGATGATGATGAATGACTGATAGACAAACTTGGAAATACTTTTCACAACCCTTGATTGGCGGTCTTCGAAATAAGTCACCTCCACCGGAATCCATTTGACCGTCAGATTTTTGGAGATGGCATCGATGATAGTTTCTTGGGTATAGGTGAAGCGGTAGGCCAGATTGAGCCGGAGCATCGTTTCGCGCGACAAAGCCCGAAACCCGCAAGTGAGATCGTCGATCGGATAGCGCAAAAATTTTCCGATCACTCTGGCTGCCAGACGATTGAGAAAACTTTTGATCCAGGGCATATTTTTGGCTGATTTCACGCCAAAACGGGAAGCCACCGCCATATCCGCCTTTCCGGAAACGATCTGCTCCGTGAACTTGGGGATGTCCGACGCCGGAAATTGGCCGTCAGCATCGATATTCACCATGATGTCGGCTCCGTTTTCGAGCGCCGAGTTGATAGCCGTCCGGAAAGCCGCTCCGATGCCCATGTTTCGCGGATGGCTCACGATGATGTCGGCTCCGGCTTCGCGGGAAACTTCCGCTGTCCGGTCGGTCGAGCCGTCGTTGATTACCTGCACCTTCACTTCGTCGATCCCCTTGATATCGCGCGGAATTTTTTTGATGACGTTTCCAATGGCTTTTTCTTCATTCAAAGCCGGAATATTGACGATTAGACGCATAATAAAAAAATCAAAATTTAAAAATAAAAATGCAAAATTACAATATAAAATGCAGAATTATCCGGTTATTTTCCTGGCATAAGCATAGCATATCATTTGGGATAAATCCAGTTTTTTCGAATTGCCATTTTATCCCATCCGTTGTAGTATAAAGACATGAAAATAGGCATAAACGCGTCATTCTTGCAAAAACCGGATACGGGAATAGGCCAGGTAACGATCAATTTTATCAATGAATTGATAAAATTGCCCGAGTTCAAAATTCAAAATTCAAAATTCAAAATTAAGGAAGTTGATTTTTTCTTGTATTTAGAGGCCGATATAAATTTCAAACTTCCCAAGAACTTTCACAAGCGCGTTTTTTTGCCGCCCTGGAAAAGGGATGATCTCATTCGAAAAATCTGGTGGGAAAAGTGCCAGCTTCCGAAAATGGCCGCAAAAGACGGGTGCGAGACTTTCATTTCGCCCTATCAATGTCCTACGATTTTGCCGGCCGGCATGACGCACAAGATGCTCGTGCACGACATGATTCCGGAAATTTTCCCGGAATATCTCGACAACTGGCGAAAAAAAATATACTACTCGCTCACCAAAAGGGCCGTACAAAAAGCCGACACGATCCTCACGGTGTCTGAATGGTCAAAAAAGGACGTCCACAAATATCTGAAAATTCCGGAGAAAAAAATCCGCGTGGCTTATCCAAGCGTCGGCGCCGAGTTTTTCGAAAAAGGAGACCTCGAAAAAGACAACAAGATTTTGGACAAATACGGCGTTTTTGGCCGTTATATTTTTTATATCGGCGGTTTTGATGTCCGGAAAAATATTCCACAGCTCATCGAGGCCTACGCCGAAATGCGGAAACGATATGATATCAATGACGTGAATCTGGTTCTTGCCGGCGAGGACAAGTCGAGATACAGCCGTCTCTTCACCGATCTCAACGCTGAAATCGAAAAACACGGCCTTGGCGGAAAAGTGAAGATCGCCGGGTTCGTGAAGCAAAAAGACTTGCCGGCGCTATACCGCAATGCGGAATTCTATATCCTGCCGTCGCTCTACGAAGGTTTCGGGCTTATGGCGCTTGAAGCGTTTGCCTCCGGCACTCCGGCGCTTCTTGCCAAAAATTCCTCGCTTTTGGAGGTTGGGGGAGGCGCCGCGCTTTTTTTCAACCCGCATGACAGCGAAGAAATGTCCCGCGTCATGGGAAAAGTTTTGCGAAACGGGAAGCTCCGCCACCACCTCGCAGAAAAAGGCAAATCCCGCGCGAAAAAATTCAGCTGGAAAAATTTTGTGGAGAAAATTTTGGAAGAATAATTTATTAAAAAATTATATGGAACTTAAACAAATCATCGATCGCGCTGCTGAAATAAAAGAAAAATATCACGAGCTTGAGCGAAAAAAATACGGGAAAACTTGGACCAATGCCCAAATCATGGAAGGTTTTGTGGTTGATATTGGCGATCTCATGAAAATCATCATGGCAAAAGACAACCTTCGGGAAATGGAAAATATTGAAGAGAAACTGGAACATGAGCTTGCCGATTGTCTTTATAGTATTTGTGTTTTATCGCATAAGTATAACGTAGACCTCGAAAAAGCGTTTTTGAAAACAATGGATTATCAAGAGAAACAAATAGCTGACGGAAAAGAGGAATAAAAAGAAAGATATGCAAGAGTTATTCGAAAATCTGAAAAATATTTTCAAAAAAGACATCTCCATCCTTTGGATTTTTTCGGCGGTGCTGGGATTGGCGCTGGTGGCGCTCGACCTCAGAAACAAACTGCCTCTTAGGGCAGGGGATTTTGCTTTTATTTCTATTCTGATTCTTTGCGTGGCAATGTATCGCCCGCGCTGGGTTTTTTATATCTTCATCTCGCTCGTTCCGCTCGAAAACATCATTCTCGCTTCAGGCTATCTCCCTCTCCAACTTCGGCCTTATCAATTTGTCGGAGCGGTCCTGGCGATCGCCATTTCCATCCTTTGGGCGGCAAGACACTTGAATTTCAAACTTTTGAAACCCGCTTGGCTTGATTGGCTGGTTTTTTCGCTTGTCCCCTTGAGTTTTTTGCCGCTGATCACAGCTCAAGCCAAGAGCGCGATTATCAAAAATAATTTAATATTATTTTCTTTCGTAGTCCTTTATTTTTTGGTCCGGAATTTCGTGAGGACGAAAAGACACTTGCTTGAAACCGTTTTTTTCACGCTGGCTGGCAATTTGGTCGTTCTGGCATATGGATTCGGCCAAGTTTTCGCCGACAAATTCGGCCGCAATTCGTTCGAGGTTTTTTTCGGCCGGCCCAACGCCGCTTTCACCGAACCGGACTGGCTGGGAATATACTTATGTTTTATGCTGGCTATTTTGCTCAGTATCCTATATTTCCTTTGCCATCCTGCGCATAGTCGAAAATTTTTAGAAAAAATTACAAATGTCGTGGCCTATGTCCTTGTTTTTCTTGATCTCACCCTTCTCATCCTCACTCTTTCCCGATCGGCTTGGGTGGGAGCGGCCGGATTGATATTTTTCTTTTTGATTTTCAGTTTGTATGAAAAAAAGAATTCTGGTCCGGTTTTCACGCCAAAAAAATTCGCCAAAAATTTTGCGGCTATGGTAGCAATAATTGTGCTATCCCTCGCCGCCGTCCATTTTGGCCGGCTTTCCAAGTTTGATATTTTCGACCGGGCCCGTTCCACCGCCACAAGCGAACAAAAAATCACAATCGCCTGCGACAATGACGAAAACATTCCCGAATATATTACCGATACTTCTGAATTATCAAGCTATAATTGCCTTCACATCAATCTCGAAGACATCAAAAGCTTCCAGTCCCGAGGGAAATACGTTACAGAAATTTTTCGGAAAGACCCGAATGTGGCCACCCGGAGCGAAATATATCAAAAAAGTTTTGAGATTCTCAAAAAAAATCCTCTTTTCGGCATTGGATTCGGGACTATTTCGCAGACACTCGGCACAGATTCACGCGGATCCGGCCTCAACGAGAGCAATATTTTCCTTCAGGTCTGGGCGGGGACGGGGGTTTTAGGTCTCACGTTTTTCACGGTTTTGCTTGCTTACCTTGCGATTTTCAGCCTGCGCCGCCTCTCTCCCGCATGCCCCCTCAACCATTTCATCGGATGCCCGGTAGCAAGAGGCGAGTTCGAACAATTTCTCAATGTCTTTCTTTTTCTTGGACTCGTCGGTTTGATCTTGCCCAATCTCTTCAACGCGGGACTTTTCATGGGAATTTGGTGGATCGGATTGGGAATCTTGACGAGTGTTTCAAAGATCCAAAACTAAACTTCTCAAAAATTGACTTTTTCCTTTATATCTGCGATAAAAACACAAAGGAGAAATTGAGATCCTTAAAAATTTCAAAAGAAAGGCAGGTGATTTTGAGTGAATTGGAAAAATCAAAAAGGCCCCAGAAAACCTTGGGCAAAACCGATTTTCGGCAATCCGGACAGCATAAAAAATAATCAAGCCCCAAGCCCAGGATCGCCAGGATGGAAAGAATTCATCCTGCGGAAACAGAAATCGACAGATCCTAAATTAGGAAAAATACACAAGGAAAGAAAGATCGACAGCAAAAAAATCATGGAAAATATTTCTGCCGAATGCAATGAGAAGAAAGATATGATGGATGAAATAGGTGATGATCGAGTATTGGCAATTGTTAATTGTTCGACATTCAGAAATTATCTGGCCAATCAAAATGGAAAAATGGAAATAATCCATCGTGATTTGGTTGAAACTCTTCTCTGTTTAACTTCCCAAGAAATCGATCTTCTATATAAATATTATCCGCAAAATATGCAGATGAAAGATATTGCCGCTTTAATGAACTTGACTTCGGTTGAAGCGCGCAACTTGAGAAAAATAATCATCGGCAAAATTATCAATCAGCTACAATAAAGCCTTGGCGCCGGAGGAACCAAGGCTTTTTCATTTGCCCGAAGCCTTTTTTTATGCTTAAATTAAGCCATGAAAATTGCTATTGATATTCGGCTGATTGGAAAAAAAAGAACCGGCGACGAGGTGGTGTTTTTCAATTTGGTGAAAAATCTGGCAAAAATCGACCATGCCAACGAATATTTCCTCTTCACCGACCGCGACCTCCAAAAAGATCCGGATCTGGCCGCCGAAATCGCCAAACTGGAGCTTGGCCGGAATTTCCGCGTGGTTTTCATCAACACTCCCAACCGTTTTTGGTGGAACCTGTGGGCCTTGCCGAGATACCTCCAAAAAAATCCGGTGGACGTTTTTCATACGCAGTACATTGCACCGTTTTGGTTGCCACGAAAGATAAAGTTGGTTCTCACAATCCATGACATTTCTTTCAATTTTTTCCCGCAATTCATCAAATCGTCCGATTTATTTTTTCTGAAAAATCTTATCCCAAGAAGCATCCGGCGCGCAGACAAAATAATTACCGTCTCCGAAAGCGAGAAGCAGAATATTATTGATTATTATAAAATTCCCGAAAAAAAAGTTAAATTTACTTATAACGGCGTTGATTTTGAAAGATTTAACCGAAAAATATCGGAAGAGGAAAAAGAAAATGTCAGAAAAAAATACAGTTTGCCCCAAAAATTCTTGCTTTATATAGGCACGATGCAACCCAGAAAAAACCTTCCTGTCGCAATTGAAGCCACAAAAGACATAGCTATAAAATTGGTCATTCCCGGAAATAGAAATGCCCATAATTTTGACAAAAAAATCGATGAAGTCATTGGTATCAACAATCTACAGGAAAAAATAATTTTCCCCGGTTGGATCGAGGAAGAAGACAAACCAGCAATAATCCAAATGGCAAAATGTTTTGTTTTTCCCTCTCTTTATGAAGGTTTTGGCATTCCGGGAATTGAAGCTATGGCTTCAGGCACGCCGGTCGTAGCTTCAAACATTCCTGTTTTCCGCGAAATTTTTCAAGATGCGGCCCTTCTCTCGAATCCGCAAAATAGCGAAGAATTTTCCCAAAATATCAAAAAAGTTCTCGGGAATATTGAACTTAGAAATAAAATGATTGAAAAAGGGGGGGAAACCGCGCAGAATTTCACTTGGCAGAAAAATGCGGAGAAAACCAAGAAAATTTATGAAGAATTGGCAAAATAAGCAAAATTATTGCAAACGGTTAAGAACCAGTTTATAATCCAATTTATGGCTTTTTTCTCAAAAAAATTCAGGTGGTTAAAAATATTTCTGGTCATTCTTTTCCTTCTTTTGGCCGGTGCGGGATGGGCGATGTATAAAACCGGAACCACTTTGAGCAAAATTTCCACCAAGGATGACCTTTTTTCCGGATTATGGAAAGCTATTCCCGGAGTCGGTTCGGATGAGGAGCTTCAAGGAAAAAACGAGGGACAGATCAATGTGCTTCTCCTTGGCATGCGCGGGGAGAATATGGAAGGCGGCGGCCTTTTGGCCGACAGCATCATCGTGGCCGCCATCAGGCCCGAAGAAAAACGGGTAGCGCTCATTTCCATCCCCCGCGACCTCTATGTCCAAGATCCGGGCACGACCAGCCAAAGCAAAATAAACGCCGTGAACGCTATCTATGAAGAAAAAGGGGAGGGAAAGGGCATGGAAATGATGAAACAGGTGGTGGGGGAAGTAACCGGCCTTCCGATCCACTACGCCGCCACGATCGATTTCAAAGGATTTAAAGAAATCGTGGACACGGCGGGCGGAGTGGATGCCTATCTCGATGAATCCTTTTCAGAGCCCACCCAATTCGAAGGCGAGGAAGCCGCCAATTTTTCTTTGCCGGCCGGGAAAAACCATCTCGACGGGCAAAAAGCGCTTTTTTTCGTCCGGGCCCGCTATGCTTCCTCCGATTTTGAAAGGGCCAAGCGCCAACAGCAAGTCCTTCTCGCCCTCAAAGACAAAATGTTGAGCCTTGGCACCCTTTCCGATTTCGGAAAACTGAACAACATCTTGAACATCCTTGGCGACGATGTTCGGCTCGACATGGATATCAACGAAATCAAGAAATTTTATGAACTCGCGAGCGGCATGACTGACCCGAAAATCACGCAAAAAGTGTTCGACACTTCGGAAGGCGGGTACCTTTACGCTTCCAAAGCCGACACGCCCGAAGGAAAAACCTACATTCTCTTGCCTTCCGGCGGCAATTATGACAAAATACAGGAAGCTTGCCGAAATATTTTTGAATAAAACTTGGCAAGAGCCTGCCCAGAATCTCCGTATTCTGCTGCAAATTCCAAAAATCGGCTGCAAATTTTTCAAAACTCGTCGAAATATCAACCGATATTCCTCCTCATTTTTCAAAATTTTCGCTCGATTTCTGGAATTTTCGCGACGAAAGAGAGATTCTAGACAGGCTCTAAGTAAATGAAGACCGAAACCCAAAAGCCGGAACTCTCCATCATCATCACGAGCTACAAAAACCCGGCAGTGCTTCGGCTTTGCCTTGAATCGCTCAAGAAGAACGTCCTTTGCGAAAATTACGATATTTTGGTCGTAGATAGCGCCACCGAAGAAGCCACCGAAATAATGATGCGGGAAAATTTTCCGGAAATAGCTTTCTTTCCCCATTCAAAAAACCTGGGATTTGCCCGGCTGGCCAATGAAGGCCTCGAGAAATCAACCGGGGATTATATCCTGATCCTCAACGCCGATATTGTCATTGAAAAAAAATCCGTCGATCTCCTGATGGAGTTTCTCAAAAAAAATCCGGATGTCGGCTTGGTCGGCCCCAAACTTCTCAACTTTGACGGCAGTATCCAACCGTCCCGTTTCCGATTTTATACGCCCCTTGTGATTCTCTATCGCCGAACTCCGATAGGTAAATTAAAATTTGCCCAAAAGAAGATACAGCGGTTTTTATATGAGGATAAAGACTTGGAAAAGCCTTTTGAAGCCGACTGGCTGATGGGTTCGGCTCTCATGGCAACCCGCAGATCTCTTGAAAAGATCGGGCTGATGGAAGAAAATTTCGGGTTCATGTATTTCGAAGATGTGGACTGGTGCCGCCGTTTCTGGGAAAGCGGGTTGAAAGTTGTGTATTATCCTCTGGTTCAAATGTACCACTATCACGGAAAAGGCTCCGCCAGCGCAGGAGTGGTCAAATCCGTGCTTTTCAACAAGTATACCCGCGAACATTTGAAAAGCGGCCTGAAATATTTTTGGAAATATCTGGGAAAACCAAATCCCCATAAGGAATAGAATTTTATGGATATTGAAAATATCGAAAACGTAAATCAAAACACGCCTCATATGCCGCCGAAGCCGAAGAAAAACCGGAATTATTTCAAATTTTTCGGCCTTGTTGTCGTTGTCTCTATCAGCTTTTTCGCCGGGACGCTATACAACAAACATGTCTCCGCCGATTCGGCCTCGGGAACAGCTTCCATTGAGGATATATTGGCCAAAACCCACGACAAATCCCAGCCGGAAAATGTCGATTTCACCCTTTTTTGGGAAGCCTGGAACCTTCTCAATGAAAAATATGTTGATACTTCCAAATTGGATCAGCAAAAAATGATCTACGGCGCGATTTCCGGAATGGTGAAATCATTGGGAGATCCTTTTTCCAGTTTCATGGATCCGGAAGAAAGCCAGCAATTCTCCCAAGATTTAGAAGGAACCTTTGACGGGATCGGAGTGGAAATTGGCATGAAAAATGACGTTCTGACCGTCATTTCGCCTCTTGAAGGTTCGCCCGCCGAAAAAGCCGGCCTCCAAGCCGGGGACAAAATTTTGAAAATAGGCGACAAGCTCACGACCGACCTTTCCATCGACGACGCCGTAAGCCTCATCCGCGGCCCGAAAGGGACCGAGATTGCTTTGATGGTTCTCCACGAAAAAAGCAACGATCCGGTGGAAGTGAAGATAGTCCGAGATCAGATAAACGTAAAAAGCGTCACATTGGAATGGAAGGACGGAAAAATTGCCGTCGTCAAAATATCCAAATTCGGCGATGATACTATTTCCGGAATGAATCAGGCGGCCAGCCAAGCGGTATCCCAGGGCGCTAAAGGAGTCATTTTGGACCTTCGCAACAATCCCGGCGGATATCTTGAAGCGGCCGTTGAAGTTTCTTCCAAATTCATTCCCGAAGGCGAAGTGGTTGTTTCTGAAGAAGAACGCGGGGGTGAAAAACAAGAATACAAGGCTCGCGGGGGAGACATCCTGGGAAACATTCCGGTGGTAGTCCTCGTAAACGGCGGAAGCGCCAGCGCTTCTGAAATCACCGCCGGCGCCCTGCGGGATGATCTTGGCGCCCAGCTCATTGGTACAAAAACATTCGGAAAAGGTTCGGTCCAAGAGCTTGAAAAAATGACCGGGGGATCAAATTTGCGGGTTACAATCGCCCGCTGGATGACCCCGAACGGGGATTATATCATGGAAAAGGGGATTGATCCGACCATCGAGGTTGATTTGACGGCGGATGACTATAACAACAACAAAGATCCCCAAATGGACAAGGCGCTTCAGGAAATCAAAGCGAAAATCGGGCAATAGGGATTCATCCCCTTGCCAATTTTCATCAAATTTGTGAGGGGATTTACAAATAAACTTGGGGGATTTATAATGAAGAATATGAAAGTAATCTTGCTAAAAGAAGTGGCAAAATTGGGCCGGGAGGGAGATATCGTGGAAGTAGCCGACGGCTACGCGCGTAATTTTTTGTTTCCGCAAAATCTGGCCAAAACAGCAACTGATCAAAATTTGAAAGAAGCTGAAGCCCAGAAAGAAAAGAAGAAGAAAAGTGATCAGGCGGAACTTGGAGAAACCCAGAAACTGGCGGAACAGCTTGAAGGCCGCGAATTGTTCGTCAAAGTGAAGGAAAAGGACGGAAAACTTTTCGGGTCTGTCAATGAAAAAACAATCTCGAAAACTTTTGCCAGTGAAGGATTGGAAATTTCCCCGGAAAGCATCGAACTCCCGGAACCTATCAAAGAAGTGGGAGACTATGATGTCAAAATCAATTTGCCGCACGGCCTGGAAGCAAACATAAAAGTCATCCTGGTTTCCGAAGAGGCATAGGAATATTTTTGAAACTTGATAATCTTGAAAATAGGGGTGAATCTTTCTCACCCCTATTTTCTTTAAAAATAAATATGCGTCCAAAGTACATTTTTGTCGTCGGGGGAGTAATGAGCGGCGTGGGAAAAGGAATCGCCACCGCCTCCATCGGAAAAATCCTGCAGTCGAAAGGATTTCGAGTTTCAGCGATGAAAATCGACCCTTATCTCAACGTCGACGCCGGAACGATGAATCCGACCGAGCACGGCGAAGTTTTTGTGATGGACAGCGGGATGGAAACCGACCAGGATATGGGAAACTACGAGCGCTTCATGGATATCACCCTCCCGAGCGAAAATTATATGACCAACGGCCTGGTCTATAAGACCATCATCGACCGGGAGCGGGCGATGGGATACGGCGGCCGTTGCGTGGACGTGGTGCCGGATGTGCCGAAGGAAATCATCCGCCGCATTGAAAAGGCCCGGAAAAAAGCCAAAGCCGAAATCATGCTTGTGGAAATTGGCGGAACACTGGGAGAATATCAGGGCTTGTTGTTTCTCGAAGCCGGCCGGATGATGCGCCTTGCCAACAAGGGAGATGTTCTTTTCGTCCTTGTGAGTTATCTTCCCGTCCCCTCAACCGTCGGTGAAATGAAAACCAAACCGACCCAGTACGCCGTCCGCTCGCTGAACGCCGCCGGAATCCAGCCGGACATCATCATCGCGAGAAGCGCCGTAGCTCTCGACAAAAAGCGCAAGGAAAAAATCGCCGAACATTGCAATCTGCGCGAAGAGGACGTGATCAACGCGCCGGATATTGATTCGGTTTATGAGGCGCCCGTCAATTTTGAAAAAGACAATTTGAGCGGAATTTTGCTCGGGAAACTCGGCCTCAAGCCCAAAAAGAAAGACCTGGTGGAATGGAAAAAAATGGTCGAGAAAATGAAAGCCGCCAAAAAGCCGGTGAAAATCGGGATTGTCGGAAAATATTTCGGAACCGGTGATTTTGTCTTGTCGGATGCCTATATATCCGTCATCGAAGCCGTGAAACATGCCTGCTATGCCAGCGGAAGAAAGCCGGAAATCGGCTGGCTCAATTCCGAAGAATATGAAAAAAATCCAAAGAAAGTTCAGGAACTCAAAAATTTTGACGGGATCTTGGTTCCGGGCGGATTCGGAGAGCGGGGAGTGGAAGGAAAAATCAAGGCCATCGAGTTTTGCCGCGAGAACAGGATTCCCTATTTCGGGCTTTGCTACGGCATGCAACTTCTCGTCATTGAATTCGCGCGCCACGTTCTTGGCCTCAAAGACGCAAACACAACCGAAATCAACCGCAACACCAAGCATCCGGTGATCGACATCATGCCCGAACAGAAAAAGAACCTCGAAGACAAGAACTATGGAGCCACGATGCGATTGGGGGCCTACGCGGCAAAAATTAAAAAAGGCACCATTGCTTTTGGCGCCTATAAAACCGTGGATATTTCCGAACGACACCGCCACCGCTGGGAAGTGAATCCGGAATATATTGATAAGCTCGAAAAAGCCGGACTTGTTTTTTCAGCAACCTCGCCTGAAGGACGCCTCATGGAAATCGCCGAGCTTCCGCGCGCGAAAAGCCCGTTTCATCTTGGCACTCAGTTCCATCCCGAATTCAAATCCTCACCCCTGCACCCGCATCCGTTGTTCTTGGAGTTCATCAAAAGCGCGATGAAGTAAAAGGCTTTCGGTTGAACGAAAGCCTAGAAAAATTTGTTAAGTAATTCACTTATTTATTGCTGACGCGACCCCATTCCTCAGCGTTTTCTTTAGGAAATTCACCACTCAGTTCCTTCATCAGGGACCTATAATCCCTGACTAATTGCTCGAGTTGCCGAAGTATAACCCTCTCGCTAAGATTTTTAATATCATCAATTTGCCTTCTTCCTATTTCTTCCTGTGTGATACAAGAATCCGAGTGTTCATTAAGTTTCTCAATAGATTCGTAATCTAGGTTTATGAACAAAGCAAACATACCAGATTGCATCTTAGCGCTTAATTCAGCTAAAGATGCCGACAAGCGAGCGTATTCTGATAAAATAAATTTTTTCGAAAGTACTCTTTTTGGCTTCACGTTTTGTCCCCCTGCAAGATATTTAAAAATATTTACTCTACGCTCACAAACTTTGCTTTTTCAAGCTGGCCTGTGAACTTCCTGATTTTTTTTGCCGAAAACTTCACAGAACCGTCCGCCACGGCAAAAAGAGTATCATCGCCGCCCTTTTCAACGTTTTTCCCCGGACGGAATTTCGTTCCGCGCTGACGAACGAGGATATTTCCGGTTTTCACGCGTTGTCCGCCGAATTTTTTGACTCCCAGCCGTTTCGATTGCGAATCGCGGCCAAGTTCTGTGGAGCCACCGGCTTTTCTATGGGCCATAAAGTTATCTAAAAGCTAAAAATGAAAATCAAAAAGCTTTTAAAGAGTTAATTTAATTACTATAAAATAATAGCTAATTCGCCCCAAAATGTCAACCGACCCGGAAAAGCCAAAAAATAAAATTGTCGAATTTTGGCTTAAATATGAACAAAAAATCCTTGTTATTTTTGGAATCATCCTCATCGCCGCCATTTCCTATGAAGCCGGCTTTCTTGAGGGCCGAAAAAATCAGGAAGAGCCGGTGGTGATCAACCAAATTGCTTCTGATAATTCTGAAAACGAAAATATTCAAAAAGAAAACTCGATTCCAGCGGATGACAATAACCCCAAAACAGGCCAGACAAATAGCCAGACAACCGGATCACCGGCCGGCCAAACCACCGAAAAACAGGATTGCGCTTTCGTCGCGAGCAAAACTTCCGACAAATATCACCTTCCGACCTGCGCATGGGCGAAAAAGATAAAACCGGAAAACCGGATCTGTTTTTCCTCGAAAGAAGAGGCCGAGAGCAAAGGATATAAGCCGGCCAAATGTTGCATTAAATAACTTTATGAAATACAAAAAAAAAACGGATTACGAAAAATAATGGCTTGTATGTTTGCCTTTGATGCACTATACTATTTTTTGGGTTTCGTATTTCGCTAATTTCACATTTCGTAAAACTATATGAAGCAAAAACTCATCGTCATTTCGCTCGGCGGGTCTCTAATTTTCCCATCCGAAGGTATTGACTGGAAATTCCTGAAAAAATTCAAAGAACTGGTTTTGGGTCTTTTGAAAAACAACTATCGCCTCATCATTGTCTCCGGCGGAGGGACAGTGGCCAGAAAATACCAGGAAGCCGTTATGAAAATCGGCATCCTTGACAATGAAGACCGCGATTGGATCGGGATCCATTCCACCCGCCTCAATGCCCATCTTCTGCGCACCATATTCCGGAAGTACGCCCACCCGCGCATCAACAAAAATCCCCATGAACGCTTCGATTTCCGCGAGAAAATCTTGATCGGCTCCGGCTGGCGGCCGGGATTTTCCACCGACCTCGACGCGGTTCTTCTCGCAAAGGAATACGGCGCCAAAACCGTGATAAATCTTTCCAATATCGACTACGTGTACACCAAAGACCCGCGCAAATTCAAAGACGCGAAAAAAATAAAAGAAATCGCTTGGCCGGACTTTCGGAAAATAGTAGGCGACCGCTGGGATCCGGGGTTGAACGCGCCTTTCGACCCAGTCGCTTCAAAAATCGCCCAGGAATCAAAAATGGAAGTAGTGATTCTCAACGGAAAAAAACTCAAAAACTTTGAAAATTTCCTCGCTGGAAAAAAATTCCACGGGACAACAATACGGTAAGATCACAATTCCATCTTATCCCTGGTCAGGATATGCTCTTTTTCCTTGATTTTTCTTCGCTTTATCAAAATGTAGAGAAGGCCGAAATAAACTGCGGCTGCTGCCGAAACGGCAATAACGACATAGCCGACAAGCAGGGGAACAGCCGTTTGACTCAAAACATTCCAAGTGAAAATATATTGCCAGCCCAAAGCCGCCGTCCGGTGAAAATCATGCGAGAGGGCTTGCGGATTGACGCGGAACAACAGCCCGCCAATGGCCGCCGCCAACGGAAGTGCCACTACTGTCGTCCACATATTCACCGAAAGGACGCCGGCGAGCGCCGCCAGGCGATTAAGCCGCAAAATGTAGGCGAAAATTAAGGTAGTCAGCACGCCTTCGCCAGGCGTGACGCCCATGAAAATCCCCAGTGCCGCGCCGCCGGCCACTTTGTGGGGCGTATCGTCGATGAGAAAAAACTGTTTGATATGATCGCGTATCCTCTTTTTCATCCTTTTTTCACGACAAAACTTTTGCTCTCGCGGTCAACGGTTTTGGCCTTTTCCGCCTCTCTTCGCGCATCCGGAGGCAAAACGCCGAGGATATTTTTGAGCGCGATGCCGTCCACCTTCAGCACCGCTTCCCACTTGTCGAGCGGCTCAAGGATCGAGCGCAATTTTTCCGAATCATATTTATAACTCTTCCGGATCGAGCGTAAAACCCGGCCCGCGTCCGAAAACACCTGGTCGACTTCTTCTGTGTCCATATATTTCCCAAGAGCCTCCTGCAGTTCGCCAATTCGGTCCGCTTTCGATTTGAGCTCGTCTTTGAGGGCGATATATTCGTCGATAACTTTTCCTATGTCGATATTTTCTTCCTGCTCTTTTTTGAACTTATGCTTCCACATCGGGCAAATTTTCTGGTATCCGCACCAGTCACAAAGTCCGGAAAGGGCCGGTTCGAACTTTGATTTCCCGATTTGGCCGATCAGGTCAAGCACGAATTCCTCGCTTTCCTTCACCTGGCCCAAAGTTCTTGTCGAGCTCAATTTCACGCCGTGCTTGAGATAGTAGAGCGAGACTTTGATGTTTTCGATATTTTTGGCTTCTTCGGGATAGCGTTTGAGAAATCCAGCGAGATAAATCGAGAGCTGGAGATCATTGTCCACCTTTTCCTGGCTCGGAAGTTTGCGGGTGGTTTTGTAGTCGATGATTTCAAACCCGTTTTCAGTCCGGTCGATCCGGTCAATGATTCCGGTGAGGATATGCTTTTCTTCCGATCCTATTTCAAGCTGGAAACGCGACTCGAGATCGACGATGTTCGTTTTCGCAATGTCGTTTTTTTTATAATAATCCTGAAGCATCGCCACGCCTTGCGAAAAGGCGGCACGCTCTTCCGTTTCGTCGGAAAAAACCTCCGCGTTCCAATTTTTGGAAAAAAAATCAAGCGCCTGCTCCAAGGCGGGGGAGAGTATCCCCGGGGTATGCACCAGTTTCAAGGTATTATGAAGAAGCGTCCCGAAAACCTGCTCCTTGGATTTGGGAGTTTTCACGCGGTCGATTTGGGAATATTTGTATTTCAGCGGACAGACAAGAAACGTGTCCAAAGCCGAATAGGATGTGTTCATGGGGATATTTTTTATTACGCCTTATCTCATCTTACTTTTCTTCGCCCGATTCCGCAAGAGGAAATTGTTTGAAAAATAAGGGAAAATTTGATAGCATAGAAAGAGAATAATCACTTATTTTAAGCAAGATGAAAGAAGAACCAACCTGCAAAACGGGAATTAAAAAGAATGTAATAAACAAAAAAACATTCGATCGCGAAATGGAATTATGTCATTTACTTTCTAAAGAAAACAAGGGCGGCTGCGGATGGGGAAAAGCGGGGATTGTGGAGTTATTCCCTTGCTTGTGAAGCTGCATGAGGGAATCCTGTTGGAAGATGCAAAAGATATCAAATCAGCAAGAGATAGATATTTGAAAAAAAATCATGCAAATTGAATACGAAGCCACTTTTGAAAAAATTGACAAGGACGAAATGCGCGAGCGCTTGAAAAACACGGGCGCGAAATTAGTGCGTCCCGAATTTTTATCCCGTCGAGTGACACTGAATCTCCCCTCCGGACATGAAATCCCAAACGCATGGATAAGAGTCCGGGATAACGGCCAGAAAATAACCCAGACTTTGAAAATCGTTGCTAATGGCAAAATTGATAATCAGCAAGAGTTGGAAGTCAAGGTTGATGATTTTGAAAAAACAATCGAATTCCTCGAAAAAATCGGCTGCCTAAAGAAATCCTATCAGGAAACAAAAAGGGAGAAATGGGAATTGAACGATGTTGAAGTGACAATTGACGAATGGCCGTTTCTCGAACCTTTTGTGGAGATTGAGGGAAAAAATGAAAATGAAGTTCGAAAAATTTCAGAGAAGCTTGGATTCGACTGGAGGAAGGCCTTGTTCTGCGCCATCGGCCATTTATATGAAAGAAAATATAGGATACCCGAAAATAAGTTTAATAATGATTTTACGAAAATAGTTTTCGAAATGGAAAATCCTTTTAAAAATTTTTAAAAGTAACAATATGCCAATCACAAATCCCAAGCGCAAAAAAAGAATAGAAAAATTCATCGACAAGGATCATCGTGTTATGAATGATTATTATGAACTGATTGAAAGTGATATATCAGCAAAGAAGCTTGAAAAAGAATTGAAAGAAATGATAGAGGCGGATCCTGATTTTTATGATCCCTATATTGCATTAGCGGATTTATATTTTTATAACAATAAGAAAGATGCGGGAGGAAAATTGCTAAAAATCGCTTACGATCGCGCGGTGGATAGAATAGTCGATTCAAGGGGAAACTGGCCTGAATTAATGGAATGGGGATGGCTGGAAAACCGACATTTGATGCGCGCACTTGAGCAATTCGGGGTTCTATTATGGGAAACCGGAAAAACCAAAGGAGCGCTGGATATTTTCAGGAAAATTTTGCGCATGAATCCGGGAGATAATCAGGGAATGCGGCATAATATTCTGGCAATAAGACTCGGAATGGGAGTCGAGGAATGGCAAAAACCTTTCGAAGCAAAACATAAAGGAGAAGTTGTAGGGATCGACGCGGGAAAAGTAAGTAATTGGTTTGAAAAAAATGCCAAAAATTTTCCAGACGAATTTGATTGGCTATTTGAAGAATGGAAAAAATTTGATGAACAATGATGTGCAGTCTTTATATCATCAGATAAACAAAATAACCCATGGACCAGAAAACCGCGTTTGAAGTTTTGAAATCGGGAGCGAATGTTTTTTTGACCGGGCCGGCGGGGAGCGGGAAGACTTTCCTCTTGAACAAATACATCGATTTTCTTGAAGAAAACGGGATCGAAACGGCCGTCACCGCCTCCACCGGAATCGCGGCGACGCATATCGGCGGCCTCACCATCCACGCCTGGTCGGGCCTCGGCATCAAAGACCATCTCTCGAAAAAAGACCTTGAAAAAATCGTCCGCAAAAGCCGGGTCGAGCGGCGCGTATCCTGCGCGGAAGCGCTCGTGATCGATGAAATATCCATGCTCGACGCGAACCAGCTGGACAATGTCAACCAAATCTGCAAAAGGGTGCGGGATCCGTTCCTGCCGTTCGGAGGGCTCCAAGTCGTCTTGTGCGGAGATTTTTTCCAGCTTCCTCCGGTGAGCAAGGGAAGCGCGAAAGCCAAATTCGCTTTTTCCGCGCAAGTCTGGCAAGAAGCGGGCATACAGGTTTGCTATCTCGACGAACAGCACCGGCATCAAGATGACGGCCTTTTGGCGGCGCTCAACGCCATAAGAAGCTCGGAAGTTGATGAAAACGCGAAAGATATAATTTTTTCGCGCCGGAACATGCCGATTGCAAACGGTGCGGAACCCACCCGGCTTTATACCCACAACGAAGACGTCGACCGGATAAACGGCCTTGAGCTCGGGAAAATCGATGCAAAAGCGGTTGCGTACAAAATGCACGCTTCGGGAAAAAAACCGCTCGTGCAACTCCTCATGAAAGGGTGTCTCGCGCCGGAAACGCTTGCGCTCAAAATCGGGGCGCGCGTGATGTTTGTCAAGAACAATTTCGACGAAGGATACATAAACGGGACGATGGGGACGATTGCCGGTTTTGAAAAAGAAAGCAAGATGCCGATCGTGAAAACGGACCGGGGAAAATTGATAACAGCAACTCCCGCCCAATGGGAAATCGAAGAAGACGGGGAAATCCTCGCCAAGATCCGCCAAGTTCCCTTGCGCCTCGCTTGGGCCATCACCGTCCACAAAAGCCAGGGGATGAGCCTGGACGCGGCGGAAATCGACTTGCGGCATTCTTTCGAACCGGGGATGGGATACGTCGCGCTTTCCCGCGTGAGGACCCTTGACGGCTTGCGGCTTTTGGGGATCAATGATATGTCGTTCGAGATCAACCGGGAAGTTCTCGAAGCGGACAAAATTTTCGCCGAAATGTCCAAGGATCTCTCGGAAAAAATCAAGGCTGGCGGACAGTTGGAAAAGAAAAAAATATTCAAGAAAAAAATTTCCCAAAAGAAACGGGGATCGAAAGGCAAATCAGGGATGGCTGATTTTGTTTCGCGCGCCAGGGAAAAACATCCGAAGGCATATATGCCCTGGACGGAAAAAGAAGACGAAGATTTGAAATATTTTTTCCAGAAGCAGAAAAGGCCGGAAAATGATCTCGCAATCGTTTTTCAGAGAAAACCCGGCGCCATCCGCGCGCGGCTCAAGAAACTGGGACTTGTTGAATTTTGAGGTTTGGCCTTGAGAAAAATAAATCACTCCGGGAGATGAGAAAGATATCAAATCAGCAAGAGATAAATATTTGGAATAAAACCATGCGAAAAATAGTTTTCGAGATGGAAAATCCTCTTGAATCCTTAGATTCTTAAACCTTAAAATAATCCCATGGAGCAAATGCCCCAACCAAAGCCGCTTACAGAAACAGTAATAGTCAGTTCTGCCGACACTCAAGAAAAATATAAACGTGACTGGAAATACAAAGACTATTCTTTCGAAAAATGGGAGAAAAACGGCTTCTTAACCACAAAAGAAGGGCTTCCATCCAAACTTGACCGCGAATGTTATGAATTAGTGAGAACGCCGGAATTTAAAAACTGGTTCGGGGATTGGGAAGAGAAAGGTGAAAACGCCAGCAAAATGATTGATCCGCAAACCGGCGAGCCTCAAGTTTTTTATCGCGGTGACAAGTCATTATACAAAGAAGGTTTCCTAGTAAAACCAGAAGAAGAGCGCACAATTGGAAAATACGATAAGAGCTATGTAAGCCAACTCTCCAAAGCGCAATCTCGTAATCAAGGTGTTTTTTTCACGGATAATGAAAAGGTGGCGCTTGAGTATGGGACTGATATAAAAGCTGTTAGTTTGGGAAAATACAACCTCCATCCCGAAAAAGATCACCCAAAAACTTTTTTGAAAATACGCAATTGGCTGGAATCTTTTGCCAACAAAGATCCGGATTTCTGGAAAAAAGTATTGGATTATACCGTGAATCCAATGGGTCCCGGCGTTAGTGACGAAACTTATAAAAGAAACCTTCTTGCTTATTTCCAAAGACATAACTTTTCCAAGCAAGACTCCGAAAGCCTCTGGCAAGAAGTCCATACGAAAAGAAGACTTACTAATCCGGGATATTATATCGATCTCTTCGTCCACAATGGTGCTTTTGAAAACTTGATTAGGGGTTTTAGTTCTCAATCATTCAAAGCGCCAGACGCGCCTTTTGGCAGTCCATGGTTTATTAAATTTGGGAGCAAGAACACACCTGAATGGAGCAAGCAATTCAAACAGCTCGCTTTAGAATATTTTTCTGAACCGCTTGCTTTGAGCACGGTCTTTATTCGATCGAAAAAACCAAAAAAAATGCGATACGTAAATGTTGACGGAGGTTTTGAAATATATAAGGCGCGAATAGAAGGCCATGACGCTTTCATACACGAAAAGGGCGTGGGGAAGCATACAAAAGGTGTTCCAGATAAAGCTGATGAAATAATCGTCTACGAAACCGAAAATATATGGACTGTGAGAAAGAAGCCGCTGGCTGAAGAAATTATGCGAGCCAAAAAATAATTTTTTCACTTTCTTTCCTTGCAAGTTTTCGCGGCAGGGGATAGTATTAATGTCATATGGCCAAAAAGAGAATTTATCTTGATTACGCTTCTACGACGCCCGTCGATCCCCGGGTTTTTTCGGCTATAAAGCCCTATTTTTCCGTGAAATTCGGAAATCCGTCTTCGATCCACTCTTTCGGCCGGGAAGCGGGCGAGGCAGTGGAAAAAGCGCGCCATCAAGCGGCCGATTTTTTCGGTTGCGACCAAAGCGAAATCATTTTTACTTCCGGCGCGTCGGAAAGCAACAACCTCGCCGTGAAGGGGACAACGATCGCCAGGATATCCCACTCAAGCCAGGGGAAAACGAAGCCGCATATCATCACCACCCAATTTGAACACTCCTGCGTCCTTGCCTCCTGCAAGAAACTGGAACAGCAAGGAATGGCCGAGGTGACCTATCTTCCCGTCGGAAAAGACGGGGTGGTGAAGATTCTTGATGTGAAAAAATCAATCAAAAAAAATACGGCGTTGGTTTCTGTTATGTACGCCAACAACGAGATCGGGACAATCCAGCCGATCCGGGAAATCGGAAAAATAATCAAGAAAGAAAATTCGGAGCGCGGAGAAAAAATCATCTTCCATACGGACGCCGTCCAAGCCGTGAACTATCTCGATTGCAAGATTGACAACCTCGGGGTTGACCTGCTCACCGCTTCGGCTCATAAGATATACGGGCCGAAAGGCGTCGGACTGCTCGCCGTTCGCAAAAATACTCCGATGAAAAGGATCCAAGACGGCGGGGGACAGGAATTCGGAATGCGCGCCGGAACGCTCAATGTCGCCGGAATCGTCGGGTTCGGCGAGGCTCTCGAAATTGCCGAGAAAGAACGGCCGCGCAACTTCAAAATCGTTGAAAAATTGAAAGGCCATATGGTCGGGCGTATCTTGGAAGAAATCCAAGGAGTGAAACTCAACGGATCGAAAACAAAGAGGCTTCCCGGAATCGCCAACTTCACCGTCCGCGACGTGGAAGGCGAAGGGCTTCTTCTCGGACTTGACCTCGAAGGCATCGCCGTATCCACCGGAAGCGCTTGCTCGGCTGCCGACCTTCGCCCGTCTCACGTCC
The DNA here is from genome assembly GCA_028695025.1 of Candidatus Moraniibacteriota bacterium. GTDB lineage: Bacteria > Patescibacteriota > Minisyncoccia > Moranbacterales > UBA11712 > STE-71. Next base: position 79,065 of record JAQVJV010000001.1, read on the forward strand.
TCGCCGCGATCGGACTATCTGAAGAAGAAAGCCATGGTAGCCTGCGGGTGAGCCTCGGGAAATACACGACCAAGCAGGAAGCGGATATTTTTGTCGACACGCTCAAAAAAGTGGTTGATAGATTAAGAATGATAGCAGGAAAATAAAAGGACTCGCGAATGAAAAAACGAATTGAGAGCGAATGAGAACGAAAATAATTCGTTAAAATTCGTTTTAATTAGTTTTTAATTCGTGAGTATATGTATTCAAAAAAAGTCCTCCAATATTTTTTGAAACCGAAAAACCAGGGCCGGATGAAAAATCCGGACGGGGTTGGCATTGTCGGAAACCCGACTTGCGGAGACATCATGACTGTCTATATTAAAGTAAATAAATCGAAAGACCGCGAGACAATATCCGACATCAAGTTTGAAACGCTTGGATGCGCCGCCGCGATCGCCACTTCGTCGATGGTGACAGAAATCGCAAAAGGAAAAACTTTGGACGAAGCTTTCAAAATCACGCGCCAGGATGTGGCTGATGAGCTTGAAGGACTTCCTCCGCTCAAGATGCATTGTTCGAACCTGGCGGAAGGCGCCCTCAAACGGGCAATAGATGATTATAAATCAAAAGCGAAAAAGAGCGGTTCCGGCCAAACGGAGAAAGCGCAAAAAGCAAAGCCGAAGAAGAAAACAGCCGCAAAGAAAAAATCAAAAAAATAATTTTCCTGTATATGGCCTTATAGAAAAAACCTCCGCCCGAGGAGAAGAGAGTGGAGGTTTTTTTATTGGAAAAATATTTTTTATTTTTTTTTCTTGTTTTATTTTTTCCCCAATTTTTCAGAGGGAAGCGGGGTTTTGAGAAATATATAACGTCGCACAATGTAGGTTATGCGACTTATTATATGTTATTTCTTTCAAAACTCTTTTATAACATCCAAACCTACATTTTTTAATGCCTTATAAAGTTTGTTTAATGGAAGGCCAACGACTGCATAAAAATCTCCGTGAATTTCCTCTATAAGAACTGCTGCAAGATTTTGTAATCCATACCCTCCTGCTTTGTCAAAAGGTTCCCCAGTTTCAATATAATCATTGATCTCCTGATTATTTAATTTTTTAAACTTTACCTTTGCTCTACTAATTCCATTAATGACCTTTCCACTTCTAGTATCGATCACCGCAAAACCAGAAATAGCCTCGTGTTCTTTTCCTGAATAATTTTTTATCATTTTCTCTGCCTCCTTCTTGCCCTTGGGTTTCCCTAACGGCTTTCCTTCATACACAATGATTGAATCAGCTCCAATTATAATTGCGTCTTTATAATGCCTTGCCACATCCTGAGTTTTTTTTTAGAGCTAAATACTTAACCAGTTTATATGGGTTCTTATATTTACTCATATCTTCCTCGTATTGACTTTCCCTTATTTGAAATCTTAAACCGATTTGCTCTAATAAGTTTTTTCGCCTCGATGATTTTGAGGCTAAAACTATTTTTCTTTTCATAATATTTTTCTAATGATAAACAATCATCTGATCAATCGTCGTTCCGCTTCCGTAGAGGGCACCGACATACGCGCGGGTCGAGTCGAGATATATGTTTGATCCCCAATAAGGATCGTGCACCACATATTCTCCTTTTTTGTCCTTTCCGTGGATCACCACATAGTGCCCCGCTCCCCTTTTGGTCGACTTCACAAAAACAATCACCGGATTATCATCTTTCAATTCATCGTCTATCACGTCCCAATCAACGTTTCCGTGATAAGTCGTGGAAGACAGCTTCACTCCCTTCCAGGCATTCGGCCAGACGATCAGGTCATGATAGAAAATCGGCTGGTCGGCGAGCGTCCCGGGATCGATATTCACCCCGTGATATTTGAGCACCATTGAAAGAGCCGTCACCGCGCAACCATAGCTCTTCATGAGCGTGTTGGAATATCCAATCGTCTGATTAGCCCAGCGCTTGTCTTTTTGGGAAAAGTACCAACTGGCTGAAGCGAGTCCAGAAGCCGGCTTTTTGATGTTGGCTTCGACTTCCGCAAGAGCGTCACTCCTCTCCGAACTCAACTCTTCAATGTCGCCCAAGAGTTCCTGCTTCTCCTGCTCCACCCGTTCAAGGAGATCTTGGTATTTTTGCTCCTGTCCTTGCGTGTCAACCAGGAGTTGCCTTCTCGAAGATTTCTCCGAATCAAGCGAAAGCTTTTTTTGGGTGGCATCCCCCCGCTGTTTTTTTTGTTCGTCGTTTTTGAACTCCAAATCTTTTTTCGCCTGTGCCAGGCTGTCCTGGGCGTCCTTGATTGAATTCAGCATTTCATCGACTCTGGAGCCGGTTTGGGAAATATATTCCGTCTGGTTCATGAAGTCGGAAAAACTGGAGTTTTTGAGAAGCATTTCCGTGAGCGTGTCCTGATCATTTTCATAGAAAGACTGCAAAAGCTGGCCGAGGATTACTTTTTGTCCGTCAATTTCTTTTTGCTTTTCCCGAATTTGGGAACTCAAGCCGTCAATGTCCTGCTGGTTTGCGTCGATGTTCTTTTGGATTTCATTGATACTGCTTTCAAGCGATGATATTTGGGTTTCCATCAACTGGATCTGGTTCTGAAGCGCGCCTTCTTTGTTTTGGTTGACTTTGATCATTTGGCGATAGCTTGCCGCCTTTTGTTCCAATTCGTCTATTTGCTCCTGCTTCTCTTCAATTTCTTCTTGGTTGGTATCATCAGCCAGGACTTTGCTTTCTATAAAAAATACAAAAATAAAAATAAAAAACAAGTACAAAAACCCTGCCGCGTAACGACTCCAGATTTTCGGCTGCAGACTTTCGACTTTTGACTTTTTATATTTGTATTTGCTCATATTGGCTAATTTTTCAGGGAAGCGATGGCTTGTTCGATTCTTTCCATGCTTTCATTTTTCCCAACCACCCACGCCACTTCCCAAGGCGAAGGACTTTTTTTCTCTCCGGTGAGTGCCACCCGGAGCGGCCACAGGAGCGCTCCCCTGTCTTTTGGATCAGCTGAAGCCATCAACTTGTTTTTTATATCTTCCAACTCCCAATTCTCTTCGCTTATAGCATCCAATATTTCCCGAGACTTATTCAGAGATTTTTCGAGATCTTCACTGCCCATACTTTTCCATTTCAAGAGATCAGCATCTGGTTTCGGAGTATCAAAATAAAATTGAGTTCCTTCAGCGATATCCGACAATTTCTTCATCCGTTCTTTTTCGACTTGGATAATTTTTTTGAGATGTTCGTCCGACAAGCTATTATTGTATTTTTTAAGATACGGACGGCAGAGTTTTGCGAGTTCGCCATCATCTTTTTGGCGGATATAATACCCATTCATCCAATCCAATTTTTCCTGGTCGAATATCGCGCCGGCTTTGTTGAGTTTTTCAAGATCAAAGGCCGCTGACATCTCGTCGAGCGAAAAAATTTCCTGCTCCGTTTTCGGATTCCAGCCAAGAAGAGCGATGAAATTCACGACTGCTTCCGGAAGATAGCCCTTTTTTTTGAAATCTTCGACGCTCACGTCTCCGTCTCTTTTTGACAGTTTTTTCCTGGTATTCTTGTTGAGGATGACGCAAAGATGCGCGTACTGCGGCGGTTTCCATCCGAATGCTTCAAAAAGCAAAATATGTTTCGGCGTGCTCGGAAGCCACTCCTCTCCTCTGAAAACCAGGGTTGTCTCCATGAAATGATCATCGACCACGTGCGCCAAATGATAAGTCGGAAATCCGTCAGATTTAAGAAGAACAAAATCGTCAAGATTCTTATTGGAAAAAAAGATTTTTCCGCGGACCGCGTCTTCAAAACTTATCTCCCCTGTTTCCGGAACATCGAAGCGGATCACGTATTTCTCGCCGGCTTTGATTTTTTGTTCGGCTTCTTCGCGCGAGTAGGTTTTGAGGCAAAGCTTGTCGTAGGCCGGCGCCAGCTTGGCTTTCTCTTGTACCGCCCGCAGGCTGTCCAATCTTTCCGGCGTGCAGAAACAATAATAGGCCTTGCCTTTTTTCACCAATTCATGCGCGTATTTTTGGTACAGCTCAAGCCGCTCGGATTGCATATAGGGGCCGAATTCGCCTTTTTGCCTTATGCTCCCTTTTTCGTCAAGGACAATCCCCTCTCCATTTTCCACGCCGGCCCATTCAAGCGATTCGACCAATTTTTCCACCGCGTCCGCCACCAGCCTCTTTTGGTCAGTATCTTCAACGCGAAGAAAATAATCTCCCCCGGTTTTTTTGGCATAGAGAAAATTATAGAGAGCCGTTCGCAGGCTTCCGATATGCAAGTATCCGGTTGGGCTGGGCGCAAAACGCACCCGTGGTTTTTCAGCCATATGCGTAAAAAATTTAATCGTTCATAAGAGCTGTTATCGGAAAAATAATGACGGCGTTCGCGATCCGGTGGATCCTTTTCGGCTCTTGGACTAACCGCCAAAGCCACTCAAATCCCAGTGAGCGCCAAACTTGTGGTGCCCGGCGAATTTTTCCGGTCAGAAAATCAAACGTTCCCCCGACGCCCACGAATATTTTTGCCTTTGGAAATTTCTCCCGATTTTCGGCAATGAATTTTTCCTGATCAGGCGCTCCAAAATTCACGAGAACTATTTCAGCTTTTTTAATTATACCATTTTCGAAGAAGTTTTGGCCAGTGTCGAAATATATTGATCTTGCGGGAATATTTGGATACTTCTTTTCAAGGCTTTTTTCAATTTCTTCCGGCGAACTTAAGCTGTTTCGGGAAACTATGGCCAATATCTGATATTTTTTTTGGCTGGCCAATCCTAGCAAAAAATCAACCAGGTCAGCCCCGGCCCAGCGATTTTTGATTCTTTTTTCCTTGAAAAAACTCACTAATTTCAAGCCAAAACCGTCACAGATATTGAGATCCGCTTGATTAAGAATTTTTTTATAACCCGCATTTTGGTGAGCTTTAAGGAGAATTTCCGGATTGAGCGTGGCGGCAAAAATCGAGCCTTCTCCACTTTCAAGCATTTCTGCCAATCTTTCTTCCAGATCTTCAATCGCGTAATCGTCAATTCTGATGCCGAGGATATCCATAGTCATTTCACTCTATGTCCGCTTGATATATGGCCGGCGCGTCCGATTTCCCGTCAGCGTGGATTTCCGAACCGTCGGCGGCATAAACTCCGAAAGTGATCTTATTGTCGCCCGGATTGATATTGGTGAGATCTATTTCGATGTTTTTTTTCTGTTTTATGGAAGTTATATACTGGCTGAAAACCTCCCGCCCATTAAAAAGAACTTTGATTCCCATCGGTTTTGGAAGTTTCAAATTGAAACTGAAACGGCCGTCCATCAATCCTCCGGCCATATTGACCAGATTGAGCTCGGCTCCGCTTTCGGCATAGCGCTTCGCCCCACCCTTGGCCGTACTCTTTCCCACCCAATGATCTTTGGACGGAAACGCCAAAAACATATGGCTCGGCATTTTGGAGCGGTCGACCTGGCAGGCGTAGAGGTATTCGTCTTCGTAGGTATCCGAGCATTCGATGACGCTTGAGATATACGCCTTCATCGGATAAATCATATCCCGATCGCCCTCTTCCGGGTTGCCTTTGAGAGCTTGCTTGTCAAGGATTATATATCGGACATCGTAATATTTCAAAATTTCATTGGCAATGTCATAATAAGAGCTTTTCATGATATCTGAATTATTCCTGTCTTCTTCATCCGGAACATCATAGAGCAAATCACGGATAATCGGGGTATTTTCTTGGAAGAGATAGGCTTCTTTATTTACACGGGCAAAATCGTAGCTGTTGAGGGTGTTTTTCCGATGGATGCTTTTCCAAACCAGATCCCGCGAAGCAAAACTGTAGCTTGTGCTTCCCGGAACTTCGATCACACTATATTTTTCCTTATCCTGCCCCAATTTTTCGTAAAAAGAAGAATGAAGAAGCGAGTTCGTCTCAAGCGGAACAGCCAAAAATTCAACGGCGACAACAAAAGTGATCATTGGATAAAATATAACTCTAAATTTATTTTTACGAGAATTATCCGGGTTATCTCCCTCCCCTGCATTATCACTGCCTTTTTTATTTTTAGTTTTTAGATTTGATATTTTAGATTCCGCGTAGGCCATACCCCAAGCCGCAAGCACGGAAAAGCCAAGCATCGACCAGACAAAAAACCGGCCGACCGTGCGGATATTTTTGTAGTACGGCAGATAGGTATAGATGAGATAATACGGCATCTTCACTGGCGGATCAAGGACGCCTTTGAACTGCAAATAGGGTCCCCACGAAAGGATATAGAACCCGAGCGCCACCGCCAGCCAAAAGAAAAGGCCGACCGTTGGAATTTTTTTCTTTTTGAGGTTTCCTGCGCCGAAAACCGCGAGAACCGAAAAGATCAGCGTCGCGTATCCGGTGTAATCGGAAAAATCGCTTTTTGACCGACGGTTGAACTGTTCCCGGAGGCCCGAAAAAGCATCCGACCAGAAAGAATGGAAATTAGGCGGGATGAAAATGGAAAGCGAATCGTTGGAATATTTCACCGCCGCGGAAAAACCGGCGTCCAAAAAATTGTTGTCCGAATTTGCAATCGTGAAAAGCGAACGGAACATGAAGAAGAAAACAACCGAAAGAACGGCGGCGCTCACCGCGAAATACAGCCAGAGCTTCCCCCGCAAAAATGATTTCGGATCGCTCGCCAGTTTGTAAGCCAGGAAGAAAATAATGAATATCGCCGTGAAAGCAAGCAACTGATGTTCCGAAAGGGCAATCAAGAACAAGAACAATCCGGAGAGTGCGAAATTTTTCAGCTCCAGGCCGTCGAAAAATTTGAAGAGATAAAGGGCGAAAAACGGCAACCACTCCTGGTGCATCGTTCCGACATTTGTCCCCAGCGCGTTGTGCATATGAAAGGGCGAAAAGGCGAAAATCACTCCCGCAACCAACGCCGCCGGCTTGTTTTTGAGGAAATAATCCGCAAGAAGGTACGTTCCAAACCCGGAGAGGATGAAAGACAGGAAAAAAAGCAAGTTATAGGCAAAAACCCGGCCGAGAATCAGCTGGAAATAGGCATAAAGCGTCGTGATGGTAAATTCCGAACTTTTGATGAGGCTCCATGTACCGCGGAAAAAACCTTGATCAGCAATCAAATTGGCCTTGTTTCCCGCCACACCGATCACTTGCATCGTATCCGATCCGGAACTGGGAACCGCCGAAAAAAAATGCCAAGCGGCCGGCCAGGTGAGAATCGCGGTCAATACCGTGAAAAAAAGAATGACGTATAATTTTTCGTATTTGGGGTTATATTTAAGCTTTTGAAACATTGTACTGCTTGTAGACGTCAACCGCATACAATCATTTTATTTATATTTCCCTTCCCAGTCATTCAGCCTGATCCGGATCAAGTCCAAAATCATATTCGCGGGATCGCGAAGCAAGCGAAGCGACCGGGAGGGCGGATTTTGGAGATGGATGGGAAGCTCTTTGATTTTATACCCGAATTTTCCGGCAATGAATATCACTTCCGCGTCAAAAGCGAACCTTTTCACCGTCACGCGCGGAAAAATATTCATAGCCGCCTCCCGACGAAAAATTTTGAAGCCGCATTGGGTGTCTTTCACGCTCCAATTGTTGGTGATAGCCATGCGGATCAGCCGAAAAATCTTTTCCATCACTTTTCGATGGAGCTGCACTTCCCGGACCACCTTGAGCCCTGGAACAAACCGGGAGGCAATGACGATTTCATGCCCATTCTCCATTTCTTCGATGAATTTTTCCAGCTCCTCAATCGGAATTCCCAAGTCAGAATCCAAAAACATCACGATCTCACTTTCGGGATGGCTGGCCAAAATTCCATCCCGCACCGCGCCGCCCTTCCCCTGGTTTTCCTGATTGTCGATGACTTTCAGGTTTATCTCCCTCTGAAGACTTTTTAATTCTTCGTTGGTGTTGTCCCGGCTTCCGTCGTTTACGGCAATAATTTCAAAAGAATCAAACTTTTCCGTGAGATAATCGTGAATCTTTTCAATATTTTTCCGAATATTCTTGCCCTCATTATAACAAGGCGCTATAACTGAAATCTTTTTGTTTTTCATTGGATCTGTCTAAGCCATCTTAGGAGAAATTATCGCAACACGCTCCCGGCTATTTCGAGCTGGTGCTTGTGCCGGTTTTTGAGGTTGATTTCGTTTCCGATCCGGTCGTCGGCAAACCGCTTTGGACCACCGGGTCGACATCTTTTTGGGCCTCATCCACAAAAACATTGCGACAAGCTTCCTGCATCTGGGAATAGTTGTCTTGTCCGGCCCGCGGCACAAGGACGTAACCCAAACCAGTATTAGCCGCTGGAACTTCAAGAAGGCCCTTTTCCGAATTTTCAAAGACTCGCTGGACAATTTGCGCGTCTTTCATATTTCCATATTGGCCGTAAAGCCCCTTCATTTCATCCGGGGTCATATCCGTCGTCACGTTGTCGCCAATCGCGTTCAGGATATTGTTGATTTTTGAAAAATCCGCGAGCGTTCCGAGAGATAACATCTTGGTTTCAAGCGCCTTGAGCACAACCTGCTGGCGCTTGGAACGGTCGAAATCGGAGGTTTGTTCCCGGGCCCGGACATAGCAAAGCGCCTTGGTGCCGTCCAGATGGTTGGTTCCCGCCGGAAGCGTGAAGGTTCCCCCGCACTCGTTTCCCTCAACAAACTGCTTGGTTTCGTAAAAAGTTTTGGATAAATGTATATCCACTCCGCCTACCGCGTCAATGAGCTGTTGAAATCCTTCGAAATTGATGGCAATCGCGTAATTGATTTTGAGCCCCGCAATTTGGCCGATCATATCTTCCATTTTGGCAATTCCTTGTTTTTTTCCACCGGATTCCCAATGGGCGTATACCGAATTCAACTTTCCCCTTTCTTCAGTCCCCGGAATTTGGACATATAGGTCGCGCGGAATGGAAATAAGGGCAACTTTGTTATCTTTTTGGTTGATTGAAAGCAGAATGATGGAATCGGCCAAAAGACCGCCATGAGGATCATCCGCTCCGCGCATCCCAAGAAGAAGTATGTTGGTCCGCCCTTCCTGTTCCTGAAGATCCACCGCCCCGCCAAAAAGAGTCGAGATGGGATTGCCGTCTCCGCCGGATATTTTATTGAGCATATAGCCGGTCTTGTACGCAAAAACGCCAACGGCCACCAAAACAAGGAGCAATACGGCTGCAACCCCCCAAAACCATTTCTTTTGATAAAACTTCTTCCTCGAACGCCCGGTTTCCTTTGTTTTCCCGGAATTCATAAGTGTTAATTTAAATATTTATTTAAGAGCCTGTAAACAAAATTAATTATAAAAGACATCCGGAAAAAAGTAAACAGGCGTCTAATCCTCATCATTCTTACTCCAAGGGGCAAAAACATCTTTCCAGTAGGTTCTTTTCGAATCTTCCGACTCCGACGAATTTTGGCGGCCGCGATGATATGACGGCAACGGTTTTCCGGCAAAATCATCATTCAGTTTCAAATCGAGCACCTCCCAGGCCCCGAATTTGGTTTCTTTGGAAACGGAATATTCCCGGTCGATCTCGTCGCCCAATTTGTTGCTTTTGGCCCGCGACCTCTTTACGGAAAAAGTGCAAAGGTTCGGATCGCCGGCTTTGATGTCGGAAAAGGCAAAAGCCTGTTTCCCCCGAAGAGTGAGCAAATATTTCATCGGGCGGTTGTATTCCGAAATGCTGTTGAAATACACTTCATTTGCCGGACAATTTCCAGCAATATAATCCGCCACTTTTTCGAGGTGCCAGAGAACAACTCCGTCGCGCGCCTTGAGAATGATGGTCCGGTCAGGATATACTCCTTTTTTTTGGGCTTCTTTGATTTCCCGGAACCAAAGTTCCGTTCCATAGAGATTTCCGGCAATGATGATCGCAAAAACAAGAAAGGCCGCGATTTTCCCCAAATTTTTCTCCTTCGGCAAAAATTCCAAAAAATATCGGGAAACATAGCCCGCGAAAATGAAAGGCAGGAAAAGCATCGGCAGGAAGAAACGCGGCCGGGTGCTGTACGCGATCGGGATATACGACAGGAAATATATGACGAACCAAAGAAATGTGACGAGCAAAAACCTTTTTCTTTTTTCGTCTTTCTCCCGGCGATAAAGATAGAAATTGAGAACAAGCGCCGGCAAGATGAAAATCAACCAAGTGAGGATGGAAGCATGGTTATCTTTCCCCGATTGGATATATCCGGTGAGGATGATCGCCCAATTTTCGCCGAAATAGAAAGCGTCTTTTGAGATATTTTCCATAAGACTATGGTCGGATGCCTTTGAATGGATTGCCTTGAAGAATTCCTTGGTATTTTTTCCATGGGTGAGATAGTCACTCGCAAAAAACGGGGCATAAAAAACAAGCACTATGGCGATGAATATCGCTATTTTCTTCCAATCAAGAAATTTTAGGGACTCCTTTCCCTGGACAACGAGGAAAATCAGCGTGATGAGCGGCAAAGTGAGGAATGAAAGAAAATGGAGCTGGGTGGAAACGGAAAAAGCGACCGCCGCCACGGCCGTCCAGCGGAGCGGAAAACGGCAATTCCCGTCAAAAACCTTGAGCAAAGCAAAAATAAACAGCAAATTGAAAAAAGGGAGCGGGTTCGGGTTCCAGGAAAAGCGCGAATATTCAATCGCGAGAAAACAAAGCGCGTAAGCCGAAGAGATGATCATTGACCAGTCACGCGAGAAATATCTTTTGAGCACGAGATAAAAAAGCGGGATCGACAAAATAGAAAAGAAAAGATCCGGATAGGCCATAACCGACGGATTGGCGCTTTGGAAAATTCCTACGGCAACATATTGGAAATAGTAATAAGCCGGCCCCAGGTTCAGGTTGGTGCCCCCCGCTTTTGGCCCGAGAAGGGGAATCCATCCGATGCCGCCTTCAAGAATATGAAGGGCATGGAAAGCGTCCCGCGCCTGGTCCATTTTGAAAAACAGCCAGTCATGGAAGTGCCAGACCCGCAGAAAAATCGCAAAAAGAACCACAGACAAAAAAATAACCATTTTCCAATCCAGGCCGTCAGAAAACCATTTTTTCATTTTGTCGCAAATTTTTTGAGCCATGTTCTTATTTCTTTCGCTGGAACTTTTTTGCTTTTTTGGATTTTTCTTCTTTGCTCCAGGATATGAGGCAGGTTGGCAAGGACGCTCCCCCAAGCTTTGAGAATGGCCAACCCGACTTTTCCTTTTCCCCCATTGCCGACATATTCTGCCGCCTTTTTTTCTTTTCGAAAAATATTGAGGACCAGCCGAAAATACGAAACGGAGCGATGCGCCAACATTTCTATCATTATACCAAACGGAAGATTTTTGAAAACCGCGAAGAAATAATTGCGGTGGAGATAATACGCCTTGAAAAGGCTTGCTTTTCCGGCGGTGGCGCTATGGACATGCCAGACGATTGCTTTCGGGCATGAATAGGCCGCATATCCGGCGAGGCGCAACCGCCAGGCAAGATCCGTATCTTCGTAATAAGCAAAAAAATTTCCGTCAAAATATTCGCCTTTTTTCTGTTGGGTCGTTTCCAGGGCTTCACGGGTATAGAGAGCCGCTGTGGCATTGGCGCCGAAAACCTCTTCCTCTTGGTCAAACTGGCCCTTATCCATTTCGCCGTAGCCGCGATTGTGGGCCGTTCCATCGGACGCAAAAACAATTCCCAGGCAATCGATTTTTTTCGGCTCGAAAAAATTGAGAATTTTCGGCTGGATCGATCCCGTGCCGGGATGAGACTCGGCGCAACAGGCCATTTTTTCGACAAAATATTTATCGAGCCGCGTGTCGTTATTGATGGCAAAAATATATTTGATATTTTTATCTTCAAACGCCTTTTCTATCCCGATATTGTATCCACGGGCAAATCCGGTGTTATTTTCAAGCGATAATATTTCCATTCTGCCGATAAGTCCCTTTTCGGCATAATTCTCCCGGACAAAGTCAAGAGAACCGTCATTTGACCCGTTGTCAACAAAGACAATTTTGAAATCCTGGCTGCTTTGGCCCGCCAAAGAATCCAGACAGTCTTTCAGATATTTTTTTCCGTTCCAATTGGCGATTATGACGGCTGAATTGAACATGGCTTTTGCTAAAAAATTATCTCCCGGCAAGGATGAGTGTCACATCCCCGAACACTTTCATGTCTTTCACCTTATTTTCCCTTATTTGGGAGCCGATGCGGTAGCGGGCGACATTTGTCCGGACAACATCAAAAAGCGGCCCGTTGCTTTCCGGATTCCAGCCCTCTTCCGGCAAACGGTTCAAGCGATAACCTTCTTTTTTGAGGAAATATCCCAGCGGCTTGTAGTAGCGGGTGAAATAATTGCTGCTGCCTTGCAGATACATGACTTTTGAACCGCCTGCTTTTTCCATCATGTACTTCGCCATTTCCCCGGTTTCTCCGAAATAGGCGTTTTTCGTCGAATTGGCTTTTTGGGAAAGATGTTCTTTCGCTTCCGCCGCGTCGCTCCGAAGATTGAGAGCCGCCACCGACGCGCAAATCAGAAGCGCAAAGGCGATTTTCCACTTTTTTTCCACCTGCCAGAACGGTTTCAGCATCAAGCCCAAGAAAATATAAGGGAGGAAGAAAAGCACGATGTAGTAGCGCAGTTCCGCTTCGGTGACGATCGGCGTCATTGCCGCAATGGTGACAAAGGAATATATGCCGACAAGCCCCAGGAAATTTTTTTTCGATTCTTCCCTTTCCCTTCTCCAGAAATAGACAAGGAGGATGTATCCGGCAAGGGTGAAAATGGATCCAATGGCAAGATAAGCGAGATAGAATTTGTTTTCCGGAGCATAGAAAAAATATGGATCGCGGCGAAAAGCGTTATAAACCGTTTCGAAATCGCCGCTTTTCACTTCCCCGAGCGAAGTGAGGACATAGAAATTGGCCTGCGCCTGAAAGAAAATGTTTTTGGAAAATCCGCCGCTCGACTCGTCGTCCTTTGCCGTTTTGAGGGACACTTTCACAAATTTTTTGATGCTTCCGAAATTATGCTTGGATTCGTAGGCAATTTGTCCGATATTTGCCAGGAGAAAAAAGATGATCATAAGGCCGGCCATTTTGGCGAGCGGAACCAGCGGATGCCTTGCTATGAAAAGATAGAAAAGGGCAAGAAACGCGACTGTTGGCAAAACAAAGAACAACAGGACATGCAGCTGGATGCCGACTCCGATTCCGATTCCCGCCATCACTGCCCCCCAATATTTTCTTTTTCTCCCATTTTCAGCCATCATCAACATCCCAAGAAGAAAAAGAAGGACAAAAAAGGGAATTGAATTCGGATTCCAGGCAAAACGGGAATATTTAACGGCAAAATAGGAAACTGCATAGAGCGCGGCAAGGGCAAGCGACAAGTTTTTCGGGAAATATTTTTTGAGAAAAATATAGAAAAGCGGAATAGTGAGGATGGAGAAAAAAAGATCGGGATAGGCCAGTTTGTCGGGAGCGTTCCCGAAAATTTTGGCGGCCAAAATTTCCAGGTGATAGAACCAGGGACCCAACCCCACCCGGGTGTTCCCGGCTTCCGGGCCGGTGATGATCCAGGAGCTTTTCCCTTTCAACACATCGCTTACAATGCCGATGTCGCGCGCCTGATCCGGGTTGAAAATCAGCCAATCCTGGAAATGCCACGTGCGGAGGAAAATGCCGATGAGAATAATTCCCGCCAAAATCCAGAAATGGGCCGGTATTTTTTTCGCTTTTTCCAAAATTATTTTCGCTAAACTCATATTTTTTCGACAAACATAATGACGAAATTGCCGTAATCTGCGTGGCCTAATATTCTTTCTCCGGAACCAGCCGACGATTTCTCAAATTTTTTGAGGCTCACGACATCAAAATATCGGGCGGGCGGAGCGGATGCTTTTCGGAGGAGGGATAATTTCACGCCGGATCTTCCGACGAGATATTTGAGCGGCGTGTATGCTTTGTGGAGGAATTGCTGATTGCCATCGATATATGCCTTCTCCTCCCCCTTCGAATTCTCCGCGATGAAGCGAGAAAATATTTCAATTTCCTTGAGTGTCATCACTTCGACGCTTCCGCCGCCCGGCCGGCCATAATCCGCAAAAGCCATGAAATATTTTTGCGCAAAATACAAATTGGAAACAACAAGCAAAAGGAGAAAGATAAAAATTATAGCGTACTTTCGGAAAAATTTGAATTTTTCTTTGAGAAAATCAAACCAGAGGCCGAGAAGAAGAAACGGAAAAAATATGAGCGGAAGATAGAACCGCACTGAAAGCTCTTGGGCCATTTTCCAAAAAACAACAAGAGTGACAGCCAAAAAAATGGCAATTATGCCCAAAAATACGCGCTTTTCTTCCCCTTTTTCCACTAAAAATTTTTTCCCGCCGAGAAAAATTCCGCCAACGACAAACAATAATCCCGAGAAAAAAACAACCGTGTCTGCCCGATTTTCTCCCGGAGAAAAATTGCAGGTGTCGGAAATTTCATATCCGGAAATCATATAAACACTGCTTTGGATGAGGCAATTGCCTCCCCGAAGCGCGTTTTCGGACGCCGTTTCCTCCACCGCGCTTTTGGTTTTCAGCCCTTTAAAAAAAGCGCTTGTATTTTTTCCGCCTGTCTGATGCTCGTTCAAAATTTGGGGAATATTGAAAAATAAGGCGACGGCAACAATAACCAAAAAATATTTAGCGTATTTTTTGTTTCGGAAAATGAAATAGGCAAAAAGAACGAGAACCGTGATCGGAAATACTACCAGCATGGTTGTATGCAACTGAACGTCGATTCCGATTGCCGCGCCCGCAAGCGCCGCCCAGAGATACTTGCGGTTGCTTTTTTCCGAGAATACTTCGTTGAGCGCGTAAAGCGCGAGGAGCGTCCAAAACGGGAGCGAATTCGGATTCCAAGCGAACCGGGAATAAAAAATCGCATAGGCCGAAACAGAAAAAACCGCCGTGAGTGAAAGAGCTGTTTTTTTTCCGAAATATTTTTCGAGGAAAAAGAAAAGGAGCGGAATCGCGAGGATCGAAGCGAAAAGGTCGGGGTAGGCCATTTTTTCCGGAGCGTTCCCAAAAATTTTGGCCGAAGTAATTCCAATCCAATAAAAAGCCGGGCCCAGCCTGAACTGCGTCCCGCCCGCTTTGGGGCCAAGAAGAGGCCATGCGCCCTTCCCGTCAACCGCGTCGGAAATCACAATGGCGTCGCGTCCCTGGTCGGCGTTGAAACGGAGCCAGTCGTGGAAATGCCACGTGCGGAGGAAAATGCCCATGACAATAATCCCCGCCAAAATCCACCATATCCAGGGAATATTTTTCAATTTTAAGAAAATTTTATCTTTATTTATCATCAGGAATTGTGAGTTTGGATCTTAGATAGCTGTAATATTCTTCATTCCGGCTGTTTTTCGTCGTATAGTTTTCGAGCGCCTTTTCCCGTGCCGCTTTTCCCATTTGTTTCCTCAATTCGCTGTTTTCGATCAATTTTTCCAATTTTTCTTTCCATTCGTCATCGCCGGACGCCACAAACCCGTCCACGCCGTCTTCGATCGCTTCGCAGAAAGTTTGTGTCGCCGCCGCCACTGTTGGAACACTCGCAATCCCCGCTTCAATGAACTTCAATTCCGATTTTGACTCGCAAAAATGATTTCCAATTTCAAGCGGTGCGATATTGATATCAACACTTGCGTTGTTTTTGAGATGCTCTTCCCAACTCACGAAAGCATGCCTTATAACCCGATTTTTAAATTGATCATAGTCGCCATCAATCTGAAGCGGGCCAAAAAGATGCAATTCCAGATTAGGATATTTTTCAAGAAAGCCTAGGATTGGCGCTTTCACTGTTTCAAAATCTTTGTCATGGCTTGAAGTCCCAGAAAAATAGCCAATTTTCACTTTCCCAGAATCTTTTTCAGGCAAATTACCGAGAATTTTTTCCGCAATCTGAACGTCATATTCAGCCAATTTGTTTTTTGAAATATAGACTTTTTTTCCGTAATTTTTTAATTTTTCCGCCAAAAACGAGGTCGTTGTCACGCAAGTTTTTACGTAGCCATCGTTTAATATTTCGCTCCCCACTCCCGTTTCGTATTGCTTTTTTTCAAGAGCATTCAGTTTCTTATAGAAATCCATTTGCTTGACATATTCCAGATCGAAAACCAGGTCATCCGTTTCGAAAATAATCTCTTTTCCTTGCTTCTTTATTTCTTCAATAAGTTTCGCAACCGATTGCGAATATATCGTTTTTTGGAAAATGAAAATTTTGAAGCGATCGGCATAGCGCGGCAAAAACGGATTATCCTGCACCGTGATGGAGCACTTGAAACCATGAAGCTCCAATTCCTCCGCCTGGCGGTCGCTCCGGTATTTGGCGCTGTCCCCCACTCCGCTCGAGATGAAAAGGATATCGCCCGACCCAACCCGCCGAAACAGCTTGAAAAAAGAGAAAACCGCCCGTTTTCCGCCGCGCCAAATCCCTTCCCGCTTCATCGCGTTCAGGCCCTTTCCCAATTTTATCAGCCACGTTTTCATGGATTATTTGGTGAGCAATCGAAAAATGCTCATCAGTTTTTTTACTTCGCCGCCTTGGCTTATATTTTCGGTATCGTACTCGATTTTTTCCCCGCCGTTTATCTTTGCAAGCGTTTCGCCAAGTTCGGAAAAATTTTTCATATAATACCCCTTTTCGCCGAGCCGCGAGCGGTTGAACTCGTTGTCGAAGCAGACGATCGGCAACCGGGTCGCCATGAGATTCACTATCTTTCCGCTCGATTCGCTGCTCATATTCTTCGGATCAATAGCGGCGTTTGCGAGGCTCATATAAGCCGGGAGGGAAAAATATTCCACTTTCCCGGAAAAATATATTTTGCCGCCCAAATTGTTTTCCCCAATAAACCTTTTGTATTTTTCTTCATCGCTTCCGAATCCGCCGACGAGAAGCGCCCACTTGTTATTTTGTGCCGAAAAATCATGGAAAGCCGAAAGTAATTCACCCACACCTTTGTTATCGCTCAAGCCGCCGATATAGACCAGGAGTTTTCTTCCGCCTTTCCACTCGGATATTTCATCAATTTTTTCACGCTCCTTTTCGGCAAGTTCCGGAATTTCCCGGAACATATCCGTATCCACTCCGTCTTTCACCACGAAAAGGCGGCCTTTGTGCGGGAAAATTTTTTCAATTTTCGGGAGCATATTTTCACTGCTCAAAACCAGCCAATCCGAACGGCTGATGAAAATTTTTGAGAGCCAGACAAAAATCCGGCGCGCCAAAACCTCCTCTTTATTATAAGCCCGAAATTCCTCCTCGAGATCGCCTTGCAGGTCGAAAACAATCGGAATACTGCCTCGAAAGGCAAGTTTTTTGGCCACATATCCGACTCCCAGACCTTCATAGAGATGCGCATGGATGATATCCGGCCCAAAATCGCGGATCACCCGCCGGCAGAGAAAAATCAGCTTGAGATCGAGCCAGAATTTTCCCCAGGAAAAACCGGGGGCGGTTCGGCGGTACCATTTGACGTTTTTCAGCCGCTCAATATCAAACCCTTCGATATTTTTCCCGTAGTGATAGGTGCAAATCTTCACTTCGGCCCCGAATTTCTGCAAAAATTTCGCTTCGTTATAAACCCGCATATGGCAGCCGCGGTCGGAGAAAAACGGCGTGGCGGTGATGGTGAGTATTTTCATAATCGGTAAGTGCTAATAAAAACTGACGTCGTCGGTCGACACCGGCTCTTCGGTGAAAACAAATTTTTTCCGCATGAAAAAATTCCACATGAGGACAAATATGATCGCGGCGGCTTTTGCAAACATGACGTATATCTTGAGCTTCCCCACCAAGAGCCACATGATAACTTCCGTCCAAAGAAGCCCGCCAAGGCCGATGAGCACGAAGATCGGGATTTCCCGATGATATTTCCCGCTGCTCTTGAAAACCAGCTTGGTGTTCAAGGTGTAGTTTACGCTGATTCCGCAGAGATAGCTGAATCCGGCCGCGAAAAGATAGTGGGCGGCAAAATAATGCGTGAGGACAAAAAGCGCTCCCGCGTCGGTAAGGGTCGCAAACCCGCCGCAGATGAGATAGCGGAAAAATTGCAAATAGTGTTTCCCTATTTTGCGTCCGGCAACTGTTTCCACCAAATTGTCAATCCACTCAATCATGAAATTTACTGATTTTTATGCAGATAATCCGATGCTTTGAAAATCCGCACGAAATTATTGGGATTATTGTCTATGACAACCTCAAAAACCGAATTTTCCGCCGCATACATCTGGGAAAAATCAACCAGGCTCTTTATCGACTTTGACATTTTGAGGCTGCGGGACCGCCGGTCGGTGGAAAGCACGAAATACCGGATATCATTTTGCTCAAAAGTTTTTTTCTTGAAATCGATGTAGCATCTGCCGACAAACCGCTCGCAAACCGCTCCCTTGTCCGACCAAACCACCATGTCATGGGCATTCGGTTGCTGATTGAGCCATTCAGCCGCCTCGATGCTTCCCTCACCCATTCCCTTAAGGTTCACTATGAGGCTCTTTGGGAGAATTTCGGAAGCGTAGGCGAGATAATGGGGCGACGCGATCTGGAGGCTCGCAATCAGTATGGCAATCGTCCCGAGATAAAAAACGGGTTGCGAAACATATTTTTTCACTTTTTCAAACTCTAAAAACTGTGAAGCGCCAATGGCCGCAACAACGAATATCAAAGGATAGACCATGATTTGATAACGGACCGTCGTGACCACTTCGTTCACTGCCGAGCCGAGATAGAAGATGAAAATAAAGATGAAGATATAGACAACGGTAATCATTTCCCTTTTCACCTCGCGCTTCAAAAAAAGGCTGGCCGCCGCCAAAATGGCCAATACTAAAGCCAGCGGCGAAATGCTGAAGAACAGGCTGAACATATCGGCGGAAATTGCCCTCACGTATCTGAAAAGAGTGCTTCCATCTCCAATTCCTTTGGGCGAAGCAATGGTGGCTTGCAGGTCAAAAATCCGAATTCCGAGATAAACATGCAGGAAAAGAAAAACCGCGAAAAGAAGAAAGATGCCACCCACGATTTTTGCAATCAGCTTCCTGTAGTTCGTGAGAAAACCAAAAACCCAATTGGAAAGTTTGGCGCGAAAAACAAAAATATCAACCGCCAAGACGGCTATAATCCCGACAAAAAGCGGCCAAGTCGAGGAAAAAACGTCGTTTCCGAACGTGGCGTTGAAAAGAGCGGTCGACTTCACCCAAGTGGCCGGGAAAAAAGCAAAAGCGGTAAGCAAGGCGGCCGCCACCAAAAGAAGATAGTTGAGAAAAGCCCGCCGCAAATATTTTCCAATTTCCGTTTTTCCCCGGACCCGAAAAATATATTCGAGGAAGAATATCAGGAAGAAATAGACAAAAAGAATATTGGCGACGTATTTGTCGATGACGGAAAGTCCCAGAAAAAATCCGGAAAAAACAAGATATTTTTTCTCGCTTTTTTCAAGGAAAACGAAAAGGCTCAAAGTGGAGAGCGCGGTGAGGATCCAAAGCATCGCATCGGAGTTGATGATGAGTGAAATTCCCAAGAGAATCGGCGAAAGTCCCATGAAAATGAGGGAAAAACGGGCCGTTGTCCTCCCGAGCAGCTTCTTGATGAAAAAATAGAAAACCGGAAGCATCGCAAGGGTGAAAAGAAAAACCGGAAGACGCAGGAAAAAATAGATATCGCCGATTTTTTGGAGCTGTTCAGGGGTTTTCGGCTCGTAGCGGATGGATTTATAACTTTTTGGATTCTCGCCGATGAAAGGAAGGCCCGCCCCGGAAACGATCGCAAGCGGAATGCCCGGCTTGTCACAAATATTCGTGTTTTTCCACTTGTGTTTCGCCACCGCGGTCCAGAAATTGGGAACTCGGCCGTAGGACCAATACGGCTCGTCCACGCCCGAAAAATTCTTGAGACGGCTGAACCCGAAATAGAAACTGGAGGCGATAATAACGAGAAAAATGAGGATTGTACCGGATTTTTTCTTCATAAAATTGTCCATAGCGTTTTTTGGCATTATAAACCATCTTCCGCTTCTTGTGAATGATTTTCCGCTTTGATCACTTTCACGAAATTGCCGCTTCTTCCGCCGATATCCAGCCGGAAAACATAAGGGTTTTCCTCGTCATAGAGGTCGTTGACACCGAGCGATCCGTTGAACTCGGCCGGATTTTCGATCTGGTTCCCCCGGCGCACGGATTTGGATTTCCGGCCGGCGCTCACGACGAAATAGTCGAATTTTGTCTCGAGATTTTTTGGCTTGAGGTTGTCAACGCAAGTGCCGACAAAAGCCTCGCACACGCCGCCCTGGTCCGACCAAATTTTGAGATTTTTCGCGTCCGGAAGGCTGTTGAGGTATTGGGCGGCCTCCCAATTTCCGCTTCCCATGTTCCGAAGGCCCGTCACATATTTTCCAGGCAGGAGATCGGAGGCATAAGCGAGATAATGCGGCTCAATGGAACAAAGCGGCCAGACGGAAACAGCGGCCAGCGCCAAAAGAAGCGCGGGAAACGCCCACTTCGAGACAAAATATTTTTTCAATTTTTCCGTTGAAGCGAAGTGCGCAAGACCGATCGCCGCCACGATGGAAACAAGCGGATACAGCACGATTTGATAGCGCGGAGTCGGCGCCACCCCGCTCATTGCCGACCCGGCGTAGTAAAAAAGGATGAAAACCAGGACATATAACACTCCCCGCGCCTCGGTTTTTCCAAGTTTTTCCCTCGCCGCCTGGATCACCGCCCAAATGAAAAAAAATAAAACCAAAGGCGTAAGGCTGAAAAGAAGCGGGAAAAATGACGAAAGCAGGATGACGAGCGGCTCAGAGAACCGCAAGTTTATATCCTTGAGCTCGAGGGATGGAAAGTCGAAAACCGGCTGGAAGTCAAAAACTTTCATGCCGGAATAAGTATTGAGAAAAACAAAAGCAACGAGCGCGAAAACGGCCGTGAAAATCGTCGCCGACAGCCATTTGCGATGCTTCCGGATCCAGCCGCCCAAGCCTTTCGATACCCAACTCCTGAAGAAAAAAGCGTCGGCTGCCGCCAAAGCGACAATCGTGAAAAAGGGAATCCAAGTTTTGTGGAAGGCTTTGCTGAAAATGGTCGTTTCCAAAACCATCTCGGGCTTCACCCATGCGGCCGGGAAAAAAGCGGCAATGGTCGCTATCGAAACCAAAAGCAAAATTCCAAAATCAACCATGGATTTCTTGAAATATCTCGCGTCTTTCTCTTTTCCGAATATGTATTCGAGAAAAATCATCCCAAAGAAGAAAGGAAACAAAATATTCGCGACAAATTTGTCGATGAGCGCGAGGCCGAGGAGAAACCCGGAAAGGCACAGGAACTTTCGGCTGTTTTCTTTTTGATAAACGAAAAAACTTAAAAGGGACATCGAAAGCAGTCCCCATAGGAGCGCGTCCGTGTTGACCATGAGTGAGATTCCCAAAAGGACCGGCGAAAGGCCGATGAAAACCAGCGATGGCCGGGCGACAGGCTTTCCCAGCCAACGCTTCACGAGCGCATAGAGCGGCACCAGCATGGCCAGCACGAAAAGAAAAACCGGCAGGCGCAAATGAAAATACAGGCTGTTGATAGCCTGCAGTTGCTCTTCGGTTTTCGGCTTGTAGCGCCAACTGCCGATTTCTTTCGGATTACCGTCCGCAAAAAGGAGTCCTGCTCCGGAAACAGCATCCAGGACAATACCGGGCTTGTCACAGAGAGCTGTTTTTTTCCATTTCATTTTTCCTATCGCTTTCCAAAAATTGGGAACCCGGTCATAGACCCACAAAGGCTCGTCCACGCCGGAGAAACTTCCGAGACGATGGAATCCGAAACCGAAACTCGTACCGACAACAACCAAGAAAAGTATAGCGGTGATGATTCTCTCTTTCATTAAGTATGCTAGTTTTCAATTATTTCTTTGATCCGGTAGTTCATCCTTCCCTGGGTTTTGTAGTAGCTTTTGGTCATGATGTCGGCGAGAAGCCCGAAAACAAAAAGCTGGATGCCCATAAGAAGCAAAAACACGGCCACGAGCGGCCAAATCCGGTTAGCCAGCATAAATCCGAAAAAAATACGGCCGATGACAAGCGCAATCCCGAGAAGGGCGCCGAGGGAAAAGACCAACAATCCGCCCCCGCCGAAAAGATGCAGGGGACGGTTGGAATATTTCTTCCAAAACCAGACTGAAATCATGTCGACGAAGCCTTTGATCCCCCGCTTCCAGTTGTATTTAGTGACACCGTGGACGCGCGGATGGTGTTTCACCGGAATTTCCGCCACTTTGAAGCCCTGGATTTTGAGAAGCGCCGGGATGAAGCGGTGCATCTCACCAAAAAGATCCAAACCTTCAAAACACTCTCTTCGATAGGCTTTGAGACTGCAGCCGGAATCATGGATCCCGTCGTCGATCAAGATTTTTCGCAAAAAATTGGCCGTGCGGGAAAATATTTTTTTGGAAAGGCTGTCGCGGCGCTTCACCCGCCAGCCGGAAACCACGTCATAGCCTTCATCCATTTTTTCAAGCAATTTAGGAATATCCGCCGGATCATTTTGAAGGTCCCCGTCCATCGTGATGATGATTTCCCCGCGAGCGTTTTTGAAACCGGCATCGAAAGCCGCTGTTTGCCCGAAATTTTTCCGTTGGACTATGAACTTCAAAGGGCTCAAAGTCCGGCAAATCTCGTTGGTTTTGTCCCGGCTCCCGTCATCGATAAAAATGATCTCGAAAGATTTGCCAAGCGCCTTACAGGCCTCAACGATTTTCCGATGCAGTTCGCGAACGTTCCCTTCCTCGTTATAAACCGGAACAACAACGGAAATATAAGGTTTATTACTGGTCTCATTCATAATTTTATGTTAACTTAAAGACAGGTTTTTCGCAATACTTACACGTAAGTCTCTCCCGATGTCAATTTCAAATTTCAAATTTCAAATTTCAAACTTTTTGGGAGGATTTTTTCTTTTTCTCCTTTTTTTCGGATGGCTGGCTATATTTTTTGCGGCAACTGGCTTATTTTATGCTTCGACAATTTTTTTGTCAATTTTGATAAGCGTGTTTTTTGTTTGTCTTTTTTTGCCGAAAATAAGCAAAAATATAAATCCGAAAAACAGCAGAATGCTTTTATTGGTTATTTTTATTTCTCTTTTAGTTTCTCTTGCCACTTGCCGCTTCGCCACCCCCAATGTTTTTGGCGGACGCGACCAAGGCTCAATCGCTACTGCCGCCATCTATCTTTCCGAAAATCACCAACTCACTGTTGATCTCCCCGTCGCCCACGACCTTTTTCAAAAATACGGCCCCGGAAAAGCCCTCAACTTCCCCGGGTTCGATTATCAAAAAGACGGGACGCTTGTTTCCCGTTTCCCGGTCGGATACACTTCCTATCTGGCCGCGTATTACGACCTCTTCGGCCTCAAGGGCCTCCAATACGCCAATCTTTTGCCGCTTTTCCTGTTCCTTGTCGTTTTTTGGCTAATTCTCGACCAATTTTTCGACGCATCTGTTTCTTTTTTTGGATTTCTTCTCGCCGCTTCTTTCTTTCCTTTCCTTTGGTTTGCCAAATTCAGCCTCACGGAAACCTACATGCTTTTTCTTGTCTGGACGGGAATATACTTCATGATCCGCTGGCAACAGCAACTTGGAAACTTGGTTTCCAAGTCAAGTTTGTTTTTCGCGCTTGCTTTTTTCGCCCTTTCCTCGCTCGTCCGGATCGAAGGCATTGTTTTTTTCTTCCTCGCTCTCTCTTATATTTTTCTTTTGGAAAGAAAAGAAATAATAAAAATATCAATAAATATTAAAAAATATTTATTAATATCAACAATATTTTTATTAATAATTTATTTCTATCTCAATTTCCCCGACCTTCTCGACAGCGGGAAAAATCTGGTGAAAGCCTTTCTTCCCGGCTCCGGAAAAGAATCCGCCCCTTCCGCCAGTCTTTATGGCTATATTTTCCGGGTATTTTTCAATTATAACCTCCTTGCCTATCTCATCCTCGGCCTTGCCGGCATTTTTTGGCTCGGATTCCGCTACAAAAAAAACTGGACGAAGCCCGAATTTTTGCCGATTTTCATCACCTGGCCCCTTTTTTTCTATCTTCTCTCCCCCATGATCAGCCTTGACGACCCGTGGATGTTGCGCCGTTTTGTTTTCGCCGTTTTTCCGGCCCTTTTGATTTATTCCATCTGGGCGCTCCGGAAATTTTTCTATCATAAGATTTTTCTCTATCTCGTTTTGATCATCCTTCTTGCCGCCAACATGGTCGTGAGCCGCCGCTTTATTGATCTTTCCGAAAATCAGGCGCTTCTTGAACAAACAAAGAATATTTCCAACCGATTCAGTGACAATGATCTGGTTCTTGTGGATCGTCTGGCCACCGGCAGTGGCTATTCCCTCTTGAGCGAACCTCTCCGGACTTTATATGGCAAAAATGCGGTTTATTTTTTCAATGCTGAAGACTTGAAATACCTCGACGAAAGCCGCTACGAGCATATCCATCTCATCGCCCCGTTTTCCGAAGAAAAAACCTGGTATTCCGATCTGATAAAGGATAAAAAATTCGAATTCAACCTCGTTGTCAATAATTTCATCGAACCGGCTGAGCAAAAATGGGCCCTCGCCCAAAACGTCGAATCGAAAGACTTTTTCGGGATCTGGACGCTGAAATAGGCCAAATTGACTCTGGAGCAAACAGGCGTTATAATTCAGCCAGTAACCATTGAGCAATTAAACAATCCCCATGGAGGGAAATAAGGCACAAACAAAAAAAGAATTGACTTTGAACGATTTGGCCCAAATAATGACCAAACGGTTCGACAAAGTTGACGCTAAGTTCAAACAGGTCGATGACAGGTTTGATGAAATTGAAGAATTAATCCACAAGGAAGCTGAAGACTTGGCAAGAAATACACAAAATAATTTTTTGAGCATTGAAGAAAAAGTAGGCCGCATCGAAAAAAGAATGGACGGAGTTGACAGCAAACTGTCCGATATCGAAGGGAATTTGAACCAGAAAGTGGACAAATTTACCCACAACGAACTTGCGTACCGCGTGGAAAAAGTTGAAAAGAGGCTCAAGCTGAAACAAGAATTCAAGTTCGCCTAGTGTGAAATAAGTCCCGTCTTTTTTTGATGCGTTCAGAGCTTCCTCCCAGGGAGCTTTTCTAAATTACCGGAATAAACTTTTAAAAAAATCCGCCATGAAATCAAAGCTGGAAAAAATTTCAGAAGCAGTGAAAAAGCTTCTAACTGATAAAGAATTCCTGGGCTCAATCGACGCCGCAAAAGACGCGATAATAAGCTCAATAGAAAGCGGCGGAAAACTGATGGTTTGCGGGAACGGAGGATCGGCAACGCAAGCGTCCCACATGGTCGGGGAATTTGTCGGGCGTTTCGGCTTTGACCGTCCGGCCCTTCCGGCCATTTCCCTTTTTGACCTGGCGACAACCACGGCAGTGGGAAATGATTATGGATACGGCGATATTTTTTCAAGGTTCGTCGACGGGCTCGGGAAGGAAAAGGATGTCTTGTTTTCAATCAGCACAAGCGGAAATTCAAAAAATTGCCTAAAAGCGATGGAATCGGCTAAGATAAGAAATATAAAAAATATCGCCCTTCTCGGCCGCGATGGCGGAAAAATGAAAAACCTTGCCGATACTGCGATAACTGTTCCTTTCAATGAAACCCCTCTCGTTCAGGAAATTCACTTGATGGCCATCCACCAACTTTGCGAAGATATTGAAAAACATTTTTTTGGAGGAAAAACCATATGATATCCCAAGAAAGAACAATGGAAATCCTTTCCGAAGCCGAAGGAAAACCAGTATTGGCGCTGGGAGATGTTATGCTTGACGCTTATCTCACCGGAAAAGTTTCCCGCTTCTCCCAAGAGGCCCCCGTTCCTGTTGTTCCGGTTGATGATGAAAAATTTTTTCCTGGAGGAGCCGGAAATGCCGCCGCCTGTATGGCTGAAATCGGACTCTCCCCACACCTCTTTTCTGTTGTCGGCGGAAATGGGCGCATCCAATACGGCCAAATCCTTACGGAAGAATGTGAAAAAATCGGCATTATCCCCCATTTTGTTTCCGATCCGGAACGCAAAACGACGCTCAAAATGCGCATTGCCGCCGTGAACACCACCAAGCAGAACGTCGTCCGGGTGGATATGGAAGACACTTTTCCCCTGAATTCAGCGAAAGAGCGCGAAGCCATTGGACAGATCAATGCTTCTCTTGCCGAAATTAATCCTCTGGTGCTGTCTCTTCATGACTACAAGAAAGGCTTTTTGACAGAAAATATTTTTTCCGCTGTTGCCGGATTATCGGCAGAAAAACAAATTCCTATTTTTGCCGATCTGAAACAGGATACCTTCGTCAAATTCCGCCGCTTGATTCAGGCACCGGATCTTTTCTATCTCAAGCCAAATCGTTCGGAATCGGTCGAAACAGCCAAGCTTCTTGATGGCTTTGACAAAGATGGAAGCAATGATGAAGAAATCACCGAGGTAGCCCGGATAATCCAAAAGGAAGTTTCTGTCCAAATTATCATAACCCGAGGAGGAAAAGGCGCTGCCCTTTTTGAAGTTGGAAAAGATCCCTATTTTGTCCGGCCGGAAGAGGTTGAAGACCAATTTGATGTCGCCGGAGCCGGAGATACGGTTGAGGCTTTTCTGATTGCTGCTTATTTGGGCGGAGCGACTATGCAAGAAGCGCTTGAAATTGCCGTTGCCGCTTCTCAAGTTGCCATTCGAAAGTTCGGCACCTCTGTCGTTTCCGAACAAGAATTGTTAAAATGGATTTCCAAATGACGCAACGGAGAATAAATCCGCCAATAACTTTCTAAGCCAGGGTCATCCGATCCTGGCTTTTTTTGCATTTTTTTTCGTCGGGTTGAGAATTATTGCCGGATAGTTTAATATTTCTATAAGCACTCCCGTTTAAGAATTATCAGACAGGCTGAAAAAATGATAAAAGTGATTTTCCTCGACCGGGACGGGGTCATCAGTATCGACAAAGGATACAACCACAAAATAGAGGATTTCGAGCTGGAAAAAAATATAATTCCCGCCCTGAAACTGCTCAAGAAGAACGGATTTTCTTTCATCGTCGTCACCAACCAGTCCGGCATCGGAAGAGGGATTTATACCGAAGATGATTTTTGGAAATATAACAACTGCGTGACGGACGAACTTTCAAAAAACGGGATCGAGATCCTCAAAACCTATTTCTCCCCCTATCACCCGGAAAAAGGGATCGGAAAATATAAGAAGAAAACCCGTTGCCGCAAACCGGAGCCTGGCATGCTTGAGGAAGCCGAGAAAGATTTCGGGATTGATAACGAACATTCCTGGATCATCGGCGACAAATGGAGCGATGTCAAAACCGGAAAAAATTTCGGCATCAAGGCGATCCTCGTTCTCACCGGACACGCCGGGGACGATGCCGAAAAGCACAAAACAGAAGTTGAGTTCATCGCCCAGGATCCGCTTGATGCGGCAGAGTTCATAATCCGAAACGAAAATTCATGACCAGCGAAGAAAAAACAAAATCGCTCGACAAAATCATCCGGATCGCGGAAAAAGCCCGGTCCGAAGGCAAAAAAATCGTCACCACCAACGGTTCTTTTGACATTTTCCATTTCGGGCACGTGAAAATGCTTGAAGAATCCAAAAAACAGGGCGATGTTTTGATCGTCGGCGTGAACAGCGACCAGTCGGTGCGCGAATACAAAAACAAACCCGGACGCCCCATCAATCCGGAAAATGCAAGAGCGGGGGTTGTCGCGGCGGTTGAAGCGGTTGATTTTGTTTTTCTTTTCGACGAAACGACGCCCAACCGCTGGATTGAAATCCTGAAACCGGATGTCCATTGCAACTCGGGCGAATACGGCCATCCGGAAGAATGGGTTGAATACGGATCAGCCGCAAAGAACGGCGGCCGATGCCACGCTGTCGAGCGCGATAACGACGGCCTTTCCACGACGGAAATAGTTGAAAAAATAAAGGAATATTGCTAAGCTTGAGATATAAAAACCTTCAAACCATGGCTGAATCAAATAGCAAATTTGACGTTATTGTTTTTGGCGCGGGACCGGCTGGCCTTGCCGCCGCGCTCAAGCTATCAGAAGCCGGGAAAAAAGTAGCCATATTTGACAAGGACAATCAAATTGGCGGCATAAGCAAAACAATTGGATATAAGGGCTTTCTTTTTGATTTAGGGCCCCATCGATTCTACACCAAATCCGATGAGGTAAACCGCCTTTGGAAAGAAATCTTGGCCGATGATTTTTTGCCGGTAAATCGACTTACTAGGATATATTACAAAAATAAATTTTTTTTCTATCCATTGAAACCGGCAAATGCTTTTTTTGGGTTGGGATTTTTTGGTTCTTTGCATATTATCGCGAGCTATATCTGGATCCGCCTTTTCCCATATAAAGAGGAAAAAAACTACGAGCAATGGGTCACCAACCGTTTTGGGAAAAAGCTCTACCGAACTTTTTTCAAGACCTACAATGAAAAACTCTGGGGCATTCCCTGCACTGAAATGGAAGCCAGCTGGGTCGCACAACGCATAAAAGGACTTTCCATGACAAGTGCCGTAAAAAACGCCCTATTTCCCAGCAAGAGCGGCGGAGTAAAAACGCTCATCGACCAATTCCACTATCCAAAATACGGATCCGGAATGATGTATGAAAAAATAGCAGAAAAAGCGAAAAATAATGGAGCAGATATTTTCCTTGAAACAGAGGTGACAAAAATAAACTCCCATGAAAATAAAATCAGAAGCATAACTGTAAAAAATAAAAACGGGGAAGAAACTGAATTTTTCGCCGATCATTTTCTTTCAAGCATTCCTCTCACCCATCTCGTGAAGAGAGTTTCCCCATCGGCCGATTCCGAAACCCTTTCAGCCACTGAAAAATTGAAATTTCGAAGCACTATCATGGTCAATTTGATATATAATTCAAAAAATCCTTTTCCTGACAACTGGATTTATGTCCATTCCGCGGAAGCCAAGACCGGAAGGATCGGTTCGCCGAAAAATATGAGCCCGTTCACCTCTCCGGATGAAAACCAAACGCCCCTCTCGCTTGAATATTGGTGCAATGAAAATGATGGAACCTGGAAAATGTCAGACGAAGAGCTTTTGAAGCAAGGCATCCAAGACCTTGATGTCCTCAATCTCGCCAAGAAAAAAGATTTTATTGATGGTTTTGTTGTGAGAATCCCCAAAACATATCCCGTCCAAGATGGGACAGAAATAAAAAATATCGAAATTATCCGAAATTATCTTGATAAAATTGAGAATCTTCAGCCGATCGGGAGATATGGGATGTTCAAATATAACAATATGGATCATTCCATCCTCACCGGACTATACGCCGCGGAAAATATCCTCGGAAAAACGCACGATATTTGGGAAGTTAATGCTGATGAGGAATATCAGGAGGAAAAGAAAAGATAATTCATCCATCTCCAATGACGGTATTGATAAAACCGAAAAAATTTTTCCATCTTATTGTTTCAAAACCGGAATATCTCTTTTTGACATTCGCCCTTGTATGGGGCTTTTTTCAAGTTGTTATTATGCCACCATTTCGAGTTCCTGATGAACCAAACCATTTTCGCAGGGCTTGGGGGTTATCAGAATTTCAAATTGTATGCAACAAAGATCTTGAAGTGAATATTCCGCAAAATGCATCCGACCTTGAAAAACACTTCGACCCTGCAAATCTTGAAATTGGAAACTACTCTTTTGGAATCCTGAAAGAATTATCGGGAGAAAAAATATCAACATCGAAAATAAATGCTTATACTCAATTTTGCTCCTATAATCCGATTGGATATATTCCTCAAGCCATCGGGATTGATTTGGCGAAAATATCAAACCTGTCTCCGATCGCGGCATTCTTTTTTGCCCGTTTTTTTAATTTGTTTGTTGCGATATTTATAATCTTTTTCGCTATAAGGATAGCTCCTTTTGGAAAAATGATTTTCGTCCTTTCGGCGCTTCTGCCCATGAGCATGCATCAATTTGGGAGCGTCAGCATGGACGCACTCGCGATTTCAGGTTTGTTTTTTTTCACAGCGCTTATTTTGTATTATTCGCAAAAAGAAACCCTGGAGAATAAAGATTTGTTAGTTATCGGATCAATTTCTTTACTGTTTATTCAAGTAAAGCCAGGCTATATCTTTTTCCTCTTACTTCTTTTTGTTTTAAGATTATCACAATTCAGAAATTGGAAGCGATATTTTGGCTTTCTTTTAGCTGTTACTTTTCTCAATTTTGTTTTATTCGCAACCTTGAACGGAGTCTCGAATCATGATAAATACCTGAAACCAGATTTCTACCCAGTTAATCCAAATGAGCAATTAAATTATGTAAAAAACAATCCGGGCACCTTTGGAAAAATATTAACTTCGGATATATCCTCGAAATGGTGGGCCTACTCAAAAGAAACCATGGGGAGATTCAGCTGGGGAACGCTTTCTTTGCCGGATTATTTTTACATTTTCATCGCGCTGTTTTTTATATGCATTGTTCTTTATGGGGAAAAGAAAGTCCCAATATCCATACATCAAAGAGTGCTGATATTTTTCGTTGCTGTTATGACCATAGCTCTAGTTGAATTTATCGAATATGTTTTTTGGACTGAACCGGAAAATAATATCCTAAGAGGAATTCAGGGAAGATATTTCCTTCCAATAGTCCCTCTTTTTGCTTTGGTTTTTTTGACAAAAAAACATGTAAAAAAAATACAACTATACTGCTCCATTGCTTTCTTTTTTATTTTAACTTTTGTTTCGCTGGCTACTATTTACCGATATTTTTACATTCAAAAAAAATATCTTTTCAAAACCCCGCAATATTCCTCTATTTACCAAAATTTCTCTTCTATTATTGAGGAAGAGAATGGCATACAAAATATAAATCCGGTAAAAAATAAATTTCAATCTCTAAATAGCGACCCGTGGTTCATTATTTGTACAGCCAATATCAAGGGGATATCTTTCGCTACATCCGTAGGAAACGGAACCAAGCTATATTATCTTTTTGATGGCCAATCGAGCTATGGCGAAAAGTACTCCGATAATATTTCGGCAAGGGATATAATCTTAAATATCGACGAACTTGAGAAATTTTATAAAAAAAAGTTGATAAATCTTCGTATAGATCCTACCAACGCTGTTCAGGAATTTGAGTTCACAAATATAAAAATATACAAATAACCCTATCCCGGATATTTCTCGACCAGTTTTTTGAATTTTTCAATCACTTCTTCCGGCTTGATGATCAACCGGCAAGGATCCTTCTTCCATCGGACTGACAAATCTTTGCAGCCTTCGTCCCAGCAAGGATAGCATTTGAGGCTTGCGGGCGGTTCGCAAACTTCATATTTTCCATAGAAACCCAAACGGGCTTCCGGCTTCACGCCGCCGGTGAAAATCGCCAGGAATGGAATTCCCGAGAGCGCCGCGACGTGGTACGCGCTTGTGTCGGTCGAAATCACGTATTTCCCCAATTTCACAACTTCGATGAATTCGGCTATTGTCTTGGTTTTTCCGATAAGATTCACAACCTTGCTTCCCCGATAAAACTCGCTATCTTTTGTTCCGACAATCAGCGGAACAAACCCCGCGTCTTCCACGGCCTTGATCAGTTCCGGATAATATGGTTCCCACCAGGAACGCGCCGGATTTGAAGCGATCAGGTTGAACACGACAAAATTTTGCTTGATATCGACCCCCTCTTTTCGAAAAAGATTTTCGACTTTTTTCCGCGCTCCGGGATAATCAGGCATCGGAACAAGCTCGAAAGGCATATCCAGCCCTAATATTTCGGAAAAAACTTCATGGCGATTCGTTTTGTTCGTTTCAAGCGGCTTTCCGTGCATTGGAGAAAAATCCATCTCAAGGCTCCGCAAATCATATGTCTCCGAATCTTTTGGAATTGGCAAGGGTGGATATTTCTGCCCGTTGGGAATAGGAACCAGCTCATCGAATATCCCGAAACCCATCATCATCTCCACATTTCTTCCATAGGTTGCGAGGATGAGCTTCTTATCCGGATATTTTTTCCGCAGGTTTGCGAAAGCACCCACGCCCATCAAAAGATCTCCGATTCCGTCGTCCCGCAGAACCGCTATTGAATTTTTATATTCATCCGGATCGAATTTGATCCGTTGCCTGCTTTCACTGGCTATTTTCGAGATCCTGCCTCCCCATTGTTTTTTCAACAGGTTTCTGTCCCGCTCCCCCTTTCGCCAATCCCGGGTCGAACACTCGAGGTGAAATACTTCGCATTCAGGATTATACAATGCCTTGAACCCGGCTTCGCCAGCCCGCAAACAAAAATCAGTATCCTGCGCTTCCTCGCGATAGTTTTCATCCATCCGGAAACGGTTGTACACATCGTGGCGCACTGCCACGCAAGCAAAGGTGAGGACCGGAACGAAAGCTTTGAAATTCGCTTCCGGCAAATCTTTTTCTTGTTTGGCATAAACAGCCAGAGCGTTCCCGTCCCGGAACTCCATCCCCGCGTGCTGGATCGTTCCGTTTTTATAGAGCAACTTTCCGCCGACAATTCCGATCCGCTTGTCTGCAAGCGGATCGACCAGCTCGTCAATCCAATTTCCTTTCACGACTGTGTCATTGTTAAGAAGGATCAGATATTGCCCCTTGGCATATTTTGAAAAAAGCTGGTTGTAATTCCGGCAGAAATGATACTTTCCTATTTTCATAATTCTGACATTGTTCCAATTTTTTTCGGCGTGTTTATAAAAATTCCAGACCTTTTTCTCCTTCGTCCCTGTATCGCCCACGATAATTTCTATTTTATATTTATCGCTCAAGTTTTGTTCGATCGATTCAAGGCAGGGCCGGATCAACTCCAAGTGGTTGATGGAAAGAATCCCAATGGTCACCAAGTTTGGGATATAGTCGTCAACCCGCGCATAATCAGCCGGAATTTCACCGTGTTTCTTTTTCATGTGACGTTTGTATGCAAACATCAGCCCCTCAAAACCGTTATAGCGCAATTCGTCAAACGCCATTCTCCCAAGCCCGAACCAATTCTTGATTGAACCTTTTGCTTTTCCAATATAATAAGTTATTTTAGGGCCGAACAGCGGTTCTTTTTCCCCTCCATGGTTGCGAAGATTTTTCATAAAAACAAAAAACGGCTTGAAAATTTTGAAAACGAACTTGGGAGCGCGGGGCTTCACGTATTTCCGATACCTCTTGAAAAAGAAATTGGGGATCTGCCATTGAAGAGAAGAATGAATCGCGTGAAGTTCCTGGTCTTTTTGTATTAACTTATTTGACATCTCTTCAATTTTTGAGTTATAGTTGCAAGTTTTCCTTTCAAGTTCTTTATCCTTTTGTTGGATAATTTCATTCTTTTTTTGCATGATATTGCCACAGAAATCTATTATTTCCATCTGTGACATTTTTAAAATTCCATGATTAAGCAATATTTTAAGTTTCTCAGTCTCTAATAATATTTTGATAGTTTTATTTTCTCCATGAAATCTCACATAAAACAGAAATTTACTTATTCTTTTTGCTTTTTTGTTTTTGAGAAAAGTTAACCAAGCATCCCAGTCCTGCAATCTATTTATATTTTCATTAAACCCCTTAAAGTTTTTTTTTCTTATTAGTGATGGAAGCGATATAAAATTTTCTTTTTTTAATTCTTCGTAATTAAATTCTTTTGTTTTCCAATATTTCGGTAAAATAACTCTACTTTTTAGATTTTCATCGATAAGATTTATTCTATCCGTATAAACCAACGATAGACTATCATCATTTAGAAGCTCTTTTTGCGTATAAGCCAAATAGTCAGGATGAAAATAATCATCGGCATCCAAATAAACAATACAATCTCCGGTACTCATCTTTAAACCAAAATTTCTCGTTTTTTGAGCGTTATGGAAATTAACATAATAATACCTAATTTTGTTTCCAAAATTTCTCGCAACACTTTCTGTATTATCATTACTGGAATCGTTTACAACAATGACCTCTTTTGGTTTTAATGTTTGTTTAAGCGCCGACTCAATTGCTCTTTTCAGATATTTTCCATAATTGTGCGAAGTAATAATGATTGATGTTTTAGAATCTTTATTTTTGCTACAATTTAACCGACTGACATAGTCTTTCACTCCTATTGTTTTTTCTAGCAAGGGTATTGATTGATTTCTCCGCCGATCTACAGAATCCAATAAAGCAATTTCAATCTTTGATATGTGCCTTTCAATTGAAAACAACTCTCGTATTCTTTTTTTAGCTTCTAAGCCTATTTTTTTGGCAAAATCACGATCTTTAAGAATATCTTTCATTGCCTCAGCCATTCCGTCTATATCATGCTCATCAACTAATAATCCAGTTTTTCCTTCTAATACAACGTCCTTTATCCCAGCATGTCTCGTCGCTATTACAGGTAAGCCCGCTGCGCTCGCTTCAAGAATCGCAACCGGAGTCCCTTCACTGTCTCCATTCTCTGTGACAATCGAGTGCTGAACAAATGCCAATGCATTCGCCATTTCTTTTTTTATGGTATTTCTATCAATAACACCTATAAATTCAACATTATCTTGGATTTTCAAATATTTGACCAAATTCTTACACATTGGCAATAATGGACCATCAGCCGCCATTCTTAACTTTGCATTTGGATATTCTTTTAAAGCATAGTTGAAAGCTAAAATTGTATAATAGGGCGCTTTTTTATCAACAAATCTTCCTACTGCTAGAAAAATTTGGCGGTTAAAAGATGGCTCTACGCTATAATATTCTGAATCTGGTCCATAAGGAGCATAAACGATTTTTTCTTTCGGACATCCCATCTCTATAAGTCGATCCACCATGCATTCAGAGACAGCGATAATTTTTGACGCATATTCAAAAAATTCAAGGTACCGATGTTTATGTACATTGAAGACATCCTCGCTATGCGCATCCATACCGTGAAAATGTACAACTAAAGGGATACCAGAGTTCTTTATTGCAGGCAAAGATTCTGCTGCTGTATAACCATATTCTGCTAGAATAACATCAATATTATTTGATATAAATGATTCTTGCAGTGCCTCTAGGTCTTCTCCAGTTCCTTCATTAAGCTGACCACGTCCATGCAAATATTTTGGAATTAAGTTTCCGTAATAATAAAATATATTTCCCTTTAGAAGATTTCGATGAGCCTGTATAAATGTTTCTGAATAGGCATCTTCAGTTGGTGTTAATATTGCAATATTCAATTTATTTTTCTGCTGTTCCATATAAATTTGTAAACATTTGCTGATCTCTAATGGAATTATCCTTATCGATATAAATAAGGATTTTCATAAATGGTTTCGCCAAGAAAGAGAAAATCTTTCTTTGAAACTTGTTAATTGGAGATCTCATTATCCACAAGCCAATCATTTGAGCCAAACTTGCATGCCATCCGCCTCCAGCTTTAATTTCGATATTTTTGAATCCGCTATCTCTCAAAATTCTTTTCAGAGAATAAGGTGTGTATCGAAATTGGTCGTTAGGGGACTCATGCAACGGCCAAAAAAAAGGTGTCGTAAAAAAAAATATCCCGGATGGCTTCAGCACTCTTGCGATTTCAGCTAGAGTAATTTCCGGGTTGTAACAGTGCTCTAACAATTCTGTCCCAATGATAGTATCGTATTCATTATCATTAATTGGCATTATCTTTCCATCCCAAACCATGTCCGGTTTTATATTATCACCGTAAACCAGTGCATTATCAATATCGAGTCCGATATATTCACGTATATCACAATTTTCTAATAGGTAGTTTTTATAGGGCATCTGACCACAGCCCACGTCCAATACTTTGCCTTTAAATTTTAATAAGTTTTTTTCTATTGCAGAAAAAATTGACTTACGAATAAAATAAATATCTAAGTTAGTTCTATTTAATTTTGGTTGTATGAAGTCGTCTTTTTCCATATGTAGCTATTCTTTCCAGCTATATTCCATAGATAATATTCCTTGATTATTATCACTTGAGAACATTTTAAAAGATGCCGATCGAGCCATAAAATCATAATTTATTTTTGTATCTTTTTTCCTTAAACCAATGCTGCAATAATAAGAGTTTGTTCGAAGTTTAACTTTTTTGAAATATATCTCAAAATAGCCTTTACTAATAAATGTTTTCGTATCGATTTTATCCGGATAAGTATTAATTCCAAATATATAGTTATCTTCTTGGCTATATATATCCAGGCCAAGATCTAATTCTCTTATACCTTTTTGAGTATGCAAATACACCCTCATCACTATATCGTCACCCGTTTTGAAAACATTTTTTACATTCCCATTTTTATCAAGATATTCAACTCTTGTAATCCTAGCAATTTCCTTATCATCCAGCTTACTAATCCCTTCTTTGCTTTTATTTTTTTTCGTGTTTTCTACCATACGAACTTCCTCATCAGACATATTTTGATATATATATTCATTGCCAACATCAGTGGAATTCCCCATCATTTCAATGCCGCCATTCCTAAGAAGCATTGTCTTATTACAATATTTCTTTACGGTTTCAATATCATGAGTCACTAAAACAACGGTTTTCCCTTGTTCTCTATATTTATTAAATTCCTCCAAACACTTGCTCTGGAAATTCGTATCTCCCACCGCGAGCACTTCGTCCATGAGAAGAATATCCCGGTTGGCATGGATCGCCACGGAAAAAGCGAGGCGCACCTGCATCCCGGAAGAATAGTTTTTCACTTTCTGGTCGATGAAACGGCGCAGTTCCGAAAATTCGACAATAGCATCGAATTTTTCGTCAATTTGCTTTCTTGTGAGTCCCAACACCGCCGCATTGAGATATACGTTGTCCCGCCCCGAGAGTTCCGGGTTGAAACCGATGCCGAGCTCAAGGAACGGCGAGATACGTCCGTGGATATGGACTCTCCCCTTGTCCGGCTTGTATATCCCCGCCAAAATTTTGAGCAACGTCGATTTTCCGCTGCCGTTCCGGCCGATAATTCCGAAAAATTCTCCTTTTTTCACTTCGAAGCTCACATCGTCAAGCGCCTTGAATTCTTCATAGCCTTTCGATTTGAGAGCGCTCACAAAAGCCCCCTTGAGCGAGGTGATTTTCTCATGGGGAATCTTGAAAGTTTTGGACAAATTTTCGACTTTGATGGCGATGTCTTTTTCCATAAACGATATGGCTCTAGACTAGCACTTTTCTAAAAAATTAATAATACTTGGTAACGATTTTCATCAATTCTTTCTCCAAATCAGCATCGTTTCTTTTCCATCTCCATTCGCATTCCTTGAGGTGCATGTAAAA